>JADLAP010000049.1 GCA_020848195.1 Phycisphaeraceae bacterium
AGATGGTGGAGCGTGACGGCGGATCGCTGGCCCTGGTGAGCCAGCAGGTGCAGTCGCACGCGGTTGAGGGAGTAGACGCCGGTTTCGAGGCCGGCGCACAGGCCGCAACCGAGGACGCCGAGGATCGCCAGCAGAAGGCAGAGGATCAAGTGCGTGGTGGTCATGGTTTTACCCCCGTATCCCCGGAATCCCCGGAATCCCCGAGGCTCGAAGACTCGCCCTGGGGCTTGTGGGCATGTTCGGGACCTGCCAGGCGGAGGATGAGGGATTGAATGCGGTGGCCGGCCATGGATTCAACTTCAATGGCGAGGTTGGCGATGGTCACATGGTCGCCGGGCTTGGGCAGCCGTGCGAGTTGGGCCATGACGAGTCCGCCGAGGGTGGCCAGGCCGTGGGTTTCGCCGACGGGGCCGAAGACGTTGGCCAGTTCCTGCAGGGGCAGGTCCGCGCGGATGCGCCACGAGTGGTCGGGCAGCGGGGCGACCATGGGCGTGTCGTTCTGTTCATGGGAACCTGCGATGGGGCCGACCATGGCTTCGACGACGTCTTCGAGCGTGACGAGGCCCGCGGTGCCGCCGTACTCATCGACGGCGATGGCGAAGGTGGAGCCTTGCTTGCGGAAGTGGATGAGCAGTTTGTCGGCCCGCATGATTTCCGGGACAAAGCGGACCTGCCGGACGAGTTTGGCCAGTTGTTCGGGCGTAGCCGGTTCGCGGAGCAGGACTTGACGCGCGTAGACCATGCCGACGACGTCGTCGAGGTCGCGTCGGCAGACGGGCACGCGGGTCAGGCCGGTGGCGCGGATGAGTTCGAGCAGCGAGGCCGGTCCGTCGTCGAGCATGTGGGCGTGCATGTCCACGCGCGGGGTCATGATGTCGCGGACGCGGAGCTGGTTGAGCGAGAGGACCTGTTGCAGGAGGTTTTCCTCGGCCGGATCGATGACGCCGCGTTGCTGGCTGATTTCGAGGAGGGATTCGAGTTCCTCGGCGGAAAGCGTGTCGGGCATGCGATGCGGGGCGATCAGCCGGGCCAGCGGGGTGACGATGAGCATTCCCATCGGCACGCGGGCGACGGCGAGGACGCGATGGATCACCAGCAGGGGGATCGCGCCGAGCCTGGCCCAACCTTCGCCGTGCTGCGCGGCGATGAGCTTCGGCAGCACTTCGCCGCAGAGGATCAGCAGCAGCAGCGGCGCGAGGCCTGCGACGGTGATGATGGCGGTGCTGACCTGGTGATGCTCTTTGAGTCGAATCAGCATGACGGTGCTGATGACGAAGAACAGGACGTTGACGATCATGTTGCCCAGCAGGAGGGTGATGAGCAGGGCGCGTGTTTCGTCGAGGAGGGTTTGGATGGCATGTCCGACGAGGTTGTTGCCGGGCTTCTGGATCAGCGCGCGGCGCTGGTGGCGGGAGAGTCCGAAGAGCGCGGTTTCGCAACCGCTGAAAAACGCGCTGGCCAGCAGCAGCAGCGGCAGCGCGAGGATCATCAGGATCAGCGGGAGATCGAGCACGTCCGACTTACTCCCCGGCCACGAGGGTGGCCGGATCCCACCCCGTCCAGGTGTGCGATTGCAGCGAGGCGACGATGCGCTCGGCGACGTCCACTGCCGCCGCGCCGGCTTCGCCGCTGACCACCGGCTTGACGCCGTCGCGGACGGATTGCAGAAAACCGCTGATTTCCGCCGTCAATGCGTCGTCATGTCCCGCCGGCAACTCGATCGTCAGCGGCTGAACCTTGACCATCTGTTTGTAGTCGCGCTGGGTCAGGTCTTCGCCCGCCGCCACCGCGCGGCGGATGTCCTTCAACTCCACGCGATGGTCCGCGCCGCGGATGATCCGGCCCGATTTGGTCTGGAAATCCACCATCGCGTACGCATCTTCGCAGTACAGGCGCATCATGCGCTGCACCTGCATCGCCATGCGGCTGGCGGAGAGGTTGGCCACGCAGCCGTTCTCGAAGGTCAATCGCGCGTTGGCGACGTCCTCATGTTTCCCCAGCACCGCGACGCCGACCGCATCGACTTTCGCCACCGGCAAGCGGACCAGGGACAGCACGAGGTCCAGGTCGTGAATCATCATGTCCATCACGACGCCGACGTCGAGGGAACGGAAGGTCATGGGACTGACGCGGCTGGTTTCGAGATAGCGTGGGGTGAGGTTGCCGGCCGCCAGCGCGCGGAAGGCGGGATTGAATCGTTCGGTGTGACCGACCTGAAGCGTCGCGCCGTGCCGGCGCGCCAGTTCCACCAGTTGCCGCGCCAGATCATGGTTCGGCGCCAGCGGTTTTTCGATCAGGCACGCGATGCCGCGCTGACGCAGCGGCGTCGCGGCGGCCACGTGATGCACCGTGGGCACCGCCACGCTGACCGCCTGCACATCCGGATGTTCGGCAAGCAGTTGGTTCACGTCCCGGCACGGCTGACAGTGGAATTTCGCCGCGACTTCCCGGCAGCGTGCATCCTGGGCGTCGACCACCGCCACGAGTTTCGCCTGGGGCAGCGTGGAATAAATCCGGGCATGGTGATGGCCCATGCGACCGACGCCGATCACCGCCACGGCCATGGTTGTCGAGGTAGCTGACATGCCGCGCATCATACTGCATCGCGAAGCACGCTCCATTGCTACGATGATCGCATGTCGCAAGCGACGCCCGAACCTGAGTCTTCCTCCGCGCCGCCGCGCCGGCCGACGATCGGCATCACCATGGGCGAGCCGGCGGGCATCGGCGCGGAAGTGATCGTCAAGGCGCTGGCCGATCCGGCGATGCTGCGCCTGGCCCGCTATGTCGTCTTCGGCATGAACGAGTTGCTGAGCTATGCAGCCGACCTGGCGGAGATCGACACGTTCTGGTGGCGGGTGCAGCACGATTCGCCGCGGGTGCAGTACGACCTGGTGCATGACGTGGTGGTGCGGGACTACGACGACTACTCCATGCTGGGCCACGCGGTGCATCGGCCGACGAAACAGGGTGGGGCCGCGTCGCTGCGGTTTCTGGATGACGCCATCGCCTGCGCCATGAAGCCGGCGACGGAACCGGGCCGGATCGACGCCATCGTCACCGCCCCGATCTGCAAGGAATCCTGGGTCATGACCGGGTGCAAATTCCCCGGCCACACCGAGATGCTGCTCCATCGCACGAAAGCCAAGCGCGTGGTGATGATGTTCCACGCTCCGCAGCTCAACGTCGCGCTGGCCACCGTGCATCTGCCGCTGATGGACATCCGCAACGTGCTGACGATCGGCAAGGTGTTCGATCCGATCGACCTGGGCCACGCGGCGCTGCAGCGCATGGGGGTGGCCAAGCCGCGCATCGCGGTGACGGGGCTGAATCCGCACGCGTCGGAGCACGGCCAGTTCGGCGACGAGGAATCGCGGATCATCACGCCGGCGATCGAGGCGGCCAGGGCGGCGGGCATTGACGCGCATGGGCCGTTTCCCGGCGACACGATCTTCCGCGACGCCGTGGCGGGACGGTACGACCTGGTGGTCGCCATGTATCACGACCAGGGTCTGATCCCGGTGAAACTGCTGGCGTTCGACGAAGCGGTGAACGTATCGCTGGGGCTGCCGATCATCCGGACGAGCGTGGACCACGGGACGGCGTTCGACATCGCGGGGAAAAACGTCGCCAACGCCGGGAGCATGAAGGCGGCGATCCGGCTGGCGGTGAAGATGGCGCAGCGCGGGGAGTAAAGATGTCCAACGGGACGGGCGCGCCTTCGGCGCTGCCGCTAACCGTGGTGGGGATATCACGTCACGCGCAACAGAACCCCGCCGAAGCGGTGGGTACACCGCATCGGCGGGCTGTTTGGGGGAAATATCTCCGATTTTCTTTGTTAGCTGCGGCGTCTTCGCCGCAGTGCTTCCGGGGGTTACTGGTAGAAGTTGGTGGCTTCGGTTTCGATGACGCTGCGGTTGATCTGGTCGCTTTCCATCTTGACACTGAATCGCACGTCGCCGGGGGAGAGCGCCTTGACGACGATTTTCCAGGAGGCCTTGGCTTTGGCGCCCAGGGCGGGCAGCGGATCGAAGACGATCTTGCCCGGCGTGGCGGTGGCGGCGGTGGCGCCCTCGGAGGAGATGTACTGCATCGTGTTTTCGAGATTGCACTCGATGCGGATGTTCGTGCCGGTGGCGGAACCCTGGTTGGTCACGGTGATGATGTAGACGACGTTGGCGCCGACTTCGACGGGGTCGTCGACGTCGATGACTTCCAGCAGGATGGCGGAGATGCCGGTGACCTTGGTATGGGCGATGGCGGTGACGGGCGGGACGCAGTAGGCGCTGGCGGTGGCGACGTTGGTCAGTTCGCCGGGCTTGTCGGCCGCGAGGGAGACGGCGATCTTGCGGGTCTGTTTCGCGGGCAGCGTGCCGAGGTTCCAGACCACTTCATTGGTCGCCTGGCTGAATTTGCCGTCGTCGCTGGCCCCGAGCAGACGGACCTCGGTGGGGACCTGGTCGCGGATGACCACTTCACGGGCGTCGACGGAGCCTTTGTTGGTGACGGTGATGTTGTAGTTGATGGCCCGACCGATGATGCGTTCGTTGGGGCCTTCCTTGACGATGGCGAGCTGGGGCTGATCGACCTTGACGCGGGACTGGGCTTTTTCCGGGTTGCCGCTTTCGCTGGCGACCTGGGTGACGACGGTGTAGTCGCCGGGCTGGACGGCTCGGCACTTGATGACGTACTGCTTGGCCTGACCGGCGGGGATGTTGCCGATGTCGTACGACACGGCGGACTGGTTTTCGCCGGTGGTCAGGCCCTGGGGCAATTGCGTGACGGCGCGGACATTGCGGGCCACGCCGGTGCCGGTGTTGGAGAGGGTGATCTGGACGGGGATTTCATCGCACATCAGCGCTTCGCCGGGCATGACCTGGGCGAGCTGCACCTTCGGCTCGGTGACGTTGATCGACCAGCATCCGACAACGTCGTGGGTGACGGTGACGCAACTGACGATCTGCTGCGCTTTGGCGGAGACGGTGGCGTTGACGAAGACTTCGCGTGCGGAGCCGGGCGGGATGTCGCCCAGCGCCCACTGCATGACGCCCTTGCCGGCGGCGCGGGCTTCGGGATTGGCGCTGACGACGCGGACGACATCGGGATTGGACTCGGCGAGCACGACGTTGCGCATCGGTTCGCCGGTGGGATTGATGACGACGAGTTTGTAGGTGTAAGCCTGGTTGGGACGGACTTCGGCGGGCGCGTGCTTTTCGACGATGAGCGTGCCGGTGGCGGCGCCCTGAGGCCAGACGCGGCGACCGACGGCGACAGCGTCAGGGCTTCCTGGGCTTCCGGGATTTCCGGCGTTTCCGGCGTTTCCGGCGTTTCCGGGGGTGTTTCCATCGCCCTGGGGCTTGGGCGCGTTGCCTGGCGCGCTTCCCGTGGCGGGGGTGCTTCCGGGCGCGGAGGCGGAGGCGTTTCCGGAGGCGGGCGTTTGCGCCTGAACTGCCGCGCTGAGCAGGATCAGCAGCAAAACGGTTGTGATTCCGATGCGTCCCAATGCCGCAAGGAGATGTCGAACCTGCATGACCTCGCTCCCTGGATGTCCCTGGTGAAAGGAAGGATAGCGTAAAGCCATGGTTTGGACACCGGGATGTCCGGGTTTGGCGAAAGAAAAACCATCGGGTGCATCGCCGGTCGGCCGGACGTTGCGTGGCGGCCCGGCGCAGGTTGGATATCATGAGTGTCCGATGTTGCCGTTTCGCGGATGTCGCGGGCGGCCGACAGCGAGGTCCGGGCTTCTCAGGGAGGAGTCAGTCATGCGATGGTCAGCGTTGGCGTGCGTGCTCATGGCGGCGATCCTGTCATCCGGCTGCAAGAGCAAGCCGAAATCCGATGTGGCGACGGTCCCGGCGACAGGCGAGCCGGGCATTGTGCAGGACGGCATGGAGGGCGGCGGTTCGCCCGCGTCCGAAGGCGTCGCGGGTACATCGGGAATGCAAAGTGGATTCGTGACGCTGCCCGCGGTTCCGCCGCCGGGGACGACGACGTCGTCCGCCGCGTCGGGCCGGTACGTCGCCGCGCCGACGTCCACCGCCGCGCCTGTCATGGCCGCCGATGCTTCCGCTCCGGTCGCCGCAGCCCCCGCCGGCGGCAAGACCTATGTGGTCCAGAAGGGCGACACCCTCTACAGCATCGCCCGCAAACAGTACAACAACGCGGCCAAATGGAAGGACATCGCCTCCGCCAACAACATCACCGACGCCAAGAAACTCGCCGTCGGCCAGAAACTCGTCCTTCCGTAATCCACGACTACACCCCATGCACGGACGCGGGTCCACGACCCTCGCTGTGCCTTTCCTCAGGAGTCATCGTCCATGGGTCTGCTCGACGGCAAACGCGGCATCGTGTTCGGCATCGCCAATGATCGCAGCTACGCCTGGTTCATCACCCAGGAACTGGTTGCCCACGGCGCTCAGTGCTGCTTCACCCACCTGCCCGACGACAAGGGCAAGATGGAACGCCGCTGCCGGCAGGCCATCGAGGAACTGGGCATCACCGATCCCTGGCTGATGCCCTGCGACGCCACCAAGGACGAAGACCTCGACGCCGTGTTCGCCAAGCTCAAGCAGGACTTCGGCTCCATCGACTTCGTGATCCACTCCATCGCGTTCGCCGACCGGCAATTCCTCCAGCTCGATTACTTCCACAAGACCACGCGGCAGGCCTGGACGCAGGCGCTGGACGTCAGCGCCTACACCCTGCTGGCGATGGGCCAGCGCGTGGCCAACCTGGAACTGATGCCCAAGGGCGGCTCCATGCTCGCCATGAGCTACTACGGCGGCGAAAAGGTCTGCCCCGGCTACAACGTCATGGGCATCGCCAAGGCGGCGCTCGAACACACCGCACGCTACCTCGCGTATGAACTGGGCAAGAAAGCCATCCGCGTGAACACGATCTCCGGCGGCCCGCTGCGCACGCTCGCCGCCTCCGCCGTCGGCGGCATCTCCGAAATGTTCGAGCACATGGAACGCAAGTCGGCGATGCGCCGCAACATCACCGGCGAGGAAGTCGGTCGCACCGCCGTCTATCTCGTCAGCGATCTGTCCACGGGCGTCACGGGGGAAAACATCCACGTGGACGCCGGGTTCAGCATCGTGGGGTTGTGAGCGAAGACGCAACGGGAACGCGAAGGGCAAGCTTTGACGAGGGCGTCACGCCGCGACAGCGTCGCGGGTTTTTGTTACGCGCTATCCGCGCGCCTGCAAGCTTTGACGAAATTGTCACGCCGGGACAGCGTCGCGGATGCGTGAACCGGCGATCATCCGCGTACCTGCCCGTTGCCCCACGCCACCCATTTGTACGTGGTGAGGTCCGCCGCGCCCATGGGGCCTCGCGCGTGGAATTTGTCGGTGCTGATGCCGATTTCCGCGCCTAAGCCGTATTCCCCGCCGTCGCTGAATCGCGTGGAGCAGTTGACGAACACGTTGGCGCTGTCGATGTCGCGGACGAACTGCTCGGCCGCCTGGAGGTTCCTCGTCACGATCGCCTCCGTGTGCAGCGAACTGTACGCGTTGATGTGCGCCACGGCCGCGGCGACGTCGTCCACCACGCGCATGGCCACGATCAGGTCCAGGTACTCCGTCTTCCAGTCTTCCTCCGTCGCGGCCTTGGCTGTCGGGAATAGCTCGCGCGTGCGCTGGCATCCGCGAATCTCCACGCCCTTGTCCGCCAGAGCCTGACACACCTTCGCCAGCAGCCCGCGATCCGCCGCCGCCTTGGCGAACAGCATCGTCTCCGTCGCGTTGCATACGCCCGGCCGCTGCGTCTTGGCGTTGACGCAGATATCGACAGCCATCCGGTCGTCCGCATCGCCATCGACATACACATGGCAGTTGCCCGCGTAGTGCTTGATGACGGGAATGCGGGCCTGCTCGACGACGGCGCGGATCAGCGTTTCACCGCCGCGCGGGATGGCCAGGTCGATCAGGCCTTCCATCTGGACCAGATGACCCACAGCCGCGCGGTCGGTGGTCTGCACGAGTTGGACCGCATCGGTGGGCAATCCGGCGGCGTCGAGCCCCGCCCGCATCGCCTCGGCGATGGCCTGGTTGCTGTGGACCGCTTCCTTGCCGCCGCGGAGGATCACGGCGTTACCGCTCTTGACGCACAGGGCCGCGGCGTCGCTGGTGACGTTGGGCCGGCTTTCAAAAATGATCAGCGCCACGCCCAAAGGCACGCGGACCTTCTGGAGCTTCAGCCCGTTGGGACGGATGCAGCCTTCAATGATCTGGCCGACGGGGTCCGGCTGGTCGGCGATCTGCCGCACGCTGGACGCCATGGCGGCGACGCGCTGGTCGTCGAGCTTGAGCCGGTCGAGCATGGCGCTGGAGAGTCCCGCTTTCCTGCCGGCGTCGAGGTCGAGGGCGTTGGCGGCGAGGATGGCTGGGGCGTGCCGGCGAAGCTGCTCGGACGCGGCGACAAGCGCGGCACTGCGCTGACGTCCGGAGCTGCTCCCGAGGATGCGGCTGGCGGCTTTCGCCTGCCGGGCCGTCCGCAGGCAGTAGGCTTTCACATCTTCCGCGGATTGCATGGGCGTGGTGGTCATGGTGGCCACTTTCATCAAAACGGCGAACGCCGGGCCGACGCGGTCCGGTGGAATGCGGGACTGTACATCCTACTCAACTGCGCGGGGTGATTTTCAGCTTGATCGGAGCCGGGGGCACCACGACCGTCACCGACGCCGGCCGGTTGATCTCCGGCACGACGGACATGCTTTCCTTTCCCGCGTTCTTGTCCAGATCGTCCGCTTCCAGCTTCAGGTCGGCCCAGATCTTGATCTCGTGGCTCTCGATCTTGTCGATCACCTCGTTCGGCCCCTTCAGATGCACGTCGCGGAGCAACTGATCGTCCGGACTCACCAGCGAAACTTCGTAATTGGCCAGCTTGGCGATCGGGGCGACGATGCGCACCGCCACGCTGGGCAGCGTCAGATCCTTGGTCAGCGTGCGGATGATGAAGCTGACACGCGCCGTCGCGGGCGACACCGTGATGTCCGATCCGCGCACGGTATCCGGCGGCGCCAGGGGCACGTTGGAGATCACGTGCTGCTGGTTCAATTCCAATCCCTCAAGCTGGTCCGGCAACAGCCTGGCTTCCACCGTGGCGCTCTCGGCGATATTGACCAGTTGTGAAGCGGGCAGGCGGATGGATGCCTCAGCCGGCTCGATGGTGATGTCGGTGATGAGGTTCTGCCCGGCGGCGCGAACGGTGATCGGCAGCTTCCGGCTCTCGATCCGCTCCACCGTCACCGGCACCTTCGCCGGCGAAACATCGATCACGCCAATGCCCATGTTGGTGATCAGCGGCAGCGCGGTCAATCGTTCGCGGAGATAGATTTCCTGACGCGGATCGGGGCTGTCGTACAGTTCGATGTTGACCGGACCGGATTCGAGCAGGCTGCGCAATTGGTTCTGCTGACTGCTGTTGCACCGGAACACAGCCGTGACGGGTTCGCTGAGCCGGTTGGGTTTGATCGACAGCTCCCGCCCCGCGGTCGGTACGAACTGCACCTCCAGCGACATGGCATAGTCCTTGACGTTCTCACCCTCGGCGTACAGCCAGATGAGCAGCGCCACGATCGTCACCAACACGAAATCTCGAACCTTCTGCAACATGGGAGTTCAACTTGAGCCGCAGATGAACGCAGATAAACGCAGATGAATACAAAGACTGGGATTGAAATTAAATTCAAAATCATGTTTTTGAATTGGGTCTTATCTGCGTTCATCTGCGGCTAAAAAAACCTCGTTCACGCCGCCTTGTCGTTGTCACCGTTGGGGATGCCGGCCGCCACTTCGCCCAGGCCGCGCACGAGCGCGGTTCGCAGGCCGTCCAGCGACAGGTTGCGGATCAGCCGGCCTCGCTCGGCCAAACTGATCGTTCCCGTCTCCTCGCTGACCACAATCACCATGGCGTCGGATTCCTGACTCAGCCCGATCGCGGCCCGGTGGCGCGAACCCAGTTCAGAACTGAACTGCTCCGCCTCCGCCAAAGGCAACTGCACGCCCGCCGCGACAATCCGCTCGCCTCGGATGATTACCGCCATATCGTGCAACGCGCTGCCCGGCCAGAAAACCGTGTTCAGCAGCTCCTGGCTCACCACCGCGTCGAGCTTCGTGCCCGCTTCCACCACGCCTTCCATGCCCACTTCGCGTTCCATCACGATCAGGC
Organism: Phycisphaeraceae bacterium; assembly: GCA_020848195.1. Lineage (GTDB taxonomy): Bacteria > Planctomycetota > Phycisphaerae > Phycisphaerales > Phycisphaeraceae > JADLAP01. The sequence goes on from JADLAP010000049.1 coordinate 10,177, forward strand.
CGCCGATCTTGTTCCGGCTCAGATAAGCCACCGAGCTGATGACCTCCTCGATCACCCGCGCCCGCTGCAGACCCGCCGTGCGGAACAGCCTCGCCTCGCCGATCCGGACCAGCGCACGCCTCAGCTCCGGCTGGAACACGATCACCATCGCCAGCGAGGCGTAGCCCAGGAAGTTCTGGTACACGAAGTTCAGTCGCTCGAACACGCCTTCGCTGCCGAGGACCTTGATCACCAGCGTCGTGGCGATCAGCAGCACCACCACGCCCTTGATCGCCCGCGCGCCGCGCGTCCCCCGCAGAAACCGGAACACCACGAACACCAGAACCCAGAAAATCAACAACTCCAGCAACACCACGAAGGGTTCATTGCGGAGGTAGCCCAGCAGACGGGCGATCAACTGGTCCAGAGGCTCAAACGTCAGCACAGGACATCCCGACTAGGAATTGTTGACCACGACGATGGTAATTGTATCGGTCCAAACGAACTTCGGGCCGCAACCTCAGGCAATGACGCATGACATGCCCTGTTCCAGCCGCGGGCAAACTGCCCGCGCGTCTTCGCATTCGACATTCGGACCTGGTCATTCCATCACATCCCCGCGCGTATCCCACGCCTTCCCGTGCTATACTCTGCACTCTGGGTTTGGACAACGTCACCCTGACTCCGGAGACCCCACGGCATGTCCCTGCAGAAAGTCGAATTGCTCCGCAAGAACATCCAGAAGGTCTTCCTGGGCAATCAGGCAGCCATCGACAAGCTGCTGGTCTGCCTGTTGGCCCGCGGCCACGTGCTCATCGAGGACGTCCCCGGCGTCGGAAAGACCATCCTCGCCACCGCCCTGGCCAAGAGCCTGGACTGCTCGCTGAGCCGAATTCAGCTCACGCCTGACCTGCTGCCCTCCGACATCCTCGGCGTCACCATCTGGGACCAGCAGAAAAGCGAGTTCATCTTCAAGCCAGGCCCCATCTTCTCCAACATCATCCTCGCCGACGAAATCAACCGCACCACGCCACGCACCCAGTCCGCCCTGCTCGAAGCCATGAACGAGGCCCAGGTCTCCGTCGACGGCCACACCCGCAAACTCATCCAGCCCTTCATGGTCGTCGCCACGCAAAACCCCTTCGAGTTCGAAGGAACCTACTTCCTCCCCGAAAGCCAGCTCGACCGCTTCCTGATGCGCATCCACCTGGGCTATCCCAGCGCCGAGGACGAAGCCCGCATCCTCGACATCGAGCCTGCCCGCACCACGCTCGGCGACCTGCAACCCGTCATGACGGCCGAGGAACTGGTCGATCTGCAGAACTCCGTCCACAAAGTCCAGGTCGATCCCGCCCTGATCGACTATGTGATTCAAATCTCCAACGCCACCCGCAACAACGACCAGTTGCAGATCGGCGTCTCGCCCCGCGGCTCGCTGATGCTCATCCGCGCCGCCCGCGCCACGGCCCTGCTGCACAAACGCGACTACGTCGTGCCCGACGACATCGTCTCCAACGTCATCCCCGTCTTCGCCCATCGCGTGATCAGCAAGACCTACATGCACGACGCCGACGGCGTCGCCACCGCGCGGACGATGCAACAGGTCCTCGAAACCGTCCCCTCCCCGGTTTAGCGGCGAGGCCGAAGGCCCGCCCGTCTCGTTGGACTCTCACACCCTCACCTTCGCCCATCCTCCGCGCCAGAATCCCCAGCAAAAAAGCAACCCGCGCGTGGTCAGGTCCGCGCACAGCGCCAGCCACACGCCCGGCAGCCCCCATCCCATCCAGTACCCCAGCAGCCACGATCCCGGCACGCGCACGATGAACACCGACAGGTACGTCAGCTTCATCGTCGTCCGCGTGTCCCCCGCGCCGCGCATGGCCTGCGACAGCACGATGTAGGTGGCGAAGAAAATCTGTACGAAACCGCAGATCTGCAGCGGCCGGGTCGCCTCGTCCAGCAGCACGGTGGAATGGGTCAGAATCCCCAGCAAGGGACGCGGCATGAAGATGAACAGCAGGCCGATGAGCGTCATCACCGCCATGGCGATGAACCAGCACAGCCGAACCGCATGTTTGGCCCGCTGCGCATCACCGACGCCGAGGTACTGGCCGCACAACGTCGCCGCGGCGATGCCCAGCGCGAAGCCCGGCTGAAAGCTGAACGATTCGATCCGCACGGCAATCATGTGCGCGCCGATCAGCCCTTCGTCGCCGAGCCGGCCCACGATGGTCAGCACGATGAACGTGGCGAGCCACGTGCCGCCGAGGATTTCCAGCAGATTCGGCACGCAGATGCGCAGGATGCGGCGCATGGTGTGCCAGTGCGGCCGAAGCCGTCTTCGTCGCAGTCGCACGGCATCGGAGCCGCGGACCAGCGCGATCACGATGAGGCCCGCGCCGACCAGCCAGGCGATGAACGTGCCGCCGGCGATGCCCGCCACGCCGTGCTGCCCCCAGGGCGCGGGCGCGTACACGAACGTGACGCTCATCACGAGATTCACCACATTGACGACGATCATGACGATGAACGGCGTCCGCGTGTCGCCGGCGGCGCGAAGACATGCGTTGCCGACGAACAGCAGCGCGCTGGCTGGTCCCGCGAGCATGACGATGCGCAGATAGATCGTGCAGTATGCCAACGCTTGTCCGTGCAGCCCCGCCACGCGGCCGATCGCGTTGGCTCCGGCGAACAGCAGGCCGCAGACGAGCAGGCCCGCGCAGACCGCCATCAGCACCGCCTGTCCCAGGGCCGCCCCCGCCATCGCTTTGCGCCCGCCGCCTACCGCCCGCGACACCAGCGCGCCGGCTCCGATGCCCACCGAGCCGTTGACGATGCCCATCAGCCAGCCGACGAAGATCGTCACCCCCAGCGCGTCGGTCGCCGCCACCGCCGTGGACTGAGGCTCCAGGTGGCCCGACAACGCCAGGTCCACCGTCCCCACCAGCAGGTTCATCACCTGTTCCAGCAGCGGCCAGATCGACAGCACCACCACCTGACGCCACAGCGGCAAACCCGCCAGTTTCCCCGGCAATTCCCGCCGCGGAGGCAGGTCCACCGCCTCCGCCTCCGGCTGAATGACACGCACCTGTTTCAAAACCATTGCTCCCTCACCCTTCGGGAATGCTGGGGATGATAGAGTGTCTACGTAGCGCCGCCACTTGTGGCGAAGGAATGACCACCATGACCACCCTGCGTCTGGCCCTGCTCCAACACGCCTGCGTCGAAGACCCGACGCGCAACCTCGACCACGCCATCACCCTGATGCGCGACGCAGCCCGACGCGACGCGCAGCTCCTGGTCACGCAGGAACTCTTCACCAGCCGGTACTTCCCCCAGGTCGAAAGCGAAGCCGGTTTCAGCCTCGCCGAATCCATCCCAGGCCCGACCACTTCCCGGCTCTCCGATCTCGCCCGTGAACTGCACGTCCACATCGCCGCGTCGCTGTTTGAAAAACGCGCCCCCGGCGTCTTCCACAACACCAGCGTCCTGATCGACCCCGCCGGCCGCATCGCGGGCAAGTACCGCAAAATGCACATCCCCGACGACCCCGGCTTCTACGAAAAGTTCTACTTCACCCCCGGCGACCTGGGCTTTCAGGTCGTTCCCGTGGATGGCGCCAACGTCGGCACGCTGATCTGCTGGGACCAGTGGTTCCCCGAAGCGGCGCGACTGACCTGTCTGCAGGGCGCGCAACTGCTGCTCTACCCCACCGCCATCGCCCATTGCAAAGGCGAAGACGAAACCGAACGCGCCCGACAGCGCGACGCCTGGCGCACGATCCAGCGTTCGCACGCGATCGCCAACGGCGTCTTCGTCGTGGCCGTCAATCGCATCGGCGCGGAAGGCGAACTCGACTTCTTCGGCTCCAGCTTCGTCGCCGCCCCCGGCGGCGAAGTGATCGCCGAAGCTCCGCGCGACAGCGAACAGGTGCTGATCGTCGATTGCGACCTGACGAAACTCGACGCCGCGCGGCAGATATGGCCGTTTTTCCGCGACCGTCGCATCGACGCCTACGCCGAACTGACTCAAAGATGGGCAAGCCGGGATTGACGGATAAGCATGGACCCGTCAGCGGTTATCGACTAAGATAACAGGGAAATCCGTATCGTGAAACATCCGAACGTCATCTGGATCGATGGCCCTGACGGCAACGTCGCTCACCTGGCGGAACATGGCGTTGATCCGGATGAAGCGGAAGAAGTGTTGCGGCATCCCCTGGCCGTGGACTTTAGTCGCACGGCGGACGCCCGGTGGCTTTTGGGTTGACCCCCCAGGGCCGCAAGCTTGCCGTGGTCTATGAACGGGTGGATGCCATGACGGTGTATCCCATTACGGCATATGAAGTGGAGTGACGACCGATGGCCCGTATCCGCAAGACACATGTGAAGCTGTCGCCGGAGAAAATCCGATCGCTCAAGGCATTGGCCAGACGCATTGACGCGAGGGATTCGGTGGACATTGTCGCGCGCGGACGGGAGGCTTTCGCGCATCACCAGGAGATCATGGGCGTTGTTCAAGCCTTGAAAACCGAACGTCTGCGCCGCGGATTGTCACTGACGGACATGGCGGCGCAAACCGGCATCGCCAAACCCAATCTTTCACGTCTGGAAAACGTGGCGAGAACCACCCCGCGTTTGGACACGCTTCGCCGGTACGCTCAGGCTCTCGGTCTGGACATCAAGGTGGAATTGATTGAAGTCGAGCCAGGTTGTTGACGAAAACAGCAAGGCGTTCCGTCGTGCGATCGACGGAACGCCCTGGATGGGGACGGCACGGGCGGCATCGGTTGAAGTATCGTCGGGCAACCCGCCGGCTCGTCCGTGACGTCGTTCTGGCATTCAGACTTTACTGGGTTGCTCCGTAGCAGGTCCAACTGGAGCCGTTGTACACCGCGCCAAGGTACTTGGTGCCGCCCGATGTGACCGGGGTGTGGAAGATGACGCGATCGCCGGCGGTCCAGTTACCGATCGTGGGCACGGCACTGTGCAGCAGCACAGCCCTGGGGTAGAGCGCGATCGTGGAACTGAGGATGCACGAATCGGGATCAGGCCCGCCAAACAGATACAACGGCGTGGTGACGTTGACGTTGTTCATCGGCCCCGTCACGTAGCAGGTGGAGGTGTAGGGCACACAGGCGAAGAAGCCAATGGTGATGTCCTTGAGGAAGTTGTTGCGGAGGACAGCCCTTCGCGCATCCTCGGTCATATCCATGTCCGGGCCGTTCGTGAACAGCACGCCGTAGCAGAACGTTTCGATGGTGTTGCCGAAGACTTCCACCGGCATCGGGTAGTACTGGGTCTGACCGTCCACGGTGTTCTGGCTGTTGATTTTGAGGCCGACGTTGGACATATGGGGGTAAGCGCCGATCGCCGTCATGCTGTAGCCCCGGATGTGATTGTCATGCACGCGAACGCAGGATTGTGGATTTTCCGAGAAGTTATTGGCTTCCAATCCCCACAAGTTGATGCCAATCTGTTCCGCGTCGCTGACGTCGATTCTGTTGTTGGCGATGTCGATGTAGTCGAACATGAAGTTGTTGTTCTCCAGATCGATGCCCTGGCCGATCAGATCGATGATCTGATTGTTTCGCAGGATGCCGGATCGCATGCGATAGGCGAACAGGCCGCCGCCATAGGTGTGGCTGATGATGTTGTCGGCGACGATCGTGTTCCGGTTGTCGGACAGGAAGATGCCGGAGGGCAGATTGTCCGGGTATCTGGGATTGCCGTCGAGGCCGTAGCCGGTGTTGGAAATGACATTGCCTTTGATGATGGCGGGCAGTCCGTTGCCGCCGATGGTGATTCCCGCGGAAAATGATCCGGTGTAAAGGAGACCGCCGCAGTGGGACACCACGTTGTTGTTGATCATCACTTCGCCGGAGTTGGGGTTGATTTCCGGGCCTGCGCCGTTGTCGGCGGACATCGGGATGTAGATGCCCAGGCACTGGGCGTTGCCGGCCACGTTGTTGTTGAACATCATGGTGCGGGTTCTGCCGCCGTAGCTGCCCATGTAGTTGTGCGCGGAATGATCGATGCTGACATTGTTGGCTACGATCACCCGCTGGGTTTCATAGTTACTGAAAGCCTCGAAGTCGATGCCGATTTTGCTGGTCGACTGCACGTGGTTGTTGGTGACGATCGCGTCTTTGTTGCCGGTGTAGTAGGAAATATCGGCGCCGCTGTTGCTTGTCTCGTTGCTGAATCCTTCGCGGACATCGTTGCCGTCGATGAGCGTTTTGGTCGTATTCCAGCAGGAAATCGGGGTTTGTCCCTTGCCGTAGGCGTCGACGTTGCCGAACGACCGGAAATGGCAGTCGCGGATCACGATGTGGTCGGCATCCTTGACCCAGATGCCGACGGCATCTTCGGCCGCCTGGTCGTTGCCGACGAACATCAGGCCGCTGACGGAGACGTTGGCTGTGGTGGTGCCGTAGGTGTAGATGTCCATCAGGTCGTGATCGACCTGGTCGGCGGCGGGCGTGGAGGGCGGATTGATGTAGTGGCGGATGATGGACGTGGCGCCGCTGCCGGTGACCATGGTGTTGGAGGGAATGACGAGGGTGCTGCCGAGGTTGTAGGTTCCCGGCGGGAAATGGATATGACGGTGGTTGTTGATGGCGGTCTGGATGCCGGGGGCGTCGTCGAGGCCGTCGTTGGGGACCACGCCCGCCTGCTCGGTGACCAGGAAGAAGTCGTCGCCCGCGGAGGCCGTGGAAGTCCATGCCGCCAGCAGCAGTATCGCCGGCAGGATGATCGATCGTATGGTCATGAAACTGGCCCTTTCAACAGTCAAAAGGCTGCAATGGGAAAAAGACAACGCGTGGACCGAGTCGTTCGGTCAGAGGGCCAACTCACTGAGTTGGGGCCATGTATTTCCATGTGGAGCCGTTGTAGTACGCGCCCATCCAGTTGACGCCGCCGTTGTTGACGGGGGCGGTGAACCAGACGCGGTCGCCGTTGGTCCACGTGCCGCCGGAGGGCAGACTGGAGCCGGTGAGCACTTCGAGGCGGGGATAGAGGGACACGGCGACGCCGAGGGTGCCGCCGGAGTAGTTCACATTCGTGGTGTTGCCCGCGTAAGTGTTCACGCCCATCAGCTTGTAGCCGGAGGATGAAACGTAGAGGCCTTCCTTGTTGTCGATGAAGTGATTGTTTTCGATGCGCAGCGTTCGGCCGTCCAGACCATTGGGAGTTGTGCTGGACAGGCTGATGCCGCGGTCCCATCCTTCAAAGCGGTTGTCGGTGATTTTGCCGTTGACGGCATGAGCGGCGAAGAAACCGCAATAATCGGTTCCGGCGGACTGGCGGCCGAGGAAAGTGTTGCCCGTCACGTTCAGGTTTTCCGCCGTGCCGGTTTCCCAGATGAAGAGGCCAATCGTGCCGGTGTCGCGCAGGTCCAGAACGTTGTCCGTGATCCGTATATCTTCCTTGCCATAACCGGTCAGAAAGAAGCCGTTGGTTACCTTGGCGATGATGTTGCCCGTGATTTCAATGTTTTTCATGGGCACGCCGGAGGCGTTGTCTATCCCGAAACCGCAGCCCGCGTGGTAGATGTTGTTATTGCTGATCGTCAGCTTGTCGGCCCGCTGGATGCCCATCGCGGATGCGTTGGCGGCATAGGCGCGTGCGGTGCCGGCGGAGCTGTAGCCCGTCTCGGTGACCATGTTCCCGTCGAACAGAATGTTGCCCGCGCTGTTGATATTGACCGCGTAGCCGTAGATTGCCGTGCCGGCGCTGGAGCGGACGGCATTGTTGCTGATGACGATGTGGCCGGCGACGTCGCCCTGGAACACCATGGCGCTATAGGCGTGGTTCTCAAACACGTTGCTGCTGATGACCGTGTCAACCGGCGCGTCCGTCGAAGACGATCCGCAGATCAGGCCGTAGTCGGCGTTGAGGAAGATGTTGTTGCTGACGACGTTCTGGCCGGGATCGGGTTCCTGTGCGTCGGTGCCGATCGTGTTGATGATCAGGCCGTAACGGTTGGCGGTGTCCATGATGTTGCCGGTGATGATCACATGGGTGTTGGCTTCCTTGAGGTGTATGGTGGCGCCCTGGGAATCGGCTCCGCCGTCGAAGAAATTGCCCCGGATGGTGATGAACGAGGAGAAGTCGCCGGCGATGGCGCAGCCGCCGTCGCCCGAACTGGGGCCGAAGCTGCGGAAGTGGCAGTTGCGAATGCTGACGGTGATGGATGAGTCGATGTAGATTCCTGTCGCACCGGGATAGCTGGTGGCCGTGGTTGCGCCGATGAAGGTCAGATTCTCAATGGCCACATTCTCCGCGTCGCTGACGTGGATGAGCTTGATGGTCTGTGTCGTGGATTTGTGTTTGATGATGGCGGAAGGGCCGCCGCCGGTGAGGATGACGTTGTCGGGCAGAACGACAGTGGTTCCGATGTTGTAGGTTCCGGGTGGAAAGTAGAGATGCCGCTTGCCGGCCGCGATGGCGGAGTTGACGGCTGCGCCGTCGTCCGTGGAGTTGTCCGCCGGATCGGCCCCGGCGTTGGTCACGTCGTAAAACTCATCGACCGCCCAAACCGTTGATCCCGCGGAAACCACCAGAACAGCCAGCACACGACCCAGACAGCGAAACAGTGGAGATGACATCATGGAATGTTCCTGTAATGTTGGATGGTTTCAGATCCAGACACGTAGGCACGTACAAACGGGAAAGCCGCGGCCAGTCCAGACTGCTGAGTCACGATGACAGGTCGATATGCAACCTCCTTTCATGTACGCATATGAATCATGACTCGAACCGGCGACAAGATGCGACGCTCTGACTGGTTGTCATGTCACGAGAGGAGGACATCCTCACAAAGAGACCGCGCGGACGGCTCGACAGCCCGAAGGAGGCTGTTTTTGACGTCGTTTCCGTCATCTGGAATGGTCGCCGAACCCGCGAAAAATCGGGGTTTCCGGGGGTTCCGGGGGTTCCGGGGCAACCTGCTCCAGAAATCATGTCGATGGATTGAACATCATTTCGGCCTCCCAAAGAATCCATCCCCGGCCGATTGGCGATCAAGAACGAATGTCACGAAATCGCTTCGCGCTACTCTGTCAACCGCGGACCATGGAATGCCCCGCCATCCCTGGCCTGGCACGTCGAAGGCTGCGACTGTCGTTTTCCATCTTCGCCATACATGCTTTCAGGCATGAAATGATGACATCAATGAAACGACTCGCCGCACGCAACATATCACGGGAAGCATTCGCTTCCCGTCGCGCCGGCGACAGTATGAAAACAAGGAAGATGATCTCGACAGGTACGCCGGCAAATCATCAAACGCGATTCCGCCTGAGCCGCGGCGACGGGAACATCATGTTCGTTCCTGTCCGCCACTTCATGCTCTCGCGCTCTGCTCCTGGTCGGCATTATATGAACGGACATGGATACCCCCTGTGTCAATGTCTGTCATATCCTGCTGAATGTTTGTCATATTCCCCTGCACTTATTTTCCGGTGTGATCGGGCAGGAAGCCGGAAAATGGATATTCCGCGGCTGTGAACCTGAGCCTGCGCAATGACGAGAGGATCCCACAAAACAGCCAGGCGTTCCGTCGTACGATCGACGGAACGCCTGGTGCTGTTTTTGGGAATGTGCAGAGAGTGACGGAGATTCGTGGATTGTTGCGTGTTGGCTCAGGCGGCGGCGCGGTTGCGGCGGCGACGGCCGAGGAGCATCAGGGAGCCAAGGCCGATCAGGCCCAGCGACGCCGGTTCGGGAACCGGGGTCAGGTAGTCCTGCGAGCAGGGATTCGACAGGACGTACAGGTGGGTGCTGGACGTCCACGTGCCGTTGGTGGCCTTGGTGTACCAGCCGTTGGCGATGTCGAAGACATCCTGGGTGAAGTTGTTGTAGCTGTGGTAAAGGTCGAAGTCGCCGCCGTCGAGATTGAAGGAGTCGTCGAGGACCATTTCCCAGACGATGGACTGGAACGCGGCGGCGTTGCGGGTGCTGTCGTCGGCGAGGCCCAGCGCGTTGGCCCAGATGATATCCAGGGCGGTGATTTCGCTTTCAGTGAACTTGCCGTAGGAGTGCATGGTCTGGAGGGTGTAAGGCTCGCCGGCGGTGTCCGGCGGATTGGTGCCGAAGTTGATGCTCTGGTTCGGTTCGAGGCAGAAGGTGATCAGCGACTGGAAGCCCGAGCCGTAGTTGGCTTCGATATTGAAGACGCCGGTGGTGTAGGTGTTGTAGTTGTTGCCGTTGATGGTGGCGCGAAGGCTGCTGGCGCTCGTGCCGGTCAGGTAGTAGCCGTTGGAGGAAGCCGAGTCACGGACGGTGACGACATCGGCGTGAGCGGTGTTGGCGGCTGCGAAGCAGGCCACCGTCAGAACGGCGAGGGCAAAGGTGAAGCGGTGCATCTGAGTTTCTCTCCTGATCGTGGTGACGCGAGCGTCGGGGCCGGACCATCCGCCTTGTCCGCCGCGTCCCTTGGTGATGGGGGAAACAGACCCCCAGACGGGCGTCAATCCAGTCGCGGGCAAGCGAAGCGATGATTTCCGTGCGAGAGGTTTCGTTACGACTGGAACAACCGGCAAGGATGGAACATGTCGGCGCGGAGAGGGATGTCAGGGCGAACGCGTGTGGCCATGTACGGCTCGATGGAACCCAATGACCGCAGGTCCAACACAGCCGGTAAAAGCGATGAAAACGGTGATGGCGCCATGAAAATGCCCCGTTTTCGCGCCGATTTACGCACCGGCGACGTCTCAAACGTAACACTTGACCCAAGAAAAGATCAAGCGGAAAAGCTGCGAATTCATCGGGAAATAGCCACTTTTTCGCCGCGGAAGCGAATGATCCGGATCATTCAGGGATCATAGGCGGAAAAACGGGATCATCGGGATCAAAATCGACAAAAACAGGCTTCGCGGGGGCAAAAATCAAGCTTCTCACTCCAGGCATTCCACCCAAGGGGTCGGAGTGACTGGCGTCAACGGAATACCCAGTTTCGGATTTGGACCTTCGGGCATTGGGGCATCAACCGAGGGAGCCGGAGGGAGCCGGAGGGAGCCGGAGGGAGCCGGGGGGAGCCGGGGGGAGCCGGGGGGAGCCGGGGGAAGCCGGGGGAACCGGGGCCTTCGGACGGCGAAATGGAGATGTGGATAAGGGGCAGGGCTGAGGAAGCGAGTTGAGGGACGGGAAGATCATCGGCGCAAAAAAAGAGGGTCTCGACCGGGGAGGCATTCCGGTACGAGACCCGATCCAGGGCGAAGTTAAGCGGACAGATCAGTCGCGTTGCCGCGTGGGCCGGCGTGCGCCGAAGGCCAGGACTGCCAGACCCAGGAGTGCGGCAGAGGCGGGTTCGGGCACCGGGGTCGGATCCGGCGGAATGGGATTGGTCGGATTGATGGGCTTGCCGGGGTCGCCGGAGGGGGAGTCCACGGTGGGGAAGCCGGCGATGACGGGGCGGAGTTCAGAGAACAGGTCGCGCGGCCTGTCGCTGGAGGGAATCTGGTCATCGGTATCGGAACCGAGGACATGAATGACGGTCTGGGCGACGAGCCGGTCGAAGATGAGCCGGGTTCCGCCGGGACCGCCGACCTGAAGGCCGAGGTACGCCGAGTTGTCGGCACCGAAGCCTTGGATGGGGTCAAAGACGCCGGTGGGGTCCGTGACCTTTTGAGATCCGGTGAGCTTATTGATGTTGCTGACGAGGAACTCGCTCAGTCCCCAACTGAATTGCTGCGTACGTCCCCAAGCCGGCCGCTGAGCGCCGTTTTCCTGGGTGCTGAAGTTGACGTCACCGGCGAATGCTGAAGCTGCAGGGAGCATCAGTGCCGCCGCCACCACCACGATATATTTCCGCATTACACACCTCTCTGTCTCTCTTTGCCACCCTCCCAATAAGCGTGGCTGAACTTAAGAATAGTATTCTCCAGTCAAGCGCATACACCCATCTGGTCGAAATACCGAGAGAAGTAGGCCGGATGTAACGATTGTATGGGCTGGGTTCTAGAGCAAGGCACTTCCCGCCGGTTGGGAACGAGGTTCGCATGGGCAGTCAAGGCAATATCGCGTTGTTTCCCGGCACGTTTGACCCGATCACCAATGGTCATCTGGACGCGATCCGCCGCGCCCGGCCACTTTTTGACCAGCTCATCGTCGCCGTGGGGCAGAATCCCGGCAAAGCAGTGCTGTTCAGCCTGGAGGAGCGGGTGCAGATGGTGCGGGAAATCCTTATGCAGGAAAAGATTGACGCACAGGTGATGCCGTTTGAGGGCCTGACGGTCGATTTTGCGAAGCAGGTGGGCGCCTGCGTGTTTATCCGCGGCCTGCGGAACGTGACCGATCTTCATTACGAGTTCCAGCTCGCTTTGACCAACCGGGCGATCGCGGGCATCGAAACGCTGTTCATCATGACCGGCGAGGCGTACGGCTTCACCAGCAGCTCGCTGATCAAGCAGATCGCGGCGGGAGGACGGGTGGACCGGCTGCACACGCTGTTGCCGCCGCTGGTGCTGGCGCGGATGCGGGAGAAGGGGTTGGAGCAGCCGGGGGCGCTTAAGCGTTTGCGGGATGAGGGATTGGGAGAGTAGGGGGCGCGGGGGGCGAAGAGCGAGACACGTCGCGGCGCGACGTATGGGCGGTGGGGGCGGAAGAGCGCGACAAGTCGCGGCGCTACGTAAGGGCGGGGGGGAAACTTCAAGACTGGTAGGTAGAACGCCGATGCAGATGTCATAGGAATGCTGCGCATGGCCGGCGCTGGGCTGGTCGTGCGCGATTTCGAGGACGGAAGTGGGCCGCCAATGTCGATCGCACTAAGTCCAAGGCTGATGCGTGCGACCCCGACGTACGAGTCGCTGGGCTATCTGGCGCGGTCGATGTACGCGCCGATGTCGTTCATCTTGCCGGTGATGCTCAGTGCCGCCTCATGGATGATGGGTGGCGTGCCCTGGCTGACCGATCTGTCGTTCACCTGTCTGATCATGATCTGCCTGGTGATGCTGGTGGTGGAGTTGTACCGCTTTCCACTGCGGTTCGGCATCGGTGGGCTGATCCTCTACGGCGGCGTGCTGATCTGGTTCGGTTACGACTACATCACGCACTGGATGGGCCACGGCGAAATCGACGAGAACATGATGTTCACGGCCGAGCTGATCGCCAAGGCCGTGTTCTGTCACTGTCTGTTCGTGTTCATGATGACGCTGGGGTTGCAGATTCCGTATCACCGGCATCTGACGCGGCTGGTGCACGCGATACCTGAGCCGTACACGCCGACGTTCTACCTGTGGTTGGCGTTGGGCTTTTTGTTGGTCGGTCTGTTGCCCTACATGCTGTTCACCGCCGAACCGTTCTGGGTGTCGATCTGGCGCGACATGACGGGCGGATACACCGGCGGCGGCGCGCAGTGGCTGGTCGGTCGCACGGGCAACGTCAACTTCAACTGGGGCGCGTACGCCGCCATTCTGCTGCAGATCGGTCAGATCGGCGGTCTGCTCGCCGTGTTCTACGCCTTGCTGCTGACGCAAAGCCCCGTGTCCCGCCTGCTCTGCTGGGCGATCTGGGGTTTCTGGATGGCGCTGGCGTTCGGTTCCGGAAGCCGAGGCCAGGTCGTCTACATGGCGCTGCCCGCCATCGCGCTGATCTATCTGAAGAACCAGGCCTACGCCGCCGCGCTGCTCAAACGCATCAGCTTCCGCGCTTACCTCGGCGCCGGCGTCTTCGCGCTGGTCGCCCTGATGGTGATTCAGTTCCAGGGCTATTACCGCACCATCGGCTTCACATCCGAGGAAGCGGACATCACCCGCGTCGAAGTGTTCCAGCTTCGCGGAACCAGCATGTTCTCCGAAGGCCTGCTCGGTTACGCCCTGATCCCCGAGTATGAGGACTTCTTCTACGACAGATTCCCGGGTGAAATGATCGTCCGCCCGCTGCCGCAGACGCTGTACTGGTTCGCTGTCGGTCCCGTGCCCCGCGCATTGTGGACGACCAAGCCGATCGACCCGGTGTGGGAGTGGTACAACACGGCCTTCACCGGCGGCCGCCACGGCATCTCGGGCACCACCATCAGCCAGGGACTCGTCGGCTACTGGTACTTCCGCTACGGCATCTCGGGCATCATCCAGGGCGGCCTGCTGCTCGGCTGGCTCATGCTCGTCGCCGAACGCGCGCTGCAGACCGCGCAGGGCCGGCCGCTGCGCATCCTCATGACCCTCGCGTTTGCCACCTGGCTCTTCCGCATTTTCCGCGGCATGAACTTCAACTCGCTCTATCCCCTGCTCATCGGCGGCGTCCTGGTCTACCTCGTCATCGTCGCGCTCAACAACATGAGAGGCGGCAATCGCACGGGACCGGCCGGACGCTGAGCGACTTGCGATTCCGCCGTTCCCCTTGGCCAGGTGACCTCATCATGGCGTCCGCCACGCTCAATCCACGTGATTCCGCACCCGGAAGCGCCCTCAAGCCCCATGGCGAGTCTTCGAGCCTTGGGGGTCTCCGCCATGACGATGGCGACGGCGACGGCGATGACGCCCTGACCTTCGTGCCCGCCCGCGGTCTGATGATCTTCCTCCACGTGCCCAAGACCGCCGGCACGTCGCTCTCCCGCATCGTCCGCATCAAGATCGGCCTGTGGCCCCCCGCCAACCTCCTGCGCCACAGCCTGACCTTCGGACATTACCAGATCAATCCCATCGAGGACCGATTCGAGAAAATCGCCTCGCTGCCCGCCGCCCAGCAACGCAAAATACGCTTCTTCCAAGGGCACTTCGGCTTCGGTGTCCACCGCTTCCTCCCCACGCCGTCGTACTACGTCACCATGCTGCGCGATCCCGTGGAACGCGTGATCTCCAGCTACTACCAGCTCCGCCGCGGCCGGGATCAAGACGCGCTGGCTAAGGATATGAGCCTCGAGGAATTCGTCACCTGTGGCAAAAACTTCGGCCGGTTCCATGTAGACAACGGCCAGGTCCGCTCGCTCACCGGCGTCGATGGCAATCCCAATCCCGCGCCGTTCGCCGGCCTCACCCGACGCGACCTCGACCAGGCGCTGGACAACATCCGCCGGCACTTCGCTTTCGTCGGACTCTCCGAACGCTTCGACGAATCCCTCCTGCTGCTGCGCGATATTCTCGGCTGGCGCTCGTGCTACTACGCCAAAGCCAACGTCGGCAAGAACCGCAAGCCGCGGGAGGAACTGCCCGCCGCCGCGATTGAGATGATCCGCAGACACAACGAACTGGACCAGGCGCTCTACGATCAGGTGGCCCGCCGGTTCGACGCGCTGATCCGTCAGCAGGGCGACACGTTCCAGCGCGAACTGCGGGGCTTCCAGCGCCGCAACGCCCTCTACGGCCGCCTCGCAGGCCCGCTGATCGAACTCCTGCCCGCAGCCAAACAACTGGCCATGAAATCCGGCGCCGTGAAATGAAGGCATTTTTAGCCGCGGATGAACGCAGATGAACGCAGATAAATTCATAATCAACCACCAAAACGCCAAGACCGGAAGAGTTCAAAATAATGATTTCATGTTTGCTGTTCCTGACTTGGCGCTCTTGGCGTCTTGGTGGTTCAGTCTTGTGATTCTGTCTTATCTGCGTTCATCTGCGTTCATCCGCGGCTAAATCAAACCCCATGATCCAGAACGCCATGGCAACCTCGATGCACAACCCGGCGGCGCGGCGGTTTCGCCGGCCTCGCGTGGTCATGGTGCAGGATGGCGCGCGGCGTCGCTACGCGCTGCCCGCGGCGCTCCATCGCGCCAACATGCTCGAAGTCATGTACACCGACTGGTTCGTCCAACCCGGCTCCATCGAGGAAGCCCTCGGCGATCTTGTGGAAGTCTGCTGTCCCGCACGGGCCGCCCAATTCGCCGGTCGCACATGCCACGAACTGGCGGGCGCTCCCGTGATGACCAACCCGCTGCTCATGCTCCGACAGGCCTGGCATAGCGGTCGCGGTCGCGGCGGCAGCGACTACTACCACTGGGCGTCCAAACAGGTCGGCGACTGGATCCGCCGGCACGGCTTCCGTGAAGCCAACGCCCTGCTGGGCTTCATCCGCAATGTCGATCCCGATCTGCTGGCCTGCGCCCGGCAGGAAGGCTTGTACACCGTGGGCGATCAGATCATCGCGCCCGCGGTCGTGGAAATCGCCCAGCTTCAACAGGAACTGGACCGCTGGCCCAACTGGGCTGGCGATGAGGATGTCGCCCAGCTTCAATCCTTCGTCGACTGGGAACGAAGGTCGTGGGACCAGCTCGATCTGATCCTCTGCATGTCGGACTATGTGCGGCAGGGCGTGCTCGCGCAGGGTGTGCCGGCCGGTCGCGTGCAGTTGCTGCCCTATCCGATGGATGTGCGTCCGTTCGCCTGTCCCTCGCGGACGGGCCGGCCTGGGCCGGTGGTCGTTGGCTTCGTCGGCGCGGTGAATCTCCGCAAAGGCATCCCGTATTTCATCGAAGTCGCACGCCGGTTTGACCCGCGCCTGGTGCATTTCGTCGCCGTGGGCGCGGCATCGAATCCGGACGCCCTGGCCGCGATGCCCGGCTCGGATCGCGTGGAGTTCGTCGGCAAGGTTCCCCGCGCGCAGGTGTCCGACTGGATGGCGAAATTCGACCTGTTCTTCTTCCCGTCAACCTGCGAAGGCTCGGCGGGCGTGGTGATGGAAGCCATGGCGTGCGGCCTGCCCGTGGTCACCACCCCCAACGCCGGCTCCGTCGTGCGCCACGAACAGGACGGCCTGATCGTCGGCAGCGGACAGGTTGACGGCTTCGCTCAGTCCGTGGAACGACTGGTCCGCGACGGCGAACTGCGGCACGCGATGGGCCAGGCCGCCCGTCGCCGCGCCGCATCGTTCAACCTCGAATGGTACAGCCGGGAACTGGCGGACCTCCTCGTCGACGGCGTGAGCGCCGGGTCGTAACCTTCACGCTTCGTTCGGACAACGCCATGCGGATGCTCTTCATCAACCAGTTCTACTGGCCCGACATGGCGGCGACCTCGCAGATGCTCAGCGACCTCGCCCAGCGCCTTGCCGCGCGGGGCCATGAGGTGCACATCCTCTGCTCGCGCGGGAAATACGACGACGGCACCGCCAACGCCCGCTCGCCGCGCTATGAAGTCCATCACGGCGTCCACATTCACCGCGTCGCCGCCGCAGGATTCGGCAAGGCCAGCATGATCGGACGCATGATCGACTATCTCAGCTTTCACCTGCTCATCGGCATGCGCACGCTGCTGGCGGGATGGCGCTACGACATCATTGTCACGCTCACCACGCCGCCGCTGATCGGCGTCTATGCGACGTTGGCCAAACATCTGTTTCGTGTCCGCCACGTCTGCTGGGTGATGGACCTGCATCCCGACTGCGAATTCGAGCTTGGCGTTTTCAGCCGAAAAAGCCTCCTGCCGCGCGTGCTGGACCATCTCAACGGCATGCATTTCCGCCATGCCGACCGCAATGTCGTGCTGGGGTCGTGCATGAAACACCGGCTGCTGGACAAGCATGTGAGGGAAGACAAACTGGCGACGATTCCCGTCTGGGGCCACGATCTCGTGACGGAAGATTCCACGGCTTTGCGCGAGCAGCTTGGACTGACGGGCAAGTTCGTCGTGATGTACTCCGGCAACGCGGGTCTGGCCCACACGTTTGACGCAGTGTGCGAAGCGGCGCTGCGGATGCGTGACGAAACGCGGTTTGTGTTTCTGTTCGTCGGCGGCGGGAAGCGGATGGACGATGTCCGCCGATTCGCCGAGCAACATAAGCTGACGAACGTGGTCATGAAGAGCTATTTTCCTCGGGAAAATCTGGGGCAATCGCTGACGATGGCCGATGCGCATCTGATCACGCTGCGGCCGGCGATGGCGGGCGTGGCGGTGCCTTGCAAGCTGTACGGCATCATGGCGGCGGCGAGGCCCGTGCTGTTCGTCGGACCCCGGAATTGCGAAACGGCTCAAGCCATCACCCGCTGGAACTGCGGCAAGGTGATCGACCCGGATGACGCGACGTCGCTGGTCGCCGCGATCCGGCAACTGGCGGACGACGCATCATTGGGCCAGCGTCAAGCCGCCGCCGCGAGGCAGGCGTACGAACAGCAGTACAACGCCGAAGCCTGTGCCGCGATGTGGTCGCGGTTGCTCGAAGAGCTTTCACCGACCGGACGGACGACTCACAGCCAACCCTGTTCCTGATACCACCTGAGCGTCTGATGCCAGCGATCCGCCAGCGGTTTGGCCACGCGAAATCCAAGTTCCCGCTCGGCGCTTGTGGTGTCGCAAACCCATGATCCCGCCAGCGCTTCGCGCGCCTTGTCCGGGCCGAAGTAGCCCACCCGCCCGCGCAGCCTGTCGCTCCATTGCGTCACGACCGCGCTGCTTCGCACCAGCCAGCTCGGCGCGGTCAGCACCCGCACCGGCTTGCCGCGGAAATCCGCGAGAATCCGGCCGAAATCCACATAATCCAACGAATGCGGATCGGACAGATAGTAGACGCCTTCACATCCGCCGCCCGTGACGCGACGCCCTTGCTCGGCGGCAAGGATCAACCCTTCCGCCAGGTCCGTCACATGCACCATCGACAGGCGGTGATGCTTCGATCCCGGCGCCAGCAGCAGTCCCGTGCGCAGCACCGCATGCGCGAGTTTGTGCATGGCGTGATCGCCTTCGCCGAAAACCACCGGCGGCCGCGCGATCGTCACCGGCACGCGATCCGCGACTTGCCGCGCTTCCCGTTCGCCGTCGCGTTTGCTGCGGCCATAGTCCGACACGGGAAGGTCATCCTCCGGCCTCCCCGCCGCCAGCGAGGACATCAGCACCAGCACCGGCGGCGAAGGCTGCTTCGCGCACGCGCCGGCCATGTCCCGCGCGAGTTCCACATTCGCCTGTTCCAACATGGCCCTGTCGACCTGCCGCACTTCGCCCGCCAGATGAAACACCGTATCGCAATCCTGCACAGCTTCATTCAAGGAACCACGCACGATCTGTACATCCAGTTCACGCAGCCGCACATCATCGGAGGATGGACGCAGCCAGCATCGCACGATTGCGCCGCGCCGGACCAGCGCTGCCGCCAGGTGCGAGCCGATGAATCCCGATGCGCCGGTGATGAGGACTTGTCGCATGTTGCTTCCGATGCGTGACAAGACGCGCGGGTAGTTTGCCCGCGGCTGCGAAAGAGGCTGATTCCGTCATTCGTCAGTCGGATTTGGACATTCAATCATTCCCTCGTTCTCCCGCCGTATGAATGTACCATCTGCTGTAGAATGACCTCATGCGCCGTTTCGCGCTCAAAATGCTCTTCGGCGACTGGATTCGATACCTCATGCTGGTGTTCGGCCTGTCGTTCTCCGTGCTGCTGATCACGCAGCAGGCGGCGATTTTTCTTGGCGTGCTGCTGCGATCCACCGGCCCGCTGCAGAACATCGGTCAGGCCGACATCTGGGTCGCCTCGGAACACACGTACTACATCGATCAAATTCGGCCCATGAAGGACCGGGAACTGCTTCGCGTCCGATCCGTGCCCGGCGTCGAGTGGGCGGAGCCGTTCTTTTATCTGTTCGGCGTCGTGCAGCTTCCCGACGGCAATTTCGCCATCATCAACCTGGTGGGCATCGACCGCATGACGATGGTCGGCGAGCCGCCGGAGGTGATCGAAGGCAAACTGTCGGACCTGCGATTGCCCGATGCCGTGGTGCTCGACCGCGCGGGCCGCGAACAACTCGGCCATCTCAAGCTCGGCGACACGATCATCCTGCAGAATCGCCGGGCCGTGATCGTCGGTTTCTGCCGGGCCAATCGCGGGCTGCTTTCCAAGCCGGTGATGTACACCACGTTCACCAACGCCTCGCGCTATGTGCCGCTGGGCAAGGAACGCATCAGCTACATCCTCGTGAAGATCAAGCCCGGGCAGGACATTCACGCCGTGGCGAAGGAGATCGAGCAAATCCCCGGCCTCTGGGCCTTCACCGCCGACCAGATGAGATGGCAGAGCATCAAGTACATCCTGACGAAAACCGGCATCGGCGTGAACTTCGGCATCACCGTGCTGCTGGGCCTCGTCGTCGGCATGGTCGTCTCCATGGCGACGTTCAGCCAGTTCACCAACGAAAACCTGCCGCATTACGCGGTGCTCAAGGCGATGGGCGCCACGTCGCGCACGCTGGTGTCGATGATCGTCGCCCAGGGCGCGCTGGTGACGGTCATCAGCTACGGCATCGGCATCGGACTGGCGGGCATCGTCAGCCTCCAGGTCCACGCGCAGGACGGCGAATTCGTCGCGTATTTCCCCTGGCCCCTCATGGTCGGCTCGCTGCTGCCGGTGATCCTGTGCGTCACCCTCGGCAGCGTGCTGAGCCTGCGACGGGTGCTGAAGCTGGAGCCGGCGACGGTGTTCGCTCGCTGATGTTTTTTAGCCGCAGATAAACGCAGATGAACGCGGATAAGACGAGATGACACTTGTTGTGCCTGACATTCTGACCGCCGCCGCTGCTTCGCGGGAAGCGTCCGCGCCGCTGGTGCGATTGCGTGGGGTGAAGAAATCCTTCGGCCCCGCGCGCACGGCGGTGCATGCGCTGCGAGGCATCGACCTGGACGTGCATCCCCGCGAACTGCTGCTGGTCGTCGGGCCCAGCGGGTGCGGCAAGACCACCATGCTGTCGATCATCTCCGGCGTGCTCAATCCGACGGCGGGCGAAGTGGACGTCTTCGGCTGCGCCTGGTCCACGCTGAGCGAGGACGCCAAAGCGAGGCGGCGCGGAGAACTGCTGGGCTTCGTGTTTCAGGAATTCCGGCTGATTCCCACGCTGGACACGCTGGAAAACGTGATGGCGCCGCTGCTGATCGGCCATGTGCCGTGGACGGAGGCGGCCGGACGCGCGGCGGAGATGCTTGCCCGCGTGGGCCTGGGCAAGCGACTGCACGCCCGACCGCGCGAACTCAGCGGCGGGATGCAGCAGCGCGTCAGCATCGCCCGCGCGCTGGTCACGCGCCCACGCATGCTCGTCTGCGACGAGCCGACCGCCAACCTCGACAGCGGCACGGGACAGGTGGTCATGGACCTGATCCGCGACGCCGCCCGCGAGCCGGACGCGCAGGGCCGGCCTCGCTGCGTCATCGTCGTTACCCATGACAATCGCATCTTCCATTACGCCGACCGGATCGAACGCATGGAAGACGGCCGAATCGTTTCCGGAGGAGTTCCCGGGGGAGCCGGGGGAACCGGGGGAGCCGGGGAGCTTGGCGGACACGGAGAAAAGAAGGAATCCTCATGATTCGATGGCTGACCATTGTGCTTGCGATCGTGGGCGTGGGGCTGGGCGCGTGGACGGTGACGAAGTCGCGTTACGAGCCGCCGCACCAGCCGCCGGCATCGCGTCCGTCGCAAAATCCATTTGCCGATGCCGTGGCCGCCACGGGCCTGATCGAAACCGCCACGGAAAACATCCTCATCGCGCCGCCGCAGCCGGGGCTTGTCACCGAAGTACTCGTGCAGGTCAACGATCAGGTCCAACGCGATCAGCCGCTGTTCCGCATCGACAGCCGGAGCCTGGAAGCGGAACTGCTTTCGGCTCGGGCGGCGGTGGGGGTGTCCCAGTCGCAACTGGATCGGCTGATCGCCATGCCCCGGCTCGAAGACGTCGCGCCGCTTCGTGCAGCCGTGGAACAGGCCCGCGTCCAACTCGACGATCGCAAGGATCAGTTGGACAAAACCGAGTCGATGTTCCGCCGCAACGCCGCCAGCGATCGGGAACTCAGCGCCACGCGCTTTGCGACCCAAGCCGCGGAAGCCAATCTCGCTCGGACACAGGCGGAGCTGACCCGCGTCGAAGCCGGGGCGTGGAGCCAGGACCTCGCCGTCGCCCGCAGTCAGCTCGATCAGGCCAAGGCGCACGTGCGGGCTGTCGAACTGCAGATCGAACGTTTGACCGTGCGCAGCCCCATCGACGGGACGGTGCTCAAGCGCTACATCCGCCCAGGCGAGCACACCGGAACCAATCCCGCTGAACCAGCCATGGTCCTCGGCGATCTGGCCCACCTGCGCGTCCGCGCCCAGATCGACGAACTGGACGTGGCCAAGGTCAGGCCCGGCGCGCAAGCGGCGGCAACCGTCCGCGGCGGCGTCCTGCCCCCCATCCAACTCCGCATGGTGCGCATCGAACCGCTGGCCCGGCCCAAGCGAGACCTCGCCGGCGTCAACTACGAATTCGCCGATGTCCGCGTCGTGGAAGTGCTGTTCGACGTGGTGCCACGGAACAACGACAATCCCGCGCCGATCTATCCCGGCCAGCTCGTGGACGTGTTCGTGAATGTGGATCAAGCGGGAAATGTGGTTCGGAACATCAACCCGCAAGCGGATTGATCACCGTGATGTCGCTGAACTGCAGGAAGTCGGTGTCGGTGGTGTAGAGAGTGCGGATGCCGTGCTCGCGCATCAGGACGACGATGCGGATGTCGAAAAACAGGTTGGCTGCTGGATGAGACAGTCCGGCCAACTCCCGCGCCAGCAACGACCAGTGTTCCTGGCCCGCGGTCAGCACGGCAAAGGCTGAACAATCCCAGAACGAGCGGAGAAACGCCATGGCGTCTTTCCACGCCAGCGGTTTCTCAAAGACTCGCGGATGGGTGGCAACGCGGAGAAATTCGTAACAGATTCCCTCGGTGAGATACCACTGTTCCCCGGATAGGCCTGCAACTTCAAGGAACCGCCGGGCGGCGGACGACTGAGGCGCGTTGCGGTTGGCGGCATAAAGCAGCAGGTTGGTGTCGATTAAACCCGGCATCAGGATTCCATCTGCGCTTCCAGCGCGTCGCGGTCGCCGAGATTGACCCGGGGTTTGCCCATGGCGAACGAGGGCAGGTGAAAGGCCGTGCGCTGCCGCCGCCGGCGTCGTTCCAATCCCTCGGCCAGAATCTCATTGACGACCTGCGAAAGCTGCCGCCCGGTCTTGTGCGCCAATTCCCGCACGCCATCCATGCAGGCGTCCTCGATCAGGAGGGTGGTCCGTTTCATACATACAAACATATGACTCAAGCATACATATGTCAATGAAATTTCCACGCCGGAAAACGAGCCGGAAGCGTCAGCGAGGGCATTCCCACGAACCTCTACACCCGGTTGTTACCTTGACGGCAGATCGCTCACTTCGTGCCTCAGAACCGGCAACTTGTCCTGAATGATCCGCCAGTATTCGCTGATCTTCTCCGCGGTCTGTTCATCCAGGTAGCGAAGCTGAAGCGAGCGATTCGCCGACGATGACGAACTGAAAATAGATGGCGGATCGAAGCAAAGCGTCATGCGTGAAGTCGGTCAGCGATTTGCCGGCGACGAAATCGTGGATCGCATCCGTGGCTTCACGCATATCCAGCAGCAATTTGCCGATTTCAGGCCGCATACAGCGATATCCGGTCGCGGTTGGCTACTTCAAGAAAATAGGGATTCTTCGCGGCACGCAGGCTGGTCAGGTCCACCCGGCGCCGCAGCAGTGTCTGGAGGTCTTCCTGCAGGCCGAACCAGTGATCGGCGATGGCGGGATTGTCGTAGGACAGAAATTCCACGAAGAAATCGATGTCACTGAGCGCGGGATCAAAATCGTCCCGCGCCGCGGAACCGAACAACTCCAGCCGTCGAACGCCGTGGCTGCGGCAGATTGAGTGGATTTCGGATCGATGTTGTGCGATGCAATCGATCATGTCATCCCATCCTATACGAGATATGGTAACCGGCGCAGACGAATCATCACACCAGCACGGGCAGGGGGATGTTGCGGGAGGACAGGGCGTGGGGTTCCACGGTGGGGTCCCGGTCATCCGGGGGCTGGAACTGTTCGGGTTCGACGGCCAGCAGTTCGTCGGCGCGGCGGCGGGCGGATCGCATGTGCATTTCGCGCAGGTCGCGGAAGCCGCGGACGTGTTCGGTGCAACGGAGCAGGGCGAGGAACCACTGATAGCGGCGATCGTGGGCGGGGTCGGCTGCGTAGCCCGCGCCGTCGAAGCGGTCGACCAGCGCCTCGTACCAGTTGCGGAAGCGTCGTTGTCTGCGCGCCCAGCCGGGGATGAGCTTGCGCAGCACGGTCAGTCGTGAGAGCAGGCGGAGTTGCCAGAGACGCAGGCGGCAGTCGAAGCCGACGCGGCGATGGTGGAACCAGTCCAGTTCGATGCGGGCGAGGTGTCGGTACTCGATGCGGTCGCCGCGTGCGGGATCGACGCGGAGCCGGAAGCGGTCGCGTTGGAGCTTGTCGGGATGGGAAGCCATCGCGGCGACGTGGACAGGGTCCATGATGACCATGACGCGGGCCAGTTCGCGGGCGACGGTGCGGGTGACGGCGTAGCGATGGCGAGGCTGATCGTGTCGGAAGACGGTCAGGACGCGGCGGACATAGCGTTGGGCGTAGTCGGGACCGCCCCAGAGCAGGCACTGGTGGGTATGGCCGATGAGTTGGAGGAGCAGGGGATCGTGGGGACCGAGGGGGCGCAGCGCGCGGTAGAGGTCACGGACGATCTGACGGAACTGCCTGGCGAGTTTGGCTCCGCGTCCAGGCCGGTGACGGTCTTCGGCGCGGAGGGAGCGGACTTTCTGTCTCAGCAGGCGTGCGGCGGACTGGCGAGGGGAAGCGGGTTCCCTGGCCGGCGGAGCGAGTGCGGCGCGGCGGCCGAGATCGAACGCCAGCAGATTATCGCCCGCTTCTTCGCCGGTCAGGCGTCGGATGGCGCGGTGGATGGCGTCCTCGGACAGGGGCAGCAGGCCGCGCTGGAAGGCCGCGCCGAGCAACATGACATTGGCGAGTCGCGCGGAATCGAACCGGCCCTGCCACCACGCGCGAAGGTCCAGTTCGAGCAGGCGCTGGGGATGCAGATGACGGCGCAGGGTCTGACGCGGAAGCTGGAGGTCGAAGGGTTCTTCGCCGATGAGCTGGCGGATGGTGGGAGCCATCTGGTTGCAGACGATGGCGTTGGTGCGGGCGGGAGACGCGGCGCGGTAGGGTCCCGCGGCATCGACGCATCGCGCGGCTTCGAGGAGGTCCAGACCGAGGATGAGGTCGGTTTTGCCGTGCAGATGCAGGGGTGAGGTCCAGGGCAGAATGGCGGGCCGGCGGGGATCATCGCGGGGCGGTTCGGGTTTGAGGAAGAGGACCTGGCCGAAGACGCCGCCGGTGCGGGCGACGTGGCTTTTGTCCTTGACGAACTGGATGCGATAGCCCATCTGATGGCCGGCGTCGGCGAGGATCATGGCGAGCACGCCGACGCCGCCGCCCCCGACACCGGCGACGAGGGCGCGCCACTGCTGGTCGAGCGCGGGCACAGCCGGCGCAGGCAGCGGCGGTTCCTGCGGCCATGGTGCGGGAGCCTGACGACGGACGACGGTGACTTCCTCGAAGCTCGGACAGGCGCTCAGCCGCACGCAGGCGCGGTCGTCCACGCAGATCGTCGGGTCCACCTGGACGCGAGGCCCCATCGGCGTGGCGTCGATGGTCAGCCCGGTGCAGCCGGTTTTACGCGTGCATTCGAGGCAGAAGTCGCAGATGTCGCTGACGACCTGGATGCGGCTGTCGCGGAAGACGTAGCCCTGCTGCGCCACAGCCTGGCGGCGGCTTCGCTGACGCTGACGGCGGCGGGTGATGGCGCAGTGCTTGTCGGCGACGACGACGTTGACGCCGTCGCTGAGGATGAACTGTTCGACGAGGTTGCGCAGCCGGCTTCGGTCGCCGGGATGGATGCGGACGACGCGCAGTTCAGGCCCTTTGCCGCGTGGCGCCATGGACTGCACGAGGCGTTCGATCCGCCGTGCGGGTGAGAGGCCCGGATGGGGATGCGGGGCGATGTCGTCGGTCAGCGGTTCGGCGTCGCTGAGGGCGGCGTCTTCGAGGATCAGGAACGTGACGGGCCTGGCGGCGCGGATGGCTTCCTGCACCGCGGTCTGGCCGCCGTGGAAGAAGGCGACGTCGCCGATGACGACGAGCTGGCGTGCGGAGGCGAAGGCGGCGGCCCCGACCGCGGCCGCGCCGGAGAGGCCCAGTTCGTGATGCACCGCGCCCAGCGACGCGAATGGCGGCTGATCCGTCAGCGAGCAGCAGCCGTCGTCGGCGTGAATCATCAGGTCCACCGGATCGCGCCGATGGCGCTGGGCCATGTAGGTGGCGTTGCGTAAATCCTGCTTGATGTCGGTCAGGATGCTGGACGTGTCGCGATGGGCGCAGCCG
Source organism: Phycisphaeraceae bacterium (assembly GCA_020848195.1). Lineage (GTDB taxonomy): Bacteria > Planctomycetota > Phycisphaerae > Phycisphaerales > Phycisphaeraceae > JADLAP01. The sequence continues at coordinate 36,301 of JADLAP010000049.1, forward strand.
GGGCAGAAGGTCACGGTCCGCATGGGCAGAGGTTGATCCAGCCTGGCGTTGTCCTCGATCAGAGCCAGTTCGGCTGTCAGTCGCTGGCGGGTCAGTTCCATGGGCAGCGTGGGATGGATCATCAGCCAGGGGGCGAGGCGCTGGAGCACCGCCGAGCCGTGGAGTCGGGCGCTGACCGGGGTGCACTGGACATCGCCGTCGACGACTTCGCACTCGAGTCCCTCGGCAACGACGTGACGGGCCAGCACATGTTCCACATGACGGACGACCAGCGGCTGGCCTCGTTCGATGACGATGATGCGTTCGCAGCATCGGGCGAGTTCGAGAATCATGGCATCGTCGATGGGCCAGATCATGCCCAGGCGGAGCAGGGGCAGCCGGCCTTCGAGTCCGAGATCGGTGAGCACCTGGGCGATCGGCGCGATGGCGGAGCCGACGGCGACGACGCCGAGGGGCGCGCGTTCGCCGCGCTGGGGCGAGCAGAGGATGCGGTTGAGGCCCAGGCGTCGGGCTTCAGCGAGGATCAAGGCCTGTCGCTGCGTTTCGGCGAGGTCGGGCGGGTTCCGCGGCGTGGTTTGGCCACTGGAGGCGAGATCTTCGAGGGAGGCGTTGGGCCGGAGGTTGACGGAACCGCCTCCGCAGGCCAGTTCGCCGATCAGACCGACGCCGACGGGGCTGCGTGACGCGCGGCTGAGGGCGATGGCATGGGCGACCCAGTCCTTGACCTCCTGGGGATTGGACGGTTCGAGCATGGTCAGGCCGATGGACCTGGCCGCCATGGCGAGATCCATTCCATCGGTGGCGGCAAGATGAGCGGGATCGGCGATGGCGAGCACAGCCGCGCCGCCTCGGGCCGCGCGACGGGACGCCATGGACCGGATCGCACTGGCGGCGCGACGGACTCCGGCTGTGCTGATCGCCGCCAGACCCGATCGGCCTTCCGCCATCGCGCCATCCACCATCGCCACCGCCGAGGCTTCATGGTTGGCCACTCGGACCACCTGGCCTTGCGCCGACAGCCACGGCCCCAGGCTTCGCAACGCCTGAAGGAACGTGCCCAACGGCGACACCGCCACGGATGTGAAAAGCTGCACCCCGCCGGGGGATTCCAACGCGCCCTTCACCAGCAGTTCCCCGCCGCTGAACACCGCGCTGCCGTCGGTCAGGATGAAGCGTCGATCTATCCTCATGTCATCCCCCCCGGCATTGCCCCGAACGTCACAGGACTCCCTCGCCCCTTCGCATGAACGACCATTATAAGGGTGATCGCGGTGTCAGTTTGGGAAATGTGCCGACGAACGGCGTTCACCTTAAAGGCTACCCCGCTGGATCGCACATGACCGGACGCGCGGGCCGCTGGCCCGCGGCTGGAAAAGCCGTCTTTCCTTCATAGCTGCGGCGTCTTCGCCGCAGGGTTCTGCGTTTTTGTTTTTCGGGGTCCGTTGGTCAGAATGAGTCGGGGGGTTTACACTGGAAGGCTCGGCGCGGGGAGGCGTACCAGGGCGCCGGGAGGAGAGCCGCGGCGTGGCGAAGCAGCAGACCAGCGATGATCGGGCAGCGGAGCCGGCGCGACGAATGCCGCCGCCGCCGCGCCAGGACAGGCTGGCGGTCTGGCTGGTGCTGGCGGTGATGCTGCTGATGGCGTCGGCGCCTCTGCTGATGGAAATCTACCGGCCTGACGCCACGGACCCGGAGGAAACCCGCAGCGTGCTGATCGCCTCGGAAACGTGGCATCGTTCCGTGCGCCTGGCGGAGCAGGATCCCTACAGTCTGGAGCGGTTCGTGCCGCGTCTGCATCATCAGATTCACATGGACAGTCCGCCGGGCCAGACGTGGATCGATCTGATCGCGTTTTCGCTGTTGGACGAAGCGAAGTCGGGGCCGGTGTGGCAGGTGACGTACGCGAGGCTGGCGTCGGTGGCGATGGCGCTGCTGGCGGTGGCGGCGGTGTTCTGGGCGGGCTACTCGCTGGACCGGCTGCCGGCGGCGGCGTTTGCCGCCATGGCGGTGGCGTCGTGTCCGCTGTTTGTGTTGCAGGGCCGGCTGGCGACGCAAACCATGCCTCATCTGGCGTTCGGCATGCTCGCCATCGCCGCCGCGCTCTGGGCGGTCCGGCCTCTGCGTCCGCTGCCCTCCACGGAACGTCAGTTCATCGGCTGGATCACCTGCGGCCTGGCGCTGGGCGTGGCGACGCTGGTCACCGGTCCCATCACGCTGGCTACCGTCATCGCGCCCATCTTCCTCTTCATCCTTCTCTGCCCCGATCGCATCGGACACCTGATCGGCCTGCTGGCGGCGCTGCTCATCGCCGTGCTGCTCGTAGCGCCCTGGCTGGTCTACGCTCATGAGCAGAACGCCCAGGCGTGGGCCACCTGGCTGGGCCGGATCACCGTGATCGAACACTATGACATGGCGATGTTGACGGAGCACGCCCGTCAGCGGCTGGCGATGCTGGGATGGGGGCTGGCGCCGTGGCTGCCGTGGGGCGTGGCGGCGGTGGTGCAGCCGTGGAGCCGGTCGTCCAAGGGCCGGCGGCTGCGATTGACGCTGGGGGTGATGTGGTTCGTGCTGCTGCTGGCGCTGATTCTGCCGATGCCGACGACGCCGCAGGCGATGGACCTGCTTCCGCTGGCGCCGGCCGCGGCGGTGACGGTGGCGCAATTGTTCGGCCATTACGCGGAAATGGCGGCGTCCGGACGCTATGTCCTGTCGTGGCGTCTGCTGCGGTGGCCTTATCTGGCTCTGCTCGTGGCGGCGTCGATCCTGGTCCCGGCGGGGCTGGTGTTTCCCCAGAAACTGGTCGCGGCCGGACTGGTGCAGGCTGGGGGGTGGGCCAATCCCGGCGTCCTCTTCGCCGTCGGACTCGGAGCGGTCTTGCTCATCCTCACCGCCTACAGCGCCCATGGCGTCGTTCGTCACTATCCCACCCGCACGTTCGTCCTGTGGTCCGTCTGGTGGCTGATGCTCATGACCGTGCTGACCTTGCCGATGACCCGCGGCGCGGCGGCGATCCATCCGCTGCGCTGCGACGCTCAGAAGCTGCGCGAAGCCCTCGGCGACGGTCGCGGATTCTGGCTCCAACGCGAGGTCGAACCGATCCCGCCGGACCCCGGTCTGTTGCTCTACGCCGGCCATTCGCTCTCCTGGCTTCGGTTGACTCAGATCTCCACGCTGATCGAGGAGCATGACGCCTCGCGCGACGCCGCGGCGCTGTTCCTGGTCACCCCGCTGTCGATGCCGCCGATGGGTTCGCGGTTCACGCCGGTCATGGACCTGCCCGCGGCCGAAGTCCGTCTCTGGCGTCTGCTTCCGTCCTCGCCCGCGGCCGCCACCGCGCCTTCCTCTCAACCTGCCGAGTCTCACCCATGAGTCAGAATGCATCCGCGTCTTCCGCCTCACCCTCGGCCGCCGGGCCGGAGCTGTCGATCATCGTGCCCGCGCTCAACGAGGAGGACAACGTCGGCCCGCTGGTCGACGAGGTTCGCCGCGCCGTGCTGGACGCCGGGATCGACGCCGAGATGATCGTCGTCGACGACGGCTCGACCGATCAAACGCTGCCCCGGCTGCGGGAACTTCAGAAACAGCATCCGTGGCTTCGGCTGCTGCACCGGGACAAGGCGCGGGGCCAGTCGTCGGCGATGTGGGCGGGGATTCACGCCGCGAGGGGCCGGTTCGTCGCCATGCTCGACGCCGATCTGCAGAACGATCCGTTCGACCTGCCCGCCATGATCGTGCCCCTGCGGGAAAATGCGGCGGACCTCGTGCAGGGCGACCGCAGCGCCAACCGGCGCGACACCTTCGTCCGCCGCGTCAGCAGTTGGGTCGGTCGCACCGCACGACGCCAAATCCTCGGCGACTCCGTCCGCGACACCGGATGCTCCTCCCGCATGTTGCGCCGCGAGTTTGCCCTCCAGCTTCCGTTGCAGTTCAAGGGCATGCACCGGTTTATTCCCATCTACTGCCGGATGCTCGGGGCACGGATCGTGGAGATGCAGGTGCATCACCGGCCGCGCCACGCCGGGACCGCCAAGTACGGCGTGCTTAACCGCGCCTTCGTCGGCCTGATAGACTGCTTCGCCATGCGATGGATGCTCAAACGCCATCGCTGCACCGACACGGTCGAAGTTTCTGGAGATTCCCGGTGATTCGAGGCTCATCCGTTCTGCCCACCTCGTCGCGCAATATGGTCATCTTTTCCCTGCTGACCCTCATCGCGGCGATGGCGGCGATCGCCTTGCCTTCGGATAATGCCCGATCCGATTCGTCCAGCCCGTGGTTCGAGGTCAAGAAACTCAAGGACCTGCCCTCGAATGCCTGGCGTGCCAAGCTCCGCGTCAACGACCAGGGCCACGCCTACTACCATGTCGTCTACCGCGACGGCCGCAGGGACGACCTGACGCCCCAGGCCTACGCCGACGCGCTCTACCAGGATCAGAAATCTCGCGGATGGATCTTCCGGCTCTTCAATATCTCCAACCTCGCCGGCGTCGCGTGGGTCAGCATCGGCTTCCTCGGCCAGACCCTGTTCGCCGGTCGCATGATCGTCCAGTGGCTGGCCAGCGAAAAAAGCCGCAAATCCGTCGTCCCTGTCGCCTTCTGGTGGATGAGCCTCCTCGGCTCGCTCATCCTCACCGCCTACTTCGTCTGGCGATGGGATATCGTCGGCTTCCTTGGCCAGGCGCCAGGCTGGATCATCTACGCCCGCAATCTCATGCTCATCTACCGGCCGCACCACGCGGCGCCGGATGCGAAGCCATGACGAAATCCAAATGACGAAGATTCCCGCTCCTTCCCAGCTGCGGGCAACCTGCCCGCGCGTCTTCGCGCTTTCACGGTGCTGCTTGACGATCCACCGCCATCGCTGAAACAATGACCATCTGCTGTCCCTTGGAATCCCCGCATGAGCCTGATCTGGTCCATCCTCAAAACCGCCCTGCGACAGCCCAATCGCGTCATCATGGAGGATGACCGTCGAACGTACACCTACAGCCAGCTCGTCGGCGGCGCGATGTTCGTGGCGGATCATCTGGACAGCCGGACCAAATCGCCGCACGTGGGCCTGATGCTGCCGACCTGCGGGGCGTTTCCCATGGCGCTCATGGGCGCGTGGCTCGCCGGACGCACCGCCGTCCCGCTGAATTACCTGCTCCATCCCAACGAACTCAAACTCGTCATCGCCGACGCAGGCCTCGACGCCATCCTCACCACGCAGGTCATGATCGATTTCATCGGCAAGGACAATCTCCCCCACGATGTCCAACTGCTGCGCGTGGAGGACATCGACTACTCCGGCGCGCCGCCCTGGCGCTGGCCCTCCCATCATGATCCCGACGACCTGGCCACACTCATCTACACCTCCGGCACCAGCGGCACGCCCAAAGGCGTCATGCTCACCCACGGCAACCTCGAATCCAACGTCGAAGACTGCGTCCAGCACGTCCGGCTCAATGCCGCCGACACCTTCCTCGGCGTGCTGCCCCAGTTCCACTGCTTCGGCTTTACCGCCCTGACCCTGCTGCCGCTGCGCGTCGGGGCGAAAATCGTCTACTCCGCACGGTTTGTGCCGAAAAAGATCGTCGAACTGATCCGCCGGCATCGGCCTGACGTGTTCATGGGCGTGCCCTCCATGTACGCCGCCCTGCTGAGCGTCAAGGACGCTGGACCCGATGATTTCCAAAGCGTACGCATCCCCGTTTCAGGCGGCGAACCGCTGCCCCGCAGCATCTACGACCAGTGCCTCGCACGCTTCGGCATCCACCTCCTCGAAGGCTATGGCCTGACCGAAACCTCCCCCGTCGCCAACTGGATGCCACCCCATCTGCCCCCGCACCCCGGCTCCGTCGGCCCCGCAATGCCCCACGTCCGCATCCTCCTCGTCGATGATCAACTCAAACCCGTCGGCCCGACCACCGATGGCGAAATCCTCCTCGCCGGCCCCAATGTCATGAAAGGCTACTACCAGCGCCGACAGCTCGACGCACAGGTCTTCGTCCACGTCGTCGATCCCGACACAGGCCGGCTCACCCGATTCTTCCGCACCGGCGACATCGGACGCTTCGATGCCGACGGCTGCCTCTACATCAC
>JADLAP010000050.1 GCA_020848195.1 Phycisphaeraceae bacterium
ATCGACCTGCTGCTGCGACAGTCGGGTTTCGTGTTTTACAATTTTTATTCGCCCCGCCACGATCCCCGGGGAACGGGCATGTTGCTCTGGGCGCACGGCCTGTTTCTTCATGCCCAACGGCTGGGGCTTTGATGCCGTCGATGCGGTTGGCGCGCAATCCAACGCACTTGCCTATGAATGAGCGTGACGTTCAATCCTGTGCGATCGGGTCTGACGCGGCATGGTTTCGCGCGCCGATGGATTTGCAGGCGCTGACGCGGTTGCTCGGCGACGCCGGTTGCCGGCAGCGGGTGTTGAAGCAGGACGGCCGCAATCAGGTGACGCTCTACGCCGTCGAGGGCCGGCCGTGGGTGGTCAAGCAGGAGATACGGGAAACGTGGCGCATGGCGCTGTACCACCGGCTGCATTGCAGCCAGGCGTGGCGACAGTGGCGCGGCGCGCGGCGACTGGACCAGGCGGGAATCCGCATCAACCGGCCGGCGGCGCTGGTGCATCGCGGCAGGGGTGTGCAATGGCTCGTTTTGCCGTTCGTGCCCTGGATGACGCTGCGGGATTGGGCGCTGAAGACAAAATCGGACGACCCTCGCCGGCGTTGCGTGGCCCAGTCCGTCGGCGATCAGGCCGGTCGCATCACCGCCGCGGGTTGGATCAACCGCGATCACAAGGCGACGAACCTGATGATCCATCCCGGCTGCGAAAAGCAGCGGGAACAGCCGGAAATGATCGACCTGGCCGGCATCCGGCGGCGAAGCAGTCACCGCAAGGTCCGGCGCATGTTCGACGTCCTGCTGCGCACCTGTCGGGCGGACGGCCTGTTCAGCGGTGCGGAGTGCGGGCTGATGCTCGAAGCAGCGATTCACGCCGACGCCAGCCTGGCCCCCATTCTCAGGGCAAACGCATTGGACTTTGGCTCCTCTCCCTGAAAGGGAGAGGGGACCAGATTCATATGCGCTGACCCTGCCCGCATCCTGCGATCCCGCATTGATGCCGCCGGCTGACGGTGGTATCGTTCGCGGCTTCGTTCATATTTTTCCCCTGTTTTTCGCTAGGACATCCACATGCCGTTTGCGATCAAGCCTGGTCAGACCGTGCTGTTCATTGGCGATTCCATCACCGACTGCGACCGTCGCGGAGGCAGTTTCCCCTTCGGCGCGGGCTATGTCCGGATCATCCGCGACCTCATCGTCGCCCGGTATCCCGGCCATCAGCTCAACATCATCAACAAGGGCATCAGCGGCAACACCGTCCGCGACCTGGCGCATCGTTGGACCGACGACTGCATCCGCTTCCAGCCGGACTGGGTCTCGCTGATGATCGGCATCAACGACATTCACCGCTGGCTGATGAACATCGAAGGCGCCAGCGTCACGGCGGAGCAGTTCGCCGAACTGTACAGCGGCATCATGGACCGGCTGCGCAAGGAAACCAAGGCCCGGATCATCCTCATCGATCCGTTCTACATGTCCCAGGAATGCAGCGCGGATTCGTTCCGCCATCAGGTGCTAAGGCATCTGCCCAGCTACCTCAAGACCGTGGACCAGATGGCGAAGCAGCACAAAACGTATCACGTGAAGCTGCACGCGGAATTTCAGTCGCTGCTCAAGCGTTACGAGGCGGACCAGTTCTGCCCCGAGCCGGTGCATCCGAACCCGGCGGGCCACACCGTCATGGCGCACGCATGGCTCAAGGCCCTGGGCTGGTAAGGCCTTCGCGGCGACGCTACTTCGTCAGCATCAGCGTGCAGCGTCCGTCGGCCACGTCCTGGGCCTGAAGCTGCACCCGCCAGCGATTGTCGCCGAACACCGCGATGTCGATCGGCTTCGCCTCCTCGCCCCGCATTCGCACGGCATGGGTGTACCCGCCGGGCATGCTCAGCGTGGCGGGGCCTGTCGCCGCGATCTCCAGCTTCAAACCCGAATCGCCCGGCGTGCCCTGGCAGGCGAAATGCGAGGGAATCGCCACGCGATCGCCCGGCTGGATTTCATACACCACCAGCGGATCGCCCGCTTCGAGCTTGTCCTTGGGAACCTCGTCCACCACCATGTGCGCATGATGCCAGGAGCTGATGTACGTCGGCAGATGGAGGATGGTCGTGCTGAATTTCTGCTTCGGCAGCCGGACGTGGCGGCCGGTGTAGAGGCCTTTGTCGTTGTCGCCCTTGAGCATCCAGTAATCCAGTTCGATCATCCGCGGATTCTTCTCATCCACCGCCTTGACGCGGAAGCGATTGACCAGGAACGACGGCTTGTTGTGCAGGTCGATCCGGAAGCGGTCAGGCTCCAGTTGCGTCACGGCGGCGATGGCGTAGCCCGTGCTGTGGCGCGGGCTGATCTGATGGAAGACGGTCAGCGTTCGGCCGACAAGGGTCTGGTCAGTGGGCAGCAGGCGAGAGGATCGCACGATCAGGGCGCTTTCCGTGGGATGGCCGGTCAGATCGCCGAGGATGTCGAGCAGCTCAAGATCCCAGCTCGGTTCCATCTCGACATCCAAGCCCGCGGCATGGAAGGATTCGCCGTCGAAAAGGGTCATTCGCCAGGCATCCGGTTCGGCGACGCCCAATCGTCCTTTGAGGGAAACGTCGCTGCTGGCGAACAGCCCGCCGCGCAGCGTGGTCGCCGCCAGCAGCGTGCCGCCGGTGGACAGTGAAATGCGCAGACCGGCGCCCATGTCCTGCTTCACGCCCACTTCGGG
>JADLAP010000051.1 GCA_020848195.1 Phycisphaeraceae bacterium
GAAAACGGGGCATTTTCATGGCGCCAACACCGTTTTCATCGCTTTTACCGACTGTGTTGGACCTGTATGAAGACACATAGCAGGCGGATCAGACGCCACCGCCACCGTCCGAAGCGTCATCAAAACCCCGGAACCCCCGGAACCGCCGACAGCCTGGGAACTCATCCGCTTGTGCCATCAGCCCCTGCCCCCAACGCAAGAGGCAGGGGTGGCTGGAGTCAACGGATTACTGGGTATTCGACATTCCACTTCCGAATGACCGGGCGACCGGATGGGATGTCAGGCGATCGTCACCTGGCCCGTGCCGCGAACCAGCTTGCCGATCACCTGCGCCTGTTCGCCGTGCTTGCGCAGCTGTTCCAGCACCGATTCGGCGAACCATGGCCGGACCACCACCACGTAGCCGATGCCCATGTTGAAGACCTTGTACATCTCGTCGTCGGCAATGCCGCCATGCTCCTGCAGGAACGGGAACACCGGCAACATCGGCCAGCTTTTGCGGTCCAGCTTCGCGTCCAGGTGCGTGCCCAGCGTGCGGGACACGTTGCCCGGCAGGCCGCTGCCCGTGATGTGGCTCATCGACACGATCGGTTGCTTGACCCGGTAATGATGCAGCACGGAAAGAATCGGCCTCGCGTAAATCCGCGTCGGCGTCAGCAGCACCTGTCCCAGCGGACGCTGCGGGTCCAGCTCCGGATACACCTTCTCATAGTCCAGCCCCGCTTCGCGGACCACCGCGCGGACCAGCGAGTAGCCGTTGGAATGCACCCCGCTGGAGGCCAGCCCGATGATGACGTCATCCACCTCCGCCCGGTCGCCTTCGATGATCTTGTTCAGCTCGCAGACGCCGACGGCGAAGCCCGCCATGTCGAAGTCGCCCGGCGCGTAGACGTCCGGCATCTCCGCCGTCTCCCCGCCGATCAGCGAACAGTCCGCGATCTGGCATCCGTCCGCCACGCCTTTGACCATCTGTTCCAGGTCCGCCGGCACGACCTTGTTCACCGCCACATAGTCGAGAAAGATCAAAGGCTCCGCGCCCTGCACGATCAGGTCGTTCACGCTCATCGCCACGAGGTCCTGACCGACCGTGTCGTAGATCTTCAGCGTCGAGGCGATCTTGACCTTCGACCCCACGCCGTCGGTGCAACTGACCAGCACCGGGTCGCGGTAGTTCCGCTTGAACAGCTTTTCGTTGAAGTCCAATCGGAAACAGCCGGCGAATCCGCCGTACTTGCCCACCACGCGCGGGCCGTAGGTCCGCCGAAGGTGACCTTTGATCCGATCCACCACCTCGTCGCCGGCGTCGATGTCCACGCCGCTTTGCGCATACGTCAGGGAACGCTTTGCCATGGCGGAACTATACCGAAATCCACGTGGTTTCGCTGTCTCCTTGCCGGGGCAATGGCGTTTGGCCTTGTTTCCCTCGCCCTCGCCGGGAACGGGTGAAGGTGAAGGTTGGACGGACGTGAGCCAGCACGTCGAATCACAGGCAAAACGTGATTGATCGCCGTACCCTCACCCATCCTCTCCCTGAAAGGGAGAGGGGCAAACGCCACGTGCGGTTGCCCTGTGGTGGAGGGCCGCAGCGTGAAGAGTCTGCTGCGGTTTTTCGTGATGCTCAGGCGTCAGGGCCGGCGGCTGGCCCCCGGCCCCGGAGGGGTGGACCTGCCGGGGTCGATCGGCTTCGTGTGCTCGGACATGTGGCGGGCGTACATTCTGGTGGACAGTCTGGAAGCGTTGTGGTCGTACCGCAGTCCGACGTATGCGGGACGTTTCCTGGATGCGTGGTGCCGGTGGGCGATGCGTAGCCGGCTGGAGCCGATCAAGCGAGTGGCCCGCAGCCTGCGCGAGCATCGGGAGCCGATCATGAACGGGTTTCGGGCGAGGAAGCAGTACAACAGCGGGATCGTGGAGGGCCAGAACAGCCGGGTGAAACTGAGGTTCAGAAAGGCCGGCGGATTCCGCACCTTCGGGACGATCGAAACGGCGTTGTATCACGAGCTTGGCGAGTTGCCGGAGCCGCGATGCTTCCACAGATTCTGCTGAGGAGGCAAAAAACTCACCCCCACGCCGGGTACTTCGGCTTCCCGCCCTCCAGCACCGCCAGCACGTCGCGGACGACCCAACTCATGTTGGCCATCGCTTCGTGCGTGCGGGACGCCAGGTGGGGCAGCAGGCGCACGTTCGGCAGGCTGTAGAAGGCGTAATCCTCCGGCATCGGCTCCGGGTCATGCACGTCCAGCACCACTTTCGCCTGTGGATGCGACGTCGCCCACGCAGCCAGATCGGCATTGCGGACCAACATGCCTCGCGCGGCGTTGATCAGCAGGGCATTGTCCTTGAGGTCAGCCAGCACATCGGCGTGCATCATGCCCCGGTTCTCACGCCGGCCGTCGACGTGGATTGTCACGATGTCGCTTTGCCGACATAGCGTGGGCAGATCGACGAAATCGAACGGATAGTCCACAGCCGCGCGAAGGCCGGCCTCCGGCAACAGGTCGTTCACCAACAGCTTCATGCCGATGGCGTGTGCCACCTGGCCCACTCGTTTGCCGATGCGACCGAAGCCGAGGATGCCCAGCGTCAGTTGATCGAGCTGCAGGCCGACCTGCGTTTCTCGGAGTTTGTGGAACTGCGGCGGCGCGACGAATCCCGCCAGCGGCGAGCGAGGTCGCAGTTCATCGAGGATCAGCGCGAAGACGTATTCCACCACTGCCTGTGTGTTGGCGTCCGGTGTCGAAACAACCATGACGTTGCGCCGCTTGCAGGCGGGCAGGTCGATGTTGTCCAGCCCCACGCCGCCGCGGCCGACGACCTTGAGCTTCGGGGCAAGATCCAGCAGGGCGTCGTTCACCAGCGTGTACGTGCGGACCACCAGCCCGTCGGCCTGCGCGAGCTGCGCGGGCAGGCCGGGGTCGGCGTGATTGCACCAGACCACCTCGGCGCGCTCGGCGAGCCATTGCTCGCAACGCTTGTCCAGTGTTTCCGTAATGACCACACGGGGCCGCATCGGAACAGCCTGACCCTTGCCGGTTGGGCGGGATGGAAGAACTGGCCGGGATTACTTCTTGTAGTAATCCGCGTTGATCTGCACGAACTTCTGCCACTCGGCCGGCAGGTCTTCCTCGGGGAAGATGGCCTTGACCGGGCACTCATCGACGCACAGGCCGCAGTCGATGCAGGTGTCCGGATCGATGTAGAGCTGGGTCGCCTTCTCGAAATCGCCTTCATCCTTGGTCGGATGAATGCAGTCCACGGGGCAGACGGCCACGCAAGCGGTGTCCTTCGTTCCGACGCACGGTTCAGCGATGATATGCGGCATCGCAACGTATCCTTTCGATCGAATCCGAACGGGTGGTTTCGATTACGCCCTGACTGCCGGTAGTATAGGGCGGCTCGAATTGCGGGCAAGCACGGTTTTCGTGTTCATTCATAGCTGCGGCGTCTTCGCCGCAGTGCATCACGGAAGGTTTCATGACTTCAACCGCCACACAACTGCCTGAGAATCAGATCGTCGTCGGCGACTGCATCGCGTCCATGAACGCCTGGCCCGCCGCCAGCGTGGACCTGATCTTCGCCGATCCGCCGTACAACATCGGCTTCAGCTACGACCAGTACGAGGACAACCGCAGCGACGACGACTACGTGAACTGGACCGGGCAATGGCTCGCCGCGTGCGCCAGGCTGCTCAAGCCCTCCGGCAGCTTCTACGTACTCATCGGCGACGAGTACGCCGCCGAGTCGAGGATGTTTCTCAAGAAGCTGGAAAGCCAGGGCCTGCTCGCCTTCCGCAACTGGATCATCTGGCACTACACCTTCGGCCAGAACTGCAAGGTCAAGTTCAACCGCTCGCACGCCCACCTGCTCTACTGCGTCGGCTCGGCGGCGCTGAAAGCCAAGGGCAAGCTGACGACGAACCTGCCGTTCACGTTCAATCGCGAAGCCATCGCCGTACCGTCGGCCAGACAGACGACGTACAACGACAGTCGGGCCAATCCCACGGGCAAACTGCCTGACGACACGTGGTATCTGCGCCCGCAGGAGGCCGGCGACTCGTTCTTCCGACCGGAGGAAGATACGTGGTACCTCTCCCGCCTCTGCGGCACGTTCCGCGAGCGGCAGCAGTGGCATCCGTGTCAGCTTCCCGAATCGCTGCTGGAACGGATCGTCAAGGTTTCGAGCAACGAAGGCGACGTGGTGTTCGATCCTTTTGCAGGCAGCGGCACGACGATGACGGTGGCGCGTCGCATGGGCCGGCGGTGGCTGGGCTGCGAAATGTCCCCGGATTACGCGGAAAGAGCCACGCACCGCGTCCTCCACGGCAGCGATCCCGACCCGGATCGCAAGGTCGTCACCCGCAACGGTCATCGCGTCGGCGGAAAGATCGCGGGCCGGGCCGTGGAAGACGACACGCCCACGATGTTCTGACGCGGCGTCACATGCTTATCAGCGGAGCAAGTTCATGATTGCGGTAACCGGCGGCGCGGGACTCATCGGCGGCACGATCATCAAGCTGCTCAACGACAGCGGCGAAGACCGCGTTCTGCTGGTCGACGATCTGTCGAGGCCGGAGAAATTCGTCAATGTGTCGCGGTTGCGGTTCACGGACTACATGGACCACCGCGACTTTCGCGCCGCGATGAAAGACCCCGGTTTTTCCCGGAAAATCAAGGCGATCAGCCACCAGGGCGCGCGGGCGGACACGATGGAGCGCGACGGACGGTTCATGATGGACGTCAATTTCGCCTGCTCGAAAGACCTGTTCCACGCGGCGATGGATGCGAACATTCCCTTCGTCTACGCCTCGAGCGCGGCCGTGTACGGCGGGGCTAACGTGTTCGACGATGACAACCTTCATACCCAGCCGCTGAACGTCTACGGCCTGTCCAAGCTGCAGATGGACCGCTACGCCGGCGCCGCGGCCAAACCCAAGGGCTGGACCTGCGTTGGCCTGCGGTACTTCAACGTCTACGGCGTGTTCGAGTCCCACAAGGGCCGGATGGCGTCCATGCCGTACCAGCTCTGGAAACAGATCCAGACCACCGGCGTCGCCCGGCTCTTCGGCGAAGGTCTGGGCTATGGTCCCGGCGAGCACGAACGCGATTTCGTCTACGCCGAGGATGTCGCCCGCGTCAACCTGTTCTTCCTGCTGGGCAAGGGCGTCGGCGCGCATGGCGTCTTCAACTGCGGCAGCGGAAAGCGACGCAGCTTCAACGATGTCGCCCGCACATTGATCGCCAGCATGGGCAGGGGGACCATCGAGTATTTTCCCTTCCCCGAGGAACTGCTGGACAAATACCAGGCTCGGACCGAAGCGAACATCGGCAAGCTTCGCCGGGTGGGATTCGATCAGCCGATGTCCACGCTGGAACAGGGCCTGACGCACTGCGCGCGGGCGTGGTCGCAAGCCTGACACGGAAGAAAGTTCACGCCATGCCCGATCCCAAACTGCTCGAATGCTTCGCCAATCCCCGCCCCGGCAGGGATTTCGTCATCGAACACATCGCCGAGGAGTTCACCAGCGTCTGTCCCAAGACCGGCCACCCCGACTTCGGCACGGTTACGCTCCGCTTCGTCCCCGACGGTCTGTGCGTCGAACTCAAGAGCTTCAAGCTCTACCTCCAGAGCTTCCGCAATGAGGGGATTTTCTACGAAGCGGTGACCAATCGCATCGCCGACGATCTCGAACAGGCGATGGAGCCTAAGGGCATGGTGGTGGAAACGAACTGGAAAGGGCGCGGGGGGATACGGTCGGTCATCCGCGTGAGCACGGGCGATGCGTCGCGTTTGGATATGTAGCGCCGCGACGTGTCGCGTCCGGTGGACATTCGCCCCGCCGAAGCGACGGGTACGTCGCATCGGCGGGCTTTGAGCGTCATCACATTATTGCTGTTGTTGTTGCGCCTGGCGCAGGCGGCGGGCGATCTTGTCGAGCACGCCGTTGATGAACGCGGGACTCTGCTCGCCGCAGAAGAGCTTGGCCAGTTCGACGGCTTCGTTGAGCACGACCCTGTCCGGTGCGCGGTTGGTGGCGATTTCGTGGTACGCCAGGCGCAGGATCGCGCGGTCCACCGGCGGCTGGCGGTAGGTCGGCCAGTTCGGCGCCAGCTCCGCCAGCATCTCGTCCGCCTGCGGGTGGGACTTCCATGCCGCCTGGGCCAGTTCGTACGCTTCCATCTCGGGACTGAGCTTCGCCGGCGCGTGGGGTTCAACCTCGCCGCTGAGAAATTCCTGCGGCGAAGGCGGCGCGGCTTCTTCCTCGGCCGGCTCTTCGCGCCAGTCGGTAAGCGACTCCCGGATGGCGTCCAGGTCATCCAGCCCGCGTACGTCGATCTGATAAAGCACCTGCATCGCCAGCGTGCGGATGTTGCGTCGTGAAGCCATGGGATGTCAGTCTAGCCCGCGGATTCCGCGAAGGCTCAGCCGGCGTAGGGCGGGAACGCCTTTTCGTGGATCGGCAACACCACATTGAGCGCGTCCCGCAGCACCTGGCCCGGCGTCTGCACCGCGTCCACCTCGGCGATCAGCGACTGGGGATAGTGCCCCAGCACCGGCTGCGTTTCCGCTTCGTACACCGACCAGCGCTTGCGGATCACGTTCTCGTCGGCGTCGTCCTTGCGGTTTTCCTTCAAGGCCCGGCGACGCAGGCGGTCGATCATCTTCTCCTGATCGTGGCAGACCAGATGCACCACCACCAGCACGTCGATCAGGTCGTCCATGATCTGGGCCTGCGCCAGCGTGCGGGGAATGCCGTCGAGGATCAGCAGGTCGCGGTTCGGCTTGTACTTGCCCGATGCCGCGTGCTTGTTGATCGCGTCCTGCCAGAGCTTGACGGTGAAATCGTCGGGAACCAGCAGGCCCTTGGTGCTGTACTGGAGAAACACCTTGCCCAGCTCGCTGTTGACGTCCATGTTGCGGAAGACATCGCCGCAGGAGCAGTGGTAGTAGCCCGGCACGGAGCCGAGAACCTTGCCTTGCGTGCCTTTGCCGGAACCGGGAGCGCCGAAGAGCAGAATGGTCTTGTACTTGTCAGCCATGTCAGGATTCCCAAGGGTGTTGAGTCCCAAAGGATACCGGAGAAATGGCCGAGGGCCAAGTCTGAATCAGGAACGAAAGACAGTCCATCCGGGGGATCAGTGGGCGGCATCGCCGCCGGCGGCGGCCTGTGTCACTTGTTCCGCGAGGATTTCCGGGTCGCGGCGGGCGAGGCTGGCCATGTCCATCCCGGCCGTGCCCTTGTAGGTCGTGTTGATGTTGGAGCGGATCCAGTCCAGGCTGCCGCTCTTCCACTCGTAGGCGTAGCCGATGACGACGATGGCCAGAAACGGGCCGCCGACCAGCAGCGCCTGCGCGGGCATCTCGCGGAAGACCACCGCCCACGGATAGATCAGGGCGATTTCCACGTCGAACACGAGGTAGAACAGCGCGACGATGTAGAACCGCAGGTCGAACTGGACCCAACTGGAGCCGATCGTCGGCTCGCCGCATTCGTAGATGGCCTGTTTTTCCCGGTTGGGCAGGCTGGGGCGCACGACTTTGCCCACGAGCAGGTTGACGAGCACGAAGCCGAGGCCGAAGGCGAGGAAAAGCGAGATGGACAGCAGTTGTTCCAAGGTCATGCTCCGTGTGTCGGGAACGCATGGTAGCCGTGGCTTCGGTGGGGATCAACGACGCGGGGCAATGGGGGCAATTGGCCGGGGGCAAATGTCCGAAGGTCCAAATCCGAATGTCGAATGAACTGCCTCGTTCCAGCCGCGGGCAAACTGCCCGCGCGTCCGTCATGGGTCATTCATCATTCGGACTTGAGCCTCCGATCATTTTCGCGGTACAGGTTGCACCTCCCCGCGTCCACCGGCATGATATGACCATCACGGCCCGCCTGGGGGCTGGCCTTCCTTTCCTGTGAGGTGAACGATGATGACGCCCTTATCATGGCTGGTCCCGATGCTGGCCGATGCGACTCGAACGGCCCTGATGGTGCTGGTGGCCATTCTGGGGCTGGTCTGTCTGATCTTCTTTATCCTCGTGTTCAATTACCTGACGCTGTGGGTTCAGGCACTTTTCAGCGGCGCGCGGGTGTCGTTCGGCAAGCTGATCGGCATGCGGCTGCGGAACATCAATCCCCGCACCGTGGTGCTGACCCGCATCCGCGCGGTGCAGGCGGGCTTGCAGGTGACGACGGACCAGCTTGAGACGCACTTTCTCTCCGGCGGCAACATCGGGCGCGTGGTCAACGCCATGGTCGCCGCCGACAGCGCCAAGATTCACCTGCCGTGGAACACCGCCTGCGCGATCGACCTGGCGGGGCGCGACATTCTTGAAGCCGTGCAGACCTCGGTGAATCCCAAGGTCATCGACTGCCCCAGCGCCAGCAGCGGACGATCGACGATCGACGCCGTGGCGCAGGACGGCATCCAGCTCAAGGCCAAAGCCCGCGTGACGGTGCGGGCCAACATCGCCCGTCTCGTCGGCGGCGCTACCGAGGAAACCATCATCGCCCGCGTCGGCGAAGGCATCGTCACGACGATCGGTTCGGCGCCCAGCCACAAGTCCGTGCTGGAGAATCCCGACCGGATCAGCAAAACCGTGCTGGAAAAGGGCCTGGACAACGGGACGGCGTTCGACATCCTGTCGATCGACATCGCGGACATCGACGTGGGCGAAAACATCGGCGCGAAGCTTCAGGCCGACCAGGCCGAGGCGGACAAGCGGCGATTCCAGGCGGAAGCGGAAAAACGCCGCGCCATGGCGGTGGCGCACGAACAGGAATACCGGGCGGAGGAACAGAAGAACCGCGCGCTGGTCGTGCTCGCCGAGTCGGAAGTGCCCAAGGCCATGGCGGAAGCGTTCCGCAACGGCAACCTCGGCGTGATGGACTACTACCGGCTGCGGAACATCCAGGCCGACACGTCGATGCGCAAGAGCATCGCCGGCGAGGACGCCGGCCAGCAGCCCAAGGTGTAAGCTCGCGTACCGGCGGATGCCAGGGAGGGCGCATGTCGCGCATCACATCCATGTTCAGCACGACGGCGATGCTGCTGGCGCTGACGGCGGCGGCATGGGGTCAGGAAACATCCAAACCCATCGAGCCGGGGTTGCGACAGGTGACGCTGGCGAATCGGTCGCCGCAGGGTCAGTTGTCCCAGTTGCTGCTGAAGCTGCAGATCAAGTTCAAGGGCAAGCCGCAGCTTTACCAGATCGACAAGGAACGTTTCGACCTGTACGTGCCCAAGGGTTGGCGTGCGGACAAGCCGGCTCCGATGATCGTGTGGATCAGCGACACGGAAGACGGATCGCCGCCGCAAGCCTGGCGCGAGGCATTGGATCGGGCGGGGGTGTTGTGGCTTGGCGCGCGGCAGGCGGGGTCGGATCGGCCGCGCGAAACGCGGTTGGGCCTGGCGCTGGATGCCGCGCACAACGCCGGCCGGCTGTTCGGCGCTGATCTGCGGTACATCACCATCGCCGGACAGGGCGGCGGGGCTGTCGAAGCACTCGCGCTGGCGCTGCATTTTCCCGAAATCTTTTCCTCCGCGCTGGCTGTCGGCAACGCAGGGTACCACCGCGATCTGTCGTCCCCGGACAAGCCGGGCGATCCAAACGCCGCGTTGCCCGCCGCATTCATCGAACCGGAGCCGCTGCGGCTCAACCGCGTCATGTCGCGTTCGATGATTACGCTGGTGGGCAGGCCGGAAAGCCGCGCGAAGAAGGTGTTCGACCTGGGATTTCACGCCGACGGTTTTGTCCATGCGACCTTCATCGCGCAGGAAGGCGATGCGGCGCTGCTTGACGCCGGGACGTTCGCCAAGGCTCTGGAAACCTTGTCGCCGCCGAAAGACTGAACGAGCCGGAAGCGTCAGCGACGGCCCTCCGAGGTATTACGAGCCGGAAGCGTGAGCGACGGTCCTCCGGCAACGACCAGCACGGGTGATTCGCATGGGGACCGTCGCTGACGCTTCCGGCTCGTGTTGCTTGTGAATCATTCGCCGAAGCAGGTGCCGACATCTTTGGCCGAGACCACCAGCGGGTGTTCGAGCGGGACGAGGCGCTGTTTGCCTTCGATGCTCAGCAGATCGACGTCGGTGACGGTGCGGCCTTTCATGACGACCAGGCGGTTCTGTTTGCCGGACATCAGGGCCTGGAACGCGGCGTGGCCGAACTGGGTGGCGAGCACGCGGTCGTCGGGCACGGGGGTTCCGCCGCGTTGGACGTGGCCCAGCACGGTGCAGCGCGTTTCGATGCCGGTCTGTTGTTCGATCTGGTCGGCGATGACCTGGCCGACGCCGCCAAGGCGGATCGGGTCCGGGCTGGTGGGATCGACTTTTCGCACCACCTGCCGGCCCCCGGCGGGCTTGGCGCCTTCGCTGACGCACAGGATGGTGAATCTTTTTCCGTGTCGTGATCGGTCGACGACCTTCCGGCAGACGGCATCCATGGAGTAGGGGATTTCCGGGATCAGGATCACATCCGCGCCGGAGGCCACCCCGGCGTGGAGGGCGATCCAGCCGGCGTTGCGGCCCATCACTTCCACGATCATCGCGCGATGGTGGCTCGCGGCGGTGGTATGCACGCGGTCGAGCGCTTCCGCGGCGACCTGCACAGCCGTGGCGAAGCCGAAGGTCACGTCCGTGCCTTCAAGGTCGTTGTCGATGGTCTTCGGCACGCCGATGCAGTTGATGCCCTGGCGCACGAAGTGGGACGCCACCGCCATGGTCCCGTCGCCGCCGATGACGATCAGGGCATCGAGCTGGTGCAGGCGGAAGTGCTCCATGCATCGGTCGGTCACGTCAAGAAAAACGGGTTTGCCGGCTGCGTCGGGGACGGCATAGCGACGGGGATCGCATTTGTTGTTCGTGCCGAGGATCGTGCCGCCCTGCGTGAGGATATTGGAGACATCGTCGGACAGAAGGGGGCGAATGCGGTTCTGGATCAGGCCTTGAAAGCCGTCCTCGATGCCGAAGACGTCGAGCTGATGCCGGAGGATGGCGGTCTTGGTGACCGCGCGGATGACGGCATTGAGGCCGGGGCAATCGCCGCCGCCGGTCAGGACGCCGATGCGTCGGAGGTTTGCGGGCATGAATTGGCCTCCAAATGTTTCAGATGAAAAACTTGAAACAGGACCATGCGGGTGCTATGTCTTTACAGTTGGCTACAATCTATCACGATCTTGAGGTCTGAGTTTCGTTAATTCTCAATACTGCCTGGCAAAGGGTCCACTCGATGATTTATTCCAACGCATGTGCCTACGCCATCCGTGCCTTGACGCGGCTGACGATGGTTCGGCCCGATGGATACGTGCTGCTGGACGAGTTGTGCGAAGGCACGGATCTGCCGCGACACTTTGTCGCCAAGATTTTTCAGGATCTCGTTCGTCACGGCCTGCTGCTGAGCGCCAAGGGACGTGGCGGCGGTTTCGCCCTGGCTCGCAAGCCGGAGGAAGTCACCCTGTACGACATCGTGAAGGTCATCGATGGCGTGGAGGAGCTGGATCAGTGCGTGGTGGGCATGGCCAAGTGCAATGACGATCAGCCCTGTCCGCAGCATGAGCAGTGGAAAGAGTTTCGCAGCCACATCAGCGTGTTCCTGGAAAAGACCACGCTTTCCCAGATGTCCGGCACGCTGGAGAAGAAGATGGACATGATCGGCCAGCCGCTGCCGATCTTCAAGAGCAAGTCCAAGCCGGTGCGTCAGAACGGCTGAGACGGGCGGCAGGGGTATGGCGGCCGCGCGAAGGTTGCGCGAAGGCCTTCGATGCCGTCACGGCAGGATCGCATCCATCGGTTCCCGCTTTCCTTTCCGTTGAACCCGGAACGCGGGCTATGTCGAATGTCATGTCCTTTTTCACCACACGACGTTCCGGCCACCGCCTGGATGGGGTGTCGCTGGCGCTGCTTGGGCTGACGCTGTTGGTCTTTTTCCGCGCGCTGATGTGCGGATTCATCAGTCTCGACGATGGGATTTACGTTTACGACAATTCCCATCTCGCGCTGGGGTGGACGCCGGCGGGCCTGCATTGGGCGCTGACCACGTTTCATGCCGGGCTGTGGATTCCCCTGACGTGGCTGAGCCTCATGCTCGACCACATGCTCTACGGCAACCTGGCCTGGGGCTATCACCTGACCAACATCCTGCTGCATGCCGTCAATGTCGTGCTGCTGGATCGTTTGCTGCGACGGATCACCGGATGGCAGTGGCGGGCGGCTCTGGTGGCGGCGATCTTTGCCGTGCATCCGCTTCGCGTGGAATCCGTCGTCTGGGTCACGGAGCGGAAGGATGTGCTGTCGCTGCTGCTGGGCCTGCTGGCGATGTCGGCGTATGTGGCGTACGTCCGCGACCGATCGTGGTGGAAGTACGGGCTGACGTCGTTGTTGATGGCGCTGTCCCTGATGGCCAAACCGATGCTCGTGACGTTGCCCGCGCTGCTGCTGGTGCTGGATTTCTGGCCCCTCCACAGGTGGCCGGCGGGATGGAGCGAGGCCGCATGGCGCCGGCGAGGCCGGCTGGTGTTGGAAAAAATCCCGCTGCTGGCTCTTTCCGCGCTGGCGTGCGCGTTGACCGTCCAAGCCCAGGCCACGGCGAAATATCTGGAGTCCGTCTCGGGGCTGACGCTGTTTCACCGTCTGGCCAACGCGGCGGTGGCGTATGCGTCCTACATCGGCATGACGCTTTGGCCGCACCGGCTGGCGGTGTTCTATCCGCATCCCATGGATTGGCCGGTCTGGAAGTGGAGCCTGAGTCTCGTGGTGCTGTTGGTCGTCACATGTCTCGCGGTGGCGGCCCGGCGGCGATGGCCCGCGATGCTGGCTGGCTGGCTCTGGTTTCTCGGCGCGCTGGTCCCCGTCATCGGACTGGTCCAGTCCGCCAGCCAGACCATGGCGGACAGGTTCACCTATCTGCCCGGCATCGGTCTGCTGCTCATGGTGGTTGGTTGTCTGCCGGCACACAGGCTGGATCGCCCCCAAATCCGCCGCGCGGGTGTCGCCGCAACCGTCATGATCCTGATTGCCCTCTCCGCCTGCACGGTGCATCAGATCAGCTACTGGCGGGACGGAAAGACGGCTCATCGCCGGGCGCTGGACGTCACGCCGCTGAGCTGGCAGCGTTGCTACGACCATGGTCTGAGGATGCTGCGGGAAGGCCGCGACGAAGAAGCGGCCGCGATGTTGCAACTGGCGTGCGACCGGCAGCCGACGCCGGCACGCCAGCCGCTGGAGACGCTGGCATTGACGTACTACCGTCTGAACAGATGGGAGGCGTCCATGCGCTGTTTTGCGCGATTGTCCGAGCTGTTGCCGGACGATGCGGAAACCCAGTTGCGCACCGGCGTGCTGGCCCGGCGGCTGGGACGGGAGGCGGAGGCCTTGCCCTGGCTGCAACGCGCTACGATGCTGGACCCCCGCAGTGTCCGGGCCTGGATGGAAACGGGGCTGGCGCTGGAAGCGGTGCGACGATCCGACGATGCCGCCGAAGCATTCCGGCAGGTGTTGCGGCTGGACCCGCGGAATGTCGAGGCCGCGGGCAAATTCACGCAGGATCCCGTTGCGTCGCAACCCGGGGGAGAGTAAAACGGCAGCGTCTGGGGTGTTGGCATGTTGTTCTCGCATACGATGCGTCATCGCGGAAGGTTGCCGGGGATTGGAATCCCGCTGGCGATTGTTCTGTGGACGGCCCTCGTCTTCACGCGGGCGCTGACCTGTGATTACATCCATCTCGACGACAGTGCGTATGTGTTCAACAATCCCGACCTGCAGCGTGGAATGAGCCTGGACGGCCTGCGATGGGCGATGACCACGTTTCATGCGGGCATGTGGATACCGTTGACCTGGCTGAGCCTGATGTTTGACCGCATGCTCTTCGGCGACGCAGCCTGGGGCTACCACCTGACCAACGTGCTGATGCACGCGGTCAACGCGGTGCTGCTGTACCGGCTGTTGCGTCAGATGACCGGCTGGCAATGGCGGGCGGCGCTGGCGGCGGCGCTGTTTGCCCTGCATCCGCTGCGCGTGGAATCCGTGGTGTGGATTACGGAACGCAAGGATGTGCTGTCGATGCTGCTGGGCCTGCTGGCGATGTCGTCGTATGTGAGCTACGCCCGCGCACCGACGTGGCGAAAGCATGTCCTGACCACTCTGTTTTTCGTTTTGGGATTGATGGCCAAGCCCATGCTGGTCATGTTGCCGGTCATGTTCATCGTGCTGGATTTCTGGCCACTGCGAAGGTGGTCGAATCCCACGACGGCGCGTCATGGGCGATGGCTATACGATTCGTTGCGGGAAAAGGGACTTTGGCTGGCGATTTCGCTGCTGGTCAGCGGCATCACGGTCCGCGCGCAAACGGGCGAAAACTATCACTGGGACAGTCCCATGTCATTGCGGCTGACCAGTGCGGTGGTGGCGTATGTTCACTATCTGGGGATCACGCTTTGGCCGCGGAATCTGGCGGTGCTCTATCCGCGTCCAGTGAGTTGGCCGGCATGGGAGGTGGGGCTGTGTCTGTTGATGCTGTTGATCATCACGGGTGTTTGCGTCGCCGGTCGAAGACGGTGGCCCTGGTTGCTCGCCGGCTGGCTCTGGTATCTCGGGGCGATGGCTCCCATGATCGGCATCATCCAGTCCGGACGGCAGTACATGGCGGATCGGTTCACCTATCTGCCCGGTATTGGTCTGCTTCTGATGCTCGTCGGTAGTCTGCCCATGGGGCCTTTGAGCATGTCCGCATCTCGTCGCGCCGGAGCCGTTGCGGCAGTGGTTCTGATCGCACTGTCCCTGAGCACGGTACACCAGATCGGCTACTGGCGCGACGCGGAGACGGCGAGTCGTCGCGCCTTGGCCGTGACGCCCGGCGATTGGCGGCTGCATGTCGAACGGGCAAGGGTGCTGATCGATCTGGGCCGCGATACCGAGGCTGTGGGACTGCTGCGGCGTGCCATCGATCTGCATCCGCGGCAATCCATCGACACGATTGAACAATTGGGACTGGCCTGTTACCGCCTGCGCGATGAACATCAAGCCTTGGACTGTTTCCGGCAGGTTGCCGCGGCGATGCCGAACGACACGCAGCGCCAGCTTCGCGCCGGCGTCCTGGCCCGCGGGTTAGGCGAATATCAGACCGCACTGACCTGTCTGCGCAGGTCGGTGACGCTGGCCCCCCGGAGCCGCAGGGCATGGTGGGAACTGGGATTGACGTTGAAGGCGGTCGATCGTCCCGCCGAAGCGGCCGACGCCTTGCGTGAAGTGTTACGATTGCAGCCGGAGGATCCCGACGCAACCCGCGCCCTGGCGGAGCTTGCCGCCACGACTCGTCCCGCGACGGACAATCCTTGACCCTTGTGCGTCAACATGACGATTCTGATATCCTTTGGTGGACTTTTGGCGACGTGGATTGTGCAGAGAAAGGACCTTGCCATGCGTATTCCGTGGCGATCTCGTTATGCCATCGTGCTTCTGGCCGCGGGGCTGATGTATCTCACCGGCTGCTGCTCCGATGCCCGGCTCAAGGAAGAGCGCGACGCGCTCTATACCCAGAACCAGGACCTGCAGGATCAACTGACCAAGTGCCGCACGGCTCTGGACGCCTGCGAGAACGCCAAGCAGGGCATGGAAAGCCAGATTCAGTTGCTGCAATCGCAACTCGACGCCGCCCGCGCGCAGGGATCGGCGATGGCTGTTCCCGCCGCGCCCCTGGCTTCCGGTTCCGCCGCCAACACCGGCTTCAGCGCCATCCCCGGCGTCGAAACCATCCAGGGCAAGGACCGCATCACCGTCCGCGTCCCCGGCGACATCCTCTTCGCCTCCGGCAAGATCACGCTCAAGAACGAAGCCCTCAAAACCCTCGATCAGATCGCCATCGTCATCCGCAGAGACTACCCGACCAACCGCATCCGCATCGAGGGCTACACCGACACCGATCCGATCCGCAAGAGCAAGTGGATCGACAACCTCGACCTGAGCCTCGAACGTTCCGCGGCTGTGCATCGTCATCTCCAGAAGAAGGGCGTCGATGCCAAGCGGATGGAAGCGGTGGGCCTGGGCGAATGGCATCCCCGCGGCAGCAAACAGCAGAGCCGTCGCGTGGAGATCGTCGTCGTCACCTCCGGCTCGTGACGCGGACGTCTTCAATTCACGATTGTTCTGACGCTCTTTCATAGCTGCGGCGTCTTCGCCGCAGTCCGCCCCGTATCCCATGATCGGCATCATCGACTATCGCATGGGCAATCTCCGCAGCGTCCAGAAAGCGATGCAGCTTCTGGGCGCCGAGGCGACGATCCTGCGCCAGCCGTCGGAGATGATTCAGGTGGATCGGCTCGTGCTGCCCGGCGTGGGCGCGTTCGCCGACGGCATGGCGCAACTGCGCGAAGCGGGCTGGATCGAGCCGATGCGCCGGTTTATCGCCTCCGGACGGCCGTTCCTCGGCATCTGCCTGGGCATGCAGCTACTCTTCGAGGGTTCGCAGGAAGACGCGCCGTCGCCCGACGAACCCGTGCCGGGCCTGGGCATCCTTCATGGCCAGGTCGTGCGATTCCAGGGCGACGCCTACGGGCCGGGCAAACTCAAGGTTCCCCACATGGGCTGGAACTCGCTGCGGTTCCGCTGGGGCGAGCCGCTCATGGCAGGTCTGGCAGACAATCCCAGCGTCTACTTCGTCCACAGCTACTACGTCACGCCCGCGGATCGCAACGACATCGCCGCCGAGACCGACTACGGCCAGGTCATCTGCTCCGCCGTCCGCCGCGCCAACATCTGGGCCACCCAGTTCCACCCCGAAAAATCCCAGCGCGTCGGCATGCGCATCCTTCGCAATTTCATCGAATCATGACCCCCTTCGTTCCTCTGCCCTCCGGTTCTCCGCTTCGGCCCTGGGGCGATCAGGCGCTGCCTCTGCTGGCGCAGCCGGCGTCCTATGTCGCCTGTTCGTGGGATCTCCGCGCCGCGCCGGATCGCCTGGCCTACTGGCTCGGTCTGTTCCGCCGGCATTTCCCGTCGCTGCTGGAGGAAACCATCGCGGAAGCAGTGGACCGGGGCGAAAACCGTGACGACGCGCGGCATCGAGCCGACGAGTGCAGCCGGAAGTTCGAGAGCTACCTGCAAAGCCTCGCCGAGCAGCCCGGTCGCTATGGCCGGCTCGACATCCTGGAAATCTGCTTCGTCCGCGAAGAGATACTTCGTGAAGCGAACTTCCCCGATCCATACCGGCTGGCCAAGCACCGCGAAAACGAAGCCGCCCTCAGACTCCTGCCATCGCTGCTGGCGCAACTGGACGCCATGCCGGAAGCCGACTTGCCCCGTCGGTTGATCGAGGGCATTTTCGCCGGCAACATTTTCGACCTCGGCGCGACGCAGACCGCCGAACTGTTTGAACGGGGCAAGACCGTGGACTTTCACCAGGTCCGAAGCAAGCTGCCCCCGAGGCCGTGGCTGATCGACTGCCTCGATGCCTGGCTGCGCTGGATCGCCAGGCCGAATCCCTGTCGTGCTGCCCTCGTCTTCGTCGACAACGCCGGCAGCGACATCGTGCTGGGCATGATTCCCTTTGTCCGCGATCTGCTGCGCCGCGGAGCCAACGTCATCGTCGCGGTCAACGCTTTTCCAAGCCTCAACGACGTGACGATCGACGAACTGAAAAGCCTGTTCGATCAGGTGGTGAAAGTGGACGAACCTCTGGCATCCGCGCTGCGCGAGGGTCGCCTGGAACTGGTTTCCTCCGGCAACGGCGCGCCGCTGATCGACCTGTCCCACGTCTCACGCGAACTGGCGGACGCCTGCCGGCGGCTGCCCATCGACCTGGTGGTCATCGAAGGCATGGGACGCGCGATTGAAAGCAATCTCCACGCGATATTCACCTGTCCCGCGATGAAGATCGCCATGGTCAAGGACAAGGGCGTCGCCGACGCGCTGGGGGGCAAAGTCTACGATCTCGTCATGCGGCTCGCTGAGGTCTAGGATTCTTTTCATAGCTGCGGCTTCTTAGCCGCAGTTCCCGCGAAGACCTCATGCCATGCCCAACACCGAACGCATCGAACCGTGTCTGATCGTCATCTTCGGCGCATCCGGCGACCTGACCAAGCGCAAGCTCATCCCCGCGTTGTTCGATCTGTATCGAGGCAAGCACCTGTCGCCGAACTTCGCCGTCCTCGGCATCAGCCGCACCGAATGGTCCGACGACGCGTTTCGTGAACATCTCAAACCCTGGGCGCTGAAGAATCGTGAGCCTGATGTGGCGGGAGAGTGGGACGCATTCGCCCGGCAGGTTTACTATCACGCCGCGGATTCCACGCAGTCCCACGCCTATCCCGAACTGACCGCCCGCATCGCCGCGCTGGCCCGCAAGCACAACGCCGGCCAGAGCGTTTTGTTCTACCTCTCCATGGCGCCGCAGCTCTACGAATCCACCATCGAACAGATCGGAGCCGCCCACATGGTCATGGAGGGCAAGGCGTGGTGCAGCATCAACCGCGACAAGATGCCCTGGCAGCGCATCATCGTCGAGAAGCCGTTCGGGCATGACCCCCAGTCCGCCAATCAGCTCAATCGTGTGCTCGGTCGGGTGTTCGAGGAAGAGAACATCTATCGCATCGACCACTATCTCGGCAAGGAAACCGTGCAGAATCTGCTGGTTTTCCGCTTCGCCAACACGATTTTCGAGCCGATCTGGAACCGCAATTACGTCGATCACGTGCAGGTGACCGCGATGGAGACGGTCGGCGTCGAGGGCCGAGGCGGCTACTACGACTCGCCCTCAGGCGGCGCGATGCGCGACATGATCCAGAGCCATCTGATGCAGGTGATGGCGCTGGTGGCGATGGAGCCGCCGGTGAGCATGAGGGCCGACGATATCCGCAATGAAAAGGTCAAGGTGTTCCAGGCGGTGCGCAAGCCCTCGGTCGATCACATCGCTGCTTACGCCATCCGCGGGCAATACGGACGCGGCTCCATGGAAGGCCAGGCTGTCCCCGCCTACCGCGAGGAACAGGGCGTCAGTCCCTCCAGCCAGACCGACACCTATGCCGCCATTCAGCTCTATGTGGACACCTGGCGCTGGGGCGGCGTCCCGTTCTACCTCCGCTCCGGCAAACGCATGGCGAAAAAGATGACCGAAATCGTCATCACCTTCCGCCCCACGCCGCACTGCCTCTTCCGCGAGACCGCCGCGAAACTCAAGCCCAATCAGATCATCATCAACGTCCAGCCCGATGAGGGCATCCGCCTGCGGTTCGAGGGAAAAGTCCCCGGCACACGCATGGACATCCGCGATGTGGTGATGTCCTTCGACTACGTGTCGCAGTTCAAGGGCCAGCCTCAGGAGGCGTACGCCCGCATGTTGCTCGATGCCATGCGCGGCGACCAGACGCTGTTCAAGCACCGCGATGAAGTCGAAAGCTCATGGAACATCGTCCAGCCGGTGCTTGATGCCTGGGCGGATCAGCCGCACGACGATCTGCCCAACTATGCCGCCGGCACCTGGGGCCCCAGCGCCAGCGATGTCATGATGGCCCGCGACAACCGTCACTGGCATAACCCGTGATTCGACTGCGACGAAGACGTCGCAGCTACAAAAGACGCTGAATGTCGGAGCTTTTTTTAGCTGCGGTGTCTTCGCCGCAGTCTTCACTCCCCCAGCATGTCCTTGCGCCGAAGCAGATGGTGATAGTGCTGCGCGAAGCGGTGCGCCTCGTCGCGGATCGCCTGACACAATCGCAATCCCGCGTTTTCCCGCCCCAGGCGGATCGGCTCGCTTTGTGCTTCCGTGTAGATCAGTTCCTCTTTCTTCGCCAGAGCCACCACCAGCGGCGGACGCACATTCAGCGCGGCAAACACCTCCAGCGCGGCATGAAGCTGTCCCAGCCCGCCGTCGATGATGATCAGGTCCGGATACAGTTCCTGTCCGTCGCCCGCCTCGCGGTATCGCCGGCCGACCACTTCGCGGATGGAGCTGTAGTCGTCGTTTTCCGCGGTTTGAATGCGATATCGCCGGTACTCGTTCTTCAGCGGCCGGCCGTCGATGAAGCAGACCTTCGATCCCACCGTCTGTCCGCCCTGCAGATGGGCGATGTCGATGCACTCGATGCAGCGAAGCGGATGGTCGGTTCCCAACGCC
>JADLAP010000052.1 GCA_020848195.1 Phycisphaeraceae bacterium
CCGACGCCAGAGACGTGTGATCTGCCGATAGCTCAACGACAGCAGCCGACTCGCCTCCTTCAACGTCATCTGTCCATCCCGTACCCGGCTCAGCAACGCCAGACGATCCCGTTCCCGTTGGCTCATCTGGATTGTCCCCATGAGGGGACATTTCTACTTCAGTCCAAGGGGGACATTTCTACCCCAGTCCCAACAGGCAAACCCGCTCTGGTTGACGATTTTCCCCGCCCCGGCTAACGTATCGGGGCTTAGCTCCTGCCACCCTAGCTCAGTTGGTAGAGCACGCCCTTGGTAAGGGCGAGGTCGTGGGTTCAAGTCCCATGGGTGGCTTTCGCAAGACCCTTGCTGTCGAACGGCGGCAAGGGTTTTTTGTTGCGCGGGGATCGGCCATCACGGTTTGGCGCTGGCAGCGCGGCTCTCGCGCCAGGCGACCTGCGATGGCGCGATGTGCAGACGTTGCGCCAGGTTGGCGGCCAGACGCGAGGAGTGGACCTGCACGCCCTGATTGTTGAGGTGGTATGCGGTGTCGAAGAACCATTCGACCGGGTACGCCACGTCGCCGGGACGGTTGAGTTGCGGAATCAGCAGATCGCGGTCGGCGGCGGCGACGATGTTGTCGATCACGTCTTGATGTTGATCCAGTTCGCTGTTCAGGGCCGGGGGCCAGGCGAACCAGATCGTCGCGCCCTGATTGCAGCAGAAGGCCTGGAACCGGTTCAGTCGCGTGATGGCGGTGGAGAGGGACGCCTGCGTCACCCGCGAGGCGCTGTCGATCAGCGATGCATTCTTCAACGGGCCGGCGGGTTTCATCGTGCGGTGCGCCACCACATCGCCCCAGGCGTTGAAGCCATCGCGGCGGTACGGCGGCTTCGGCTGGTCCGGTTGTCCCAGACAGCGGTCCACCACGGAGCGCACGACGGTGCGGCCATAGGCGAACAGGGCTGTGTCCAGCAGCGTGGGGAGCGTGCCGGGGTCGAGGCAGCGGATATCGCCGGGCTGTTGCTCGATGTCCTGCAACAGCGCCATCGTCGGCGGGGTCGTGGCGAAAACGGTGTAGACCGGGCAGACCACCACGACATCGCCGGACCGAATCGCCTGCTCCGCCTGCGCGAGGATGAAGTTCAGGCCCAGACCCGCGTGCAGACCGAGGTTGACCACGGGCAGGCCGGTGGCTTTTTCCAGCGTGGGGCTGTCGGTGCCGAAGGCGACGTGGGAGCCGCCGACGAGGAGGATGCGCGGGGAAGGCGTGCGATCCAGCAGCGCCTGCTTGTCCCGCGAAGCTGCCATGTAGCTGTGGGGATTGGGGCGATAGGCATGGACGATCGCCGCGGCGATCATGATCTGAACCGCCAGGAAACACGCGAGTTTGAGCAGGACTTTTCGCATGACAGTCTTCCCGGATCGGACGCTAGAACTGGCAGTAGATGAACTGCCCCGACTTGGCCGGGGACAGGAGGAACAGGCTCCAGAAGAGCATGGTGTAGATGGACCATCGGGCCAGACGGGGCCAGGCGGCGAGGTCGAGAACATGGAGTTTGCGTCGTTGGAGCCATTCCACGAGGACGAAGCCGGCCAGCAGGATCAGCGTGGCCGGCAGTCCGGGCGTCCAGTAGACAGTGGCCGCGGCGAGCTTGTACGCGGCAGGCTGGACGGCATCGTGAGCCATGCGGCCAAGGATCGACAAAGCCTGCGACAGGCTGGCGGCACGAAAGAAGACCCACGCGAGGCAGATCAACGTGAACGTCATGCCCATGCGCCAGAGCACGGTGAACCGGGGGATGAGCTGGTCGCCGCCGGGGGTCTGTTCCGCCTGTCGCGCGCCGGATCGCTTGCCGCGGATGGTGGGCATCATGGCGACGCCGTTGACGCCGCCCCACGCGACGAACTGCCAGGCCGCCCCATGCCACAGCCCGCTGAGCAGAAACGTGGCCAGCACATTGGCCAGTCGCCGCGCCCGGCTGACATGGCCTCCGCCCAGCGGCAGGTAGACGTAATCCCGGAACCACGTGGACAGTGAGATGTGCCATCTTCGCCAGAACTCCGCCACGCTCTGGGAGAAGTAGGGATAGGCGAAATTGCGCATCAGCCGGATGCCCAGCAGCTTCGCCGAGCCTTGGGCGATGTCGGAATAGGCCGAGAAATCGCAGTAAATCTGGAACGCGAAACAGACGGTGGCCAGCGCGAGCATCGGCCCCGGCTGCTGATGCCACGATGCGAAGACCGGGTCCACCACGCCGGCGAGGTTGTCCGCCAGGACCATCTTCTTGAACACGCCCCAGAGCATCTGACGGCTGCCGTCCGTGGCGTCGCCGGCGTTGAACGACCGCGGCTGCTCGAACTGCGGCAACAGCGCTGAAGCCCGTTCGATCGGCCCGGCCACCAGTTGCGGGAAGAACGACACGAACGCGAAGAAGTCCACGAAGTTCTTCGTCGCGCGAATCTCACGCCGGTATACGTCGATCGTGTAGCTGAGCGTCTGGAACGTGTAGAAGCTGATGCCCACCGGCAGCACGATCCGCAACGTCACGGGATGCAGCGTCCAGCCGATCGAGTCTGTCATCGCCTGCAGGCTGTCGGCGAAGAAGTTGAAGTATTTGAAGAACCCCAGCAGGCCGAGGTTGGTCGCCAGACTCAAAACCAGCCACGCCTTGCGTGCCGCGGGTCGCTCCGTGCGATCCAGCGCCAGGCTGCACCCGTAGTCGATGGCGCTCGACAGCGCCATCAGCCCGCAGAATCGCCAGTCCCACCAGCCATAGAAGAAGTAACTGACCGCCAGCAGCAGGACATTCTGGAACGTCCTGCGCCGCAAGGTCCAATAAGCGGTGAACACAAGCGTGAAGAAGACCGCGAAAGTGACGCTAGTGAAGGTCATACCCACTGGATATCGACGCGGAACCATCGCCGCGAACAGCGAGCGGGGAACGCATTCCGATAAAGGTTCGCACGGCATCCTGCGGATACGAATCGCGGCGACTTGTCGCGCCTGCAATGAAATGCCATCACGCCGCCCGGCGTTGCCGCTGGCACAAATCCCTGCGAACGGCGATGAAGGGGAAGCACCCGCGATCGTAGCGTTTCCGCACGCCGACCTGGTGGGAATCCGTCAGCAATTGGCAGACTTCCCAGTCGTGCAGGCCGTGCAGTTCCCCGACGTAGGCTTGAGCCTGTCGGCGCAGGTGTTCGGGAATGCCGGAAAGGATGGGGAACTCGCTGCCCTCGGTGTCGATCTTGAAGACGTCGATTGGTGACGTGCCGGTCTCGGCGATGACGTGGGCGACGGATCGGATCGGCAGGTTCAGTTTCCGGTCGGCACTGCAGCCGATGCCGCAGAAGGTGCCCCCGCCGTAGCTGTTGGGATTGTTGGACATCTGATATTCAAACGTCCCGTCCACATTGGACAGGCCGTGCTCGTGTACGCGGATGCGATCGGCGAAAGGCTGCGTGTTTTCCTTGAGCAGCGCGATGTTTTCGGGCAGCGGTTCAAAGCAGTGAATCCGGGCCTGGGGATAGGTGGCGGCGAAAAACAACGCAGCCATGCCGATGTTGGCTCCGATGTCGAAGATCACGCGGGGCTGTACTTCAGTCGGCAGCGCGTACTCGCCGTCGCGGCGCAGGAGCATGGGGATCAGGTCGATGTCGGTGGTGCCCTGCCGGACAGTCACGTCGAGGGTTTGTCCCGCCAGGCGCACGGTCATGCGCTGCAGGGTTCGGGAAATGCCCAGCGTGCCGGCCGGCAGCGCGCGGGTGTGTACCACGCCTTCGCCACGCCATGCGGTGGAAAGCTTCTGACGCCAGGCCTGACCGACACTGCGAATGCTCATGCCACATCCTTCTGCCAGGTACACGGAGATCGCGTCCGGTACTACTATCGGCAGAGCGGACGGCGCGGTTTATAGCGATTGTGCGGTTGGCGCGGTTGGTGACGGCCCTGGGATACGTTCACGAACCGGTCTTATCGGACGTTCGCCTCCGCCTGACTTCGGGCTTCCTCGATGAAAGCCAGCATGTTCTCCAGCGGCACGTCGCCCTCCACCGCGTGGGCGGGCGAGAAGATGTACGAGCCTTCGCTCCCCTGCTCCAGCAGCCTGCGCGACTCGGCGCGGACATCCGCCACACTGCCGTAGGGCAGCGTCTTCTGCGTGGACAACCCGCCGTGGAACGTCAGCCGGCTGCGGTACTGCTTCATCAGCGACAGCACATCCATCACCTCCGGCTGGAACGGATTGAAACAGTTGACGCCGAGCGCGATCAGGTCGTCGAACAGTTCGTCCACGTCGCCGCAGGAATGGATGAACACCGCCTTGCCCTGCTGCTTCACCGAGCCGTACATGCGTTTGAGCACGGGATGGATGAACCGCTTCCACGTGGCGTAGCCCATCTGCAAGCCGATCTGCTGGCCCCAGTCGTCGCCGAAGTAGACGGCGTCGATGTCGTATTCCATCGCGCGGCGGACCTGGGCGATGTTGTAGTCCGCGATCGTGTTGAGCAGTTCGTCCACGAATTCGGGCTGCTCGATGAAGTCCATCATGAGGTTTTCCATGCCGCGCAGGGTCCAGGCCCGCTCGTAGAGGGAAAAGCCGATGGAAAAGACGCGGTAGCGGTCGCCGAAACGCTGAAGTTTGCCGGGGATATCCGAGAAAAGCCGCGGCGCCAGCGGATCGGGGAAGCGGTAATCCCGCAGGTGCGGATCGGGCAGGGCGCAACCCTCGACGACACCGATGTCGTGATCGACGCTGCGGTCCCAGACGACGCCGAAGACGTCGCGGACGCGCTGGTTGGGCAGATCGGTGAAGAATCCGATGCCGTTGCCCAGATACAGCAGATGGTTGCCGAGGATTTCGTCGAGATCCTCCGTGCCGTAGTGGGCGGTCAGCTTTTCCCGGGCCTCCAGGGTAAAACCGAAACACCAGGGGACATAGGGCGGACGCTGGCCGGCGATGACTTGCCGGACGACTTCACGAGCGGTCATGAGGTTTGCTCCGTGGCGGGAGAACCTTGGTAAAGGACGGGGTTGAGCGGATCGTCCAGCACGCGGCCGGCGCAGGTCGAAGGCGTCCACCTGGCCCAGTCGGCGCGGTGGACCGGCGTGCGGGGCGCCAGCTTCATCCGGGCGTCCATGTAGATGATGGTGAACACGCGGCGAGGCTGGCTGGTCGTGTTGGGGCCGGCCCGGTGCAGCGTCCAGCCGTAGTGGAACGACACTTCGCCCAGCGCGTAGGGCTTGTACACTTCGTCGATGCCCTGTCGCTTGACCTCGTGTTGAATGAACTTTTCGGAATCGTCGCTGATGGTCATGTCCCGGCCGATGTTCTTGTGATGCGAGCCGCGACCGAAGCAGAGCGGCCCCATTTCCATGGGCGTTTCCTGCAGCGGAATCCACATCGTCACGCATTTGCCGCTGTCGAAGGGCCAGTACTGCTGGTCGGCGTGCCAGGGCGTGAACCCGCCGCCGGCCTGCTTGTACAGCGCCTGGTCGTGCCACATGCGCACACCGTCGCAACCCATCAGCTCGGCCGCCGCCTGTCCGCCTCGCCTGCACAACGCCAGCAGCCGCACCACGGGATCGAGTTCCCACAGGTTGCCCACCTGGATGAACGCCCGACCGTAGGTGTCCAGCTCGTCCAGCGACTTGTCCTTGTGCGGATTGCGATCCAGCGTGATCCGCGTGATCAGGGGATCAAAAAAGCCCAGCGCGGCCGGGCTGAAGAAGCGAGGCAGATGGACAAAGCCGTCGGCGCGGAATTGCTCGACGACTTGCCGATCCAGACGATAAGGTTGGTTCAGTTCCTGCCGAATGTCGTCCGGGACGACTTCGGGGGTGAGTTCGATCGCGGCGGGGAGTGTGGACATGAGTACAGTGTGCCCTTTCAGGCCCGACAATGCTGCGCCGAATTTGGCCGGTTGTGATACGATTTTTGCGCTTTGAACGATCATAAGACAATTTTGTTGCCAGAAAGGCGTCAGGTTTATGCGGCCGATGGTGGAACTGATCAAGCCTGGGGTGGACTGCTCCTTCGCGGTGCGACGGTTCGAGGAAACCGGCTGGCCGATGCGGTGGCACGCGCATCCGGAGCATGAGCTGACGCTGATCGTCGGCGGAGACGGCCGGCGGTTCGTGGGCGACAGCATCGAGCCGTTCGCGCCCGGCGAACTGGTGCTGCTGGCGTCGAATCTCCCCCACTGCTGGCAGGCCCCGCGCAAGCGCAAAAAGTGGTGCCAGTCGGTGGTGGCGCAGTTCCGGGACGACTGTTTCGGAGCGGGCTATTTCGATCTGCCGGAGCACAAGCCGATCCGCAGACTGTTGGCGCGGGCGGAACGGGGACTGCTCTTCCCCGCCGGCGAAGTCACGTCCGCGATGGCGAACATGGAACACCTTCCCCCTCAGCGCAGGCCGGCGGCGCTGACGGACCTGCTGCTGACCCTCGCCGCCGAGTCGTCACGACCGCTGGCGTCCGACGGCTACACCCAGCCTTCACGCCAGCGCGACGTGCTGCGCATCGACCGTGTCAGCCGATGGCTGACCGCGCACTATCTGGAACCGATCAGCCTGAACGAAGCGGCGAACGTGGCGCATCTGAATCCCGCGTCCTTTTGCCGTTTTTTCCGCCGGCACACCGGACGCGGCTTCCTCGCCTACCTGCACGAACTGCGCATCGGCCACGCTTGCCGGCTGCTGATGGAAACCGAACAGCCCGTGATCGACGCGGCCATGGCGTCCGGCTTTCACAACCTGGCGCACTTCAACCGCCTCTTCCGCCGGCTGCGCGGCATGACGCCCAGAGCGTTTCGACGATGGCACCGGACTCCGGGCAACCTCGCACGATCGTGACGCATGACTGGGCAGCCGCATGGGGCCATGGATGGATTGGCTGGACCCGATGACCGAATGTCCAAATCCGAACGACGAATCCAATGCATTTCACCACAACGGCACGATGACACGGCGGCCCGCGCGAAAGTCGTTGCGTTCCCTTCGCATGACACGATCAGCCGCGTCGCGGCGACAACTCCCGGCAGCAATCGGCGACGAACCGGGTCTGATCCATCGTCCGGTTGGGATACGCCACCAGGTTCAGGATGAAGTGATCCCACGGCATCGCCTCGCCGATCATGCGGTGGATGCAGGCTCGCACGGCCGCGAGATCGTCCATCGGACCTGGCAGTTGCTCCAGACCGGCAATCATGCCGATCCGGCCACCAAGGGCTTGACGCCCCTCGGCCACCGTGACGTTGCCCACGGGCGGAATGGTGAAGGCGTGAACGGCATCCATCTTCGTACGCCGATACAACGGCAGCAGATCGCGGATCAGCCCGCATGAATGATGGATATAGATCCTGCCCGCGGCGTGCGCCGCTTCGGCGCGGACGTCCGTCACGTCGAGATTGCAGGCCTCGAACATGGCGGGTGAAATGGTCGTGGTCGAGGTGTCGTCCACGCTGACCACGGCATCGATGTCGGACTGAAGCCCCACCGCCAGTCGCTTGAGGTAGTTCGCTTCCATCACAGCGAAGCAGTCGCGCAGGGCATCGGGCGCATCCGCCCACAGATACGCCAATGTTTCGACGCCTGCATAGACCCGATACATCATGCCCAGCGGCGTGCCGTGCATCGGTCCCAGCAGCAATCCATCGTCGCCGATCAGCTCCCGCCGCCGGCGCGTGCGGGCCAGGCCCTCGGCGTCAAGTTCAATCACCTCGTCCTCGAAAATCGCCGCCAGCGCGGGCAGATCATCCGGACCCTTGACCAGATGCTCTGTCCAGTTGCTTGAAACCGCGCCCGTCGCGTCACGGCAGACTTCGCTGACCTCCCGCAGATCGCCGGCGGGCGTGTGCCAGATGCGCGTGGTGACGTCGCCTTCCGTCGTGCTCTGGACGGTCACCCTCCGGTGGATGGCGCGCACCGCAGGCATGCCGAACCAGTCCATGATGTCCAGCCCCAGATGCCGCGAAAAAACGACCGTTGACGTATCGCCCCACTGCACCTCGCCCAGCGCCGCCGCCAGCGCGGGGTCCATTCCCTGACGGCTCGGCTGGTTGTACGGATCGCAGTGACCGACGACAGGAAGCCAGTCCGGCGTCTGGTGACGAAAGATTTTCAGCAGGTT
This sequence comes from Phycisphaeraceae bacterium, assembly GCA_020848195.1. Taxonomy (GTDB): domain Bacteria; phylum Planctomycetota; class Phycisphaerae; order Phycisphaerales; family Phycisphaeraceae; genus JADLAP01. The sequence goes on from JADLAP010000052.1 coordinate 8,106, forward strand.
CTCACGAGGCGTAGTCATGGCTTGTCTCCCATCGTTCCACGGGCGGCATTCGCATTCGTTGCGCCTTTCCGCGCGGACATCCGGCGGGACGACTCCCGCGGACTCGGATCGCAACAGGCCGTCGGTATCCGCCCGCGCAAAACCGGATTGCTCTCCGCCAGTCTGTCCGGGAACAAACCCGCCCGCATCAAGTGGACCGTGTACCCTCGCCGGGGACGCTCCGACACATTGGCGGGCGCGCCGTGGATCGTCAGGCAGTGGTGCATCACGCCGTGCCCCGCGGGCACATCGAATGTGACCACATCGCGGTCCTTCACGTCGTCCGGGTGGATCATGTTGTATTTCGCGCCCTGGGGGTCATCGACCGGCAGACGATGCTCGATCAGCGCGGCATGGCTCCCGACGACGTAACGCACCGCGCCGTTCTCCGGCGTCACGTCATCCAGCGCAATCCAGATCGTCAGCATGTCCGGCGGATCGCTCTTCCACCAGATGTTGTCCTGATGCCACTGCGTGATGTCCCCATCACGCGCCGGCTTGTAGAACACGTTGTCCTGGAAATACTGAATGTCCGGCCCAAGCACCGCCTCGGCGGCGTCGAGGATCGGGCCTGAACGCAGCAACTGTCCGAACCACGGGTCCGACTGCGACGCGCTGAGCAGCCGGAACGTGAACTTGCCCGGATTCGTCCCCGGCTTGTCCAGCAGTTGCCGGTCCATCGCCGCCTGGATGTGCTCGCGGGCGTCCTGAACCTGCAGGTCGCTGAGCATTCGCCCCACCGGAAGCACGCCGTCGCGCCGATACCGAGCGATCTGCTGTGTCGTCAATGCCATGGTGTGCCTCACCTTCCTTGTGGATATTCATTCTCAATGCTGCTTCACGGATTCCTGCCCGGATGGATCAGTCCGCCTCGCCCGGCGCGTGCTGATGTCGATGAACTTCCGGTATTCAGGTGCTTGTACGAGCATATGGCGATATGATGCCTTCGCGGATGCGGATATGTCCATAGTTGAAGCTGCCGTGAAACATTTCTGTTTCTGCTGGATGGAGATGGGATATGACGCTGACGGTGAGCTATCTGACACTCGACCCGCCTTACCGCTACGTGCGTGCCGCGGATTTTCCGCTGTGGACCTTCGGTTGTGTTCTCGAAGGTCCGATGGAGATTCGACAGGGCAGGCATCGTCACATCAGCGAGCCGGGTTCGCTCGTCGTGATCGCGCCGGACACGCCTTATGCCATCAGCACCACGCCGCGGACCCGCAGGCACCGCGAGTACTTCGCCATTCTCACGATCCCCAAGGGCTGGAAGCGATGGTTCGCGCGATGGCCCTCGCCGATGCCCGGCTTGTGGCGGGTGAACGCGGACCGGGTGCGAACCATGCCGCAGATCGAGGCGGCATTCAAACAGGCGCATGCCTACCGGCGCGAATCGCGGCCGCTGGCGACGGAACTGACGCTTCACGCGCTCGAACGGGCGATGATGCTCGGCGACGAGGCGCACGTCATGGGCAAGCTCCCCCCCGCCGATGAAAGGCTCCTCGACGCCATGGCCTTCGCCGAAGCGCATCTGACGGAGCCGCTGAGCATCGAGAAACTTGCCGACGTCGCGGGACTTTCACCGTCAAGATTCGCACACCTGTTCACCGCGTGGCGAGGCGAAAGCCCGATGAAGTTCGTCGAGGGCCTGCGCATCGCGCGGGCGCAGTCGCTGCTGCTGGCGACATCCGACCCGATCCACGAAGTCGCCCAGTCGTGCGGATTCGATAATCCCTACCACTTCGCCACCCGCTTCCGCCGTCGCACGGGGCAGACGCCACGCGACTATCGTCGTCAGCCGAAGGCGGCAGACGTGCAGCGGCGGCGCTTACGCGAATGATCCGCCGCGGACTTCGCCGCGGGCCTTGCGTTCGGCGCTCCGCTGTTTGCTCAGTTGCTCGATGATGCCGCTGGCGCGGAGTTCCTCCACCGGGTCCATCGGCAGGTCGTGGCCGGCCCGCCAGTCCGCCAGCAGGTCGCGCACGTCGGTTTCAAAGGCGTCGCGCAGGACGCGCTCCGCGCCGACCACGTCCATCCGTTTCTGCGCCATGGCCAGCGCCTTGCGATCCACCAGAGCCGCGCGGGCGAACTGCTTCTGCGCCTCGTCCACCGTCTGCACCATCGCCTCCAGCTTGGGCTTGAGGTTGTGCGACTGGTCCACCATGTACGCCAGCTTCGGATCCCTGCCGGTGTCGAACATGTGCTGGTGGATCTGGTCGAAGATGCGGAAGACGGCATAGGGATCGATGGAGCCGAGCGTCAGGTCGTCGTCGGCGTATTTGCGGTCGTTGAAGTGGAAGCCTCCAAGCATGTTCTCGTCGAGCAGGATGGCGACGATGTGTTCGATGTTGCAGTTGGGCAGGTGGTGGCCGGTGTCGACGAGGACTTTGGCGTTCTTGCCGCAGGCCTTGGCGAGCAGGTACGCCATGCCCCAGTCTTGAATATCAGTATGGTAAAAACCCGGCTCAAAGGGCTTGTATTCCACGAGCAGCGTGGCGCCCTTCCACTTCTTCGCCATGACGGCGGCGATCTTCCTGAACGCCTCGGTCAGGTCGTGCTTGCGGCGGTAGATGCTGTCCTGGCCGGGATAGTTGGTTCCATCCGCCAGCCACATGGAGAGGAACTGGCTGCCGACCGCCTGGCCGAGTTCGATGCTGTCGAGCGTGTGGTCCATCGCCGTCTTCCGCGCCCTGGCGTTGGGCGAGCAGAAGGAACCGAACTTGTATTCCTGGTCCTGGAACACGTTCGGATTGATGGCCCCGATCTTGACGCCGTGCTTCTTCGCCAGCTTCGCCACGTCCTTGGGATTCTGCCCCGGCGCAAAGTCCCAGAGCACATGCACCGCGATGGTCGGGCAGCAGCCGGTCAGCCGATGCACCACGCCGGCGTCGTGGAACTTGTCTTCCGTCGTCGAAGCGGCCGCGTCCTGAAAGAATTTGCCGAACCGCGTGCCCGTGTCGGCGAAACCCCAGCTCGGCAACTCGATCTTGAACTGGTCCAAAGCCTGGAAGGCCTGGCGAATCGTGCGATCGTTCATGGCAGTCATACTCCGTGTTTTTCCAATGGTCGAGCCAGTGTAGCGAGGTCTACAATCGACCGCACCTTCACCAACCACGGAGCAGGCGATCATGACCACCCCATCCCCGCGCGTGCTGATCTTCGTCGGCAATGAGTACGAAGATCTCGAACTGCAATACCCCAGGTATCGTCTGCTGGAAGCGGGCTGCGACGTCGTGGTCGCCGGTGAGGAATCGGGCGCGACGTATCTCGGCAAACACGGCTATCCGCAGAAACCCTCGGCGAAACTGGACGACATCGACCCCGCCGCGTTCACGGGCCTGGTCATCCCCGGCGGCTGGATGCCCGACCGTCTTCGCCGGCTCGACAGCGTCAAACGCATCACGCGAGCCATGAACGACGCGGACAAGCTCGTGGCGTCGATCTGTCACGGCCCGTGGATCGATATCTCGGCCGGCATCGTCAAAAGCATCCGCTACACCAGCACGCCGGGCATCCGGGACGACATGGTCAATGCCGGCGCGATCTGGATCGACGCGCCCGTGGTCGTCGACGGCCACCACGTCACCAGCCGCCGGCCGGACGATCTGCCGGATTTCTGCCGCGAACTGCTCAAGGTGCTGGGACGGTGATTTGTTTTTTAGCCGCAGATGAACGCAGATAAACGCAGATAAGTCAAAATCAAAGTGAGGTAGTTCATGCGGCAGATCCCCTCGGAAACTCTATGTACAGAGCACCCGCGGGCTTTGGTTGGCATGAAATATCAAACTGTTTTGTCTTGGTCTTATCTGCGTTTATCTGCGTTCATCTGTGGCTAAAACTCTTCTCGCAGCGGTCAGTGCGATGGCCAGGGCGTCGGCGACGTCGGGGGGTTGGGGAAGCTCAGCCAGACGGAAATGGCTCTGCACGGCGCGTTGCATCTGGTCTTTGGAGGCGTGGCCGTAGCCGGTGACGGCTTTTTTCACTTCGGTCGATGGCAGGTGCAGCAGGTCGGCTCCGCATTGCTTGGCGGCCAGCAGAATGACGCCGCGGGCGTGAGCCATGAGAATGGCCGTGCGCGGATGTTTGTAGTGGGCGTAGAGCTTTTCGACCGCCACGACATGAGGCCGGGTCTGTTTGAGCAGGTCGGTCAGGTCGTCGTGCAACTGGATCAGTCGGGCTTCGAGCGACAGCGACGCTCGGAGCCGGAACACGCCTGCTTCGACGAGGGAGGGATCGGCTTCGCCGGGCCTCAGGTTCAGCACGCCGTAGCCGGTGATGCGCAGGCCGGGGTCGATGCCGACGATGCGGCGCGTCGCGTCGGCATCGGGATGATCCCGCAGGTCGTCGTCAGCCGGAGGAGGGCAAGCCATCGGGCATCAGTGTAACGGTCGCCGGATCGTTGCGGTGCGGCGCGGCATTCGCTCTCCGGACATCCATCGGTCACGAAGCATGTCGATCGATTTCCCCACGCGCCAGTTCCACCGCGCGTTTGACCTTCCCGAGGTTGTGGTGAACGGTGTAAACGTCGCGGACGATGAACTCGATGAAACAGCCCCGGCCGTCGCGGAGCGTCTGGCGGATGTGGCGTGACCACGCATCTTCGTCGAGCACCTCGGCTACGCCCAGCAGATTGGGATCGGGCTTGCGGGAGAGCACCAGTTCCGTGCCGCGAAGGGCTTCGCCGATGATCGCCTGGTCCGTCCAGCGGTTGACGGAGATTTTCTTCAGGTGGGGAAGCTGTCGGATGTCGTCCCAGAACGTGTGGGTCGGTTCGCAGCAGCCGTAGTACAGCAGGCCGACGGGTTCGACGGCGTCGCGGTAGTACGGGAAGCAGAATTCGTGGAACAGTTCCCGCGAGATGCCCACGGTTTCCTGGCTGTTGGCGCTGCCCCACATGTCGCCGAGCCGGTGTGGCCGGCCCGGAACGCCGTCGGGCAGCCGTCGCGTGAAGTTGTAGCTGGACCCGAAGCTGATGTCGTTGGCGTTGTTGGCCACCAGCAACCCCTCGGCCTCGGCCCAGCGCATCACCCGCAGGCAGTTGTCACGCAGGTACGCCATCAGGCGATGCACTTCCTCCGGCGTGTCGTACATGGCCAGGAAGAAATTCTCCATGCCCATCAGATGCACGAGGCGATTCGTGAGCATGGCGTTGCCGTAGCATCCGCCGACCATGCGCACGGGTAGGATGTCGCCGAGCAGATCCTCGACGCATTGCCGGTACGCCGCCGTCGCCTGGCGATCCACCCGGCAGACGGCGGGCTTGAGCAGGTCCAGATCAGTACGCAGGTTTTTGAGGGGATAGTCGATCTGGAAACCAATGTTCCGGCCTTCGGCGTCGGCGGCATGTTCGGTGTCGATCCGGACGCCGAATTCGTCGATGTCCACTTGCCAGCCGATGTCGAAGGTGTCCGGGGCGACCTTGTCGTCGTCGATCTGTTCGTGATTGCGGATGACGTCGAGCAGTCGCCGCTCGATGGCCCGACCGGCGTCGGTCGTGCATTGGAGCAGGGCATGCGGCACGAATTCATCGCCGAAGGTCCATGTTTCGATGATGACCGCGGGCCGGGCGCCGGCCACGCCGTCGTTGAGGTCGTACCACATCTTTTTCCGCCGCGCCATCACGGGCAGGGACGCGATCTCGGCCTGACGATGCGCCAGCTCGCGCAGATAGCCGCGCTCGCCGTCGGCAACATGCCAATCCATACGATTCACTCCAAAGGACTTCGTGGTCCAACGCTGTGCGACTGAGAATCTTGTCCGTTTACGATCGGGCGAAGATTATGGCATCGATGGACCGTATCACACAAACGGTCCCGAACGCTGACCGGCCGGCCATAGCGATTCAGTCATGCACACCCGCCCCCGGCGACCCGTTCGCCCCGCGCAACAATCCGTGCAAACAGAAAGTACCGAAGGACTCGAACTATCCGCCGATTCTGCGGGAAATCCGCCGGTTTCGCAGCAAGGCGGCACGGAATCCGGCACTATGGGCCTCGATCCAGCTATGCCCAGTCGCATGCCAGCCCCAGTTTTGCCAGCAGACTTGATCGAAGTGCTGCAAGCATGAACACGGCTACCCCCGGCGATTCGAGCCGGCATCCTTGCCATGATCCAAGCTGCGACGGACGGCGTGGGCGGCCGCAAAGGCACGTGGTTCAAGATTCCTCCCCCAGCCCCCTGCTCCGCCGGGGGTTCTTCAACCGAACGCCAAGCAATGCCACCAGGCTTCGACCCCGTCACACTGCCGCCAGACCAGCGCAAGGATTACCTGTACGAAGGCCCGGAGATCATCTACACCTTCTGGGCCAGGTACGGCCCGTGCATCAAGCCCGGCTGTGGACACCGCACGCCCATCTTCCGCTCGCCCATCGTGGCGACGAAGAACCACGGCGCGAAGATCGCCGCCGAAAAGCGGTTCCGCCGCCACGACGGGCCGCGAGTCCTCGTTTGCACCGCCGCCGGGCGCGAAGGGATCAACCTGCAATTCGCCCGTGTGCTGTTCAACCACGACCTGCCGTGGAACCCGATGGATATGGAGCAACGCATCGGGCGCATCCATCGGTACGGCCAGGTGGAAGGCCAGCCATTCGCCGCGGTCGTTGACGATCAGGTGCAGTTTGAAGCCCAGGAACCAGCCCATGGTGGTCTTGCCGATGGCCGCCAACCTGTTTCGTCAAGTGAAACGATCCGATTCTCTTTCGCTGATTGAATGGCGGCGAAGGCGATACGGGTGGCGCTGACCGCGGCATCGACGCCGCAGACTTCCGGGCCTTCGCCGAGCATCTGATCGATGAAATGGTCGATGGCGTGCAGATGCCCCCGATCAGGTTCAACGGTGAATTGCAGCGACGGATCGCCGGCGGCCGCGGCTTGTTCGCAGGCGGCGCGTTTGCGCTCGAGCCAGTCGAGGACGCCGTTGGGCGTAGGCACGCGGCGACCATCGCGTTCGATCATGTCGAACGTTTTGCGGGCCGGAGCGCCGGCGATCCCCGCCGTGCGGATTTCCAGCAGATGATCCACCGCCAGGAATCCGCCCTGGCCCATGACCTCGTACAGTTCCTTGGGATAGGCGAAGCAGCCGTTGGCGCACATGGTGATGGTCGCCATCGCGCCGCCACGGTAGCGGATGATCACCGCGTGGTTCAGCTCTCCGGTTTCCATCGCCTGAACCGGCCGCGCCGTCAAGCCTGGCTACGCATCGCCGTCTCCTGGACGTTCGGGGCCGACTGCCCGCCTCGCGCCGCGGAGGCGTCTTGTGTTTGAGCGTGAACCGCTCACGCCGGGGTCTGGCCTTTACGACCCACTACCCCGGCCGGGAAATGGGCATGGACATGCGCATCGAGCATCAACCCGTTGCCGCGACGCCCGTGCTGGAAACGTACACCTACCCATCCTCGTGGCAGGCCTGGCGCGTGGCGGTTCCTGCCATGGCCGACGATGCGGCATGGGAGGCCACGCTTTCGGTCATGACGACGCTCGGCGTCACACTCCAGGTCGAAGCCTATTTCATTCCCGCATCAACAAGCCAGGCATAGCCAGGATGAAAACCTTGTTGAGTCTTCAACCCGAACCGGCGCAGCCCGCCGTGTCCTCCTGGAAATTCATCCGGGAGCTTCAGGCTCCGCTGTGGCGGCGGATTGTCTGGCCGCCCCGCGCGCGGTCGAGCCGCCAAGTGAGCCTACAGGCCGGCGTGACGGTTCACGCCCGGTTCCCCGATCCTCGCGGAACGCTGGCCACCGCCTATCAGGATTTAACCGACTTTCTCCGGGCTGCGGGCATTTCCCGCGATGGCGCGTATCCGATTGTCATCGAGCAGACCGAGATGCCGGCAGCGGAATCGCATCGCCTGGTGGTGACCCGGGAAGGTTGCCGCGTGCAGGCCGGCGACACGGAGGGCGTTCGCCGGGCGATCTTTCTGTTGGAAGACCAGGTGCTGCGCACCGGTGGGCCGTATCTGCCTCTGGGCAAGGTCGAGCGGCGATCGGTCATCCGCACCCGTATTTCCCGCTGCCGGGACGGAAGCGTCAACCTGCGAACCCAGCTTGAGCGGATCATCCGGCGGGCTGGCGTGCAGCCCTGGCCCAAGCTGTTCCACAACCTGCGGGCGACGCGGGAAACCGAACTGGCCGAAACCTTTCCCCTCCACGTGGTCTGTGCATGGATCGGCAATTCGTCAGCAATCGCAGCCAAGCATTACCTGCAAGTGACGGATGAGCATTTCGACCGGGCCACTGTCCCCGGAGCAGGCGACCGGTCAGACACGAAGAAGGCGGCACGAAAGGCGGCACGGAATCCGGCACAGCAACCGCACGCGACGGACTGCAATATCTCGCACGACGAATTCGGCGCAACAAAAAACCCCGCGTTTCGCGGGGCTTTGCGGGAGGTTGCGGCCCAGCGCAACAACCCTTGCAAACGGGAAGTACCCCCAAGGGGAGTCGAACCCCTGTTTCCAGGATGAGAACCTGGCGTCCTGGGCCACTAGACGCTGGGGGCGCCACATCCGCTGTGAATTATCGGGAGAAACCCGGCGACGTCAAGGCGAGCATGGCGTTCATGGTCCAGTACAACTCGGAGAACATCGCAAGGTTCTGCTTTTGAGCCGTGCGGGCCATCTCCGTCTGATGCACACATGCCACATTCTTGAATTGTTCGTGTCCGCTGAACGTCACACGCTGTCGGAGCCGGACTCTGCGAGTCCGGCATTCGCCAGCCAACGGTGTTGTCCCTGCCGCAACCGTAGCGCCATCCGTCACACACTCGCACCGTCTTCAGTGCAGCCTTCGCGCCCCTCCGATGAACAAGCCGACCGTAATCGTTGCCGTATTGAATGCCGTTGCGATGGGGCTATCCTGAAGATGTTGTGCATGGGGATCAGGCATGCACGACATCAATGGTCAAGTGTTGACTCCGGAGTTCTGCCGCCCGAACTATTGGGTTGGGCCGTAGTATGTCCAACCGGAACCGTTGTAAACCGCTCCGAGATATTTTGTGCTGCCCACGGTCACGGGAATGTTGAACACCACGCGGTCGCCGGCGATCCAGGCGGAGGTGGACGCGGGAAGTGCTGCCGCCTCGAGTACAACGCGCGGATTCGTGGCTATGGCGGTATCGATGTGATACGGCGACGCATATGACATCCATGGAATGTCGGTATTGTCGAGGATGGCCTGCCCCAGCAGGCGGTGGATATTGGTGGGCGAGCTTGCGTCGGCATACAGGTGCATGGCATACACGATATTTCTGAAGATATTGTTCGAGATCACCTGATCTCCTGATGTCATCAGCAAGCCATCACTGATGCCTGAGGTTTGCCTCATCCCGTAGTAGAAATTTTCAATTGAATTATTGATGATTTCACCTTGCAATGGATAAGCCGGGCTTGATGGAGCGGACAAGTAGGAGTACATGAGAATCCCCATGCTGGCCTCGGCGTTCGCGGGATTTTTGCTTGAACCAAGGATTCGATTGCCGTGGATACGAAAACGTCCGTCGTATTGTTCGCTGATTTCCGGTGCTGTGATATTCACCGTGATCCCACGTGCTTCCCGATGACTGACATCGATAACATTGTCGATGATCTCGAGATAGTCAAAAGGGGAGCCTGCGTTGTTGTACACGACGACACCGCCGCCGTCCGTGCCGTGGAGCTGGTTGTTATGCACCAGCGCAGCTTCATTCAGGTACAGATCGATACCGGGTCCCTGGGCGGTGGTAATGACGTTGTCGGCAATGAGAAGCTTGTCGGAAAAGTGGGAATGGATCGCCGAAGGAGCATATCCGCCGCTCAACTGGCGAAGGTTGCCGTTAAGGTCGTATCCGGTGTTGAGAATGACGTTGCCTTTGATGGTGATTGGGCGTCCACCGCCGCCGACGTTGATTCCATGCGATATTCCGGTTTCCCCGGCAGTTCCGCAGTTGGTGATGAGATTATGGCTGACGATGATGCCGCCGGCGTTGGGATTGACGGCCCAGTCGCCATTTGTCGGGATATAGATGCCGCTGTAGCCGCTTCCACGTGCGATGTTCCTGGTGTATACAATCGATGTGTTGGTTCCCCCATAGGCTCCGATGTAGCAATGCGCTCCCTGGCCCAGGGCGGTGTTGTTGGAGACTACGACCCGATTGGAGCTGTACGTGCTGAAGCTCGTGATGGCGAACCCGCATTTCGTGGTTGTTTGGATATGGTTGTTGGTGATGATCAGGTCGGAATTTGAGGTGTAAAACGACATGTCTGCCGAGTTGGCGCTTGTCCCGGCATAACATTCCCGTATGTCCACGCCATCAACGATGACTTTGGAGGTTTGACGGAAATCCATGGCGCGCAGAGCGCATTGTCCCGTGTATGTTGGATTACCAAATGATCGAAATTGACAATTCCGGATCATCAGGTGGTCGGCGTAGAGCGCGTGTATGCCGTACGCGCCTTCTCCCGCGATGGCCTGGTCATTGCCGATGAAGCGTAATCCGCTGATGGTGATGTTGACTTTGTTGGCGCCGCTGGAGCCGACGATGTCAAACAGATCGTTGGTCTGGTTCGCAGGCGCTCCGTCAAAATAGTGCCGGATGATGGAAGAGGCTCCGCTGCCGGTGATCAATGTGTTGGATGGTATGGATATTGCGGTATTGATGCGATATACACCGGGAGGAAAATGCACGTGTCGATTGTTGGTGATTGCGGTTTGAATGCCGGCGGTATCGTCGCCGGCGTCGGCGGCGCTTACGCCCGCCTGGTCAGTGACCAAGAAGAAATCGTCACCGGCCAGGGAAGTGGTCGTCATCGCGGCCACGAGCATGCCGGCAAGCATTGTGCATATTGAGGGATGTCGCATGGGATCATACTTTCAGAAAGAAAGGGACATCGAGTTCAACCGAACACCGACTGGAATGCAACGATTGAGCCAACCCGCAAAGCTGATATGCAGCTTACTGAGTGGCGGCCATGTATTTCCATGTCGATCCGTCGTAGTATGCGCCCATGTAGTTGACGCCGCCGTTGTTGATGGGGGCGGTGAACCAGACACGGTCGCCTGTGGCCCAGGTTCCTATGGTTGGTACGCCGGTGGTGGTGAGAATCTCAAGGCGGGGATAGACGGAAAGGGCGACTTCGATGGTACGGTTGGAACCGCCGTTCTGGCTGTAGTTGGTCGTGTTGCCTGAATAGGTGTTGGGTCCAATCAGTTTATAGCCTGTGGTTCCTGAATCGCTAATGGTGGCGAGTAAGCCTTGCTTGTTATTGACATAGTTGTTGCCTGAAACCACAAAGAGCTTGCCGTTCAGGTTATTGGCGGTTGTGTAGGTCAAATACGCGCCGACATCCCAGCCGTCGAAGCGGTTATTGGCAATTACGCCGCTGGGGGCAAAACCGCAATAAATCCCGTAGTAATTGCTGCCGGTGGATTGGCGTCCGGCGAATGAGTTGCCGACGACATGGAAGTTGTCAAGATTGCCGGATTGCCAGACATGGATGCCGCTGGAGCCGGTATTGCGTTGATCGAAAACGTTGTCGAGTATGCGCACGTTCTCTTTGGCATAGCCACCCAGGTATACGCTCAAGGCGGTATCACTGATCATATTGCCTGTCATTTCGATGTTTTTCATCGTCGCGCCAGTCAGGTTGCTCAGATTGACTCCCATTGCCGCGATATGGATGTTGTTGCTGGAGATGGTGAGTTTATCCGCGCGAAACGCGCCGATTGCACTGACGCTGCCTGGATAGGCCCGGGCAGCCCCGGTATTGTCGTAGCCTGAATCGAGAATGGCGTTGCCGTCAACCAAGATGTTCCCCGCCGCATCGAGCAGGATGGCGAAGTCCATGGTGGCAGCACCAGCGCAGTAGCGGATGGAGTTGTCTGTGATGGAAACATTTCCCGCCGCGGCGCCGGTGATTGTGATGGCGTGTCCGTCGTGATTTTCAAACACGTTTCCGCTGATCACCGTATCAACCGGAGCATCGGTCGTTCCGTATCCGGAGTAGATGCCGTGTGTGGCATTGCGGATGATGTTGTTGCTGATGACTAATTGTCCGGGGTCGGCTTCTCCCGTCGTGGACCCATCCACATTGATGTTGATGGCGAAGAAGTTCTCCGTGTCGACGATGTTGCCGGAGATCACCCCGTGGGAGTTTGATTTCTCGAACAGGATGGTCGATCCGGCATATTTGTTGCCGCCATCAAAGAAGTTGTTGCCGATGGTGATGAACGAAGAGAAATCCGCGGCGATGGCGCTGCCGCCGGAGCCCCAGGGTCCGATGCCGAAGTCGCGGAAGTGGCAGTTGCGGATATTGACGATCACGGAACTGTCGATGTAGACGCCAGACGAATCGGGATGCCAGGTCGCGGCGTCGCTGCCGACGAAGGTCAGATTCTCAATCGTCACATTTTGCGCGTTCACGACGTGAAACAGCACAATGGTCTTGGTGGTCGATTTGTGCTTGATGATGGTGGCCGGTCCGCTGCCGCTGAGAAAGCAGTCGTTGGGAATGTCAATGGTGTTGCCCAGGTTGTATACGCCGGGGGGAAAATAGAGATGACGCTGGCCGGATGCAATGGCGTTATTGACGGCTGTGGCGTCGTTGTCGGCGGGATTATCAGCGGGGTTGGCCCCGGCGTTGGTCACGTCATAAAAAGCGTCGGCGGACCATGCTGATTGTCCGACGCAAACCACCAACGCGGCAAAAATCCAGCGTAAATGACATTGCGGTATGGATGACATAGCGAACGTTCCTGAGATGCGAAATGGTGATATTGACGAATGCACGACCGCGACACGGAATCATGACGGGAATGGATTCAGCAGCAAGACCACGTTTGATACCTGAAGATATGGAATCGAATGACTACCTCCTTCCAGTACTGACCGTGCAGAACGATACGGTCCTCCGCGCATGCTCTGTGCATACCCCGTAACGAATGAGCACGACATTCATGATCAACAACATACGATCAACTGTTCTCGTGACCGGCTGTCGGACAACTGTGATGCGTGTGCCACGATCAGCCGGCTATTTCCATGTTTTCGTGACGGGTTACGGGCGACCAAACGACAAACATTGGGCGCTAATCATGGATTAGCGCTGTTTGACATCTCCTAAACGAGCATAAGTCCGCCGGCATAGCTACTCTGATAGCTATACGTCAGTACTGAGTACCTGCTGATTGGGAGGTTTATCGCGTGTTACCGCCGGGAATACAACCGTAAACAATCGTATGTGGCTGGCGTTCGTACGCAACACTATCAACCTCCGAGCGCGACACCATGCCGTGACGGCAATCGAGGCGGCTCAGGGGGGCAACGCAATAGCCGGCATATGACAGGTCAATATGAATCAGCGGACAAATACCATGACTCATCCCTGAGCGCCAACCCATGGGGTCATAGACGCGAGTGTTAAATTACCACATGCCTATAACATGTCAATCACTTTTTTCAAGTATTTTCGTATACTTTGCCACTCCTGTCCGGTCAGATGCCGAATCGAGTCAACTGGATGCGATCGTCGTTTTCAGACACGTGTTGATACTCAGTCGAAGATAAGAGGGAATATGTACATATTCCACTGAGGCTCAGAAGGTCGGCTCTGGCGATCCCAACGCGAATGTCGGAACCGAAACGGTGTCGGTAGCCCGAATTTCTCACCGGCCTGTTCCCGCCATCGGCCATCGTCCCGCGGCTGGCTCCGCGTAACGCTCATTCGCCATGATTCCAACTCACCCGACATCGAACTGATTACAGACGACCCAGCACGGAGCCGGGGGTGGCACTTCAGGGCTGGTTCATTCCTGATTTGACCCCACGGAAATGGCGCGAAGACCGCACCGAAGACGGTGCGGCTGGGATGGATTGCGTTGTGGACACAGTGGTGTGACACATGCGAAGTGGACGAGTAAGAGCGGAAAATCATGCACGAAGCGGCGCGGAATGGCCAGTCCGCATCATGCGACGGCTTATTTTGCCGGATCGCGGATCAACGGGGCGACGGCGGGCTACACGCAAGGAATCAACAGGATTACGATGATCGGCAGGTGATCTGGGATCATGGGAGATCATCGAGGGATTCCGCGCGATGATTGCCTTAAGTTCCGCTGGCGAGGTTGATTGCGTGGATGGCAGGGCGGGACATGCGGCCAAGGCCTGGCGCGGGGCGGATTTTCGGGATCAGGGAATCATTGAAATGTGGCGGGTCGCATCGAACGCACGGTGCTGGCGCTGAGCCGATGCGTCCTTCGGGCATGGTATGATGGCTGATTGGGGAGAAGTCCGCACCAACGGGAACGTTTGGGCCATGGCGTCGGCGATTCTTGCGCAACTTGACCAGTACGGGCCGCAGCGGTGTCTGCCGATGGACCGCGAGCAGGCGGCTGCATACGCCAAGGCGTTGACGGAATCGCAGTACGAGAACTTCACCGTGGTCAGCCGGCTGCTGCCGAGGGATTTGCGGGAGGATTTCCACGCGATTTACAGCTTTTGCCGGTGGGCGGACGATCTGGGCGACGAAACCGGCGACCCCCGGAAGTCGAAGGAGTTGCTCGACTGGTGGCGGCGGGAGTTGGACGGCTGCTATGCCGGCTCGCCGCGGCACCCGGTTTTCGTGGCGTTGCAGCCGGTGGTGCAGAGGCACGAGATTCCCCGCAAGCCGTTCGACGATCTGATCGACGCTTTCCTGCAGGACCAGCAGGTGACGCGCTACGCCACGTGGGAGCAGGTGCTGGACTACTGCACGCGCAGCGCCGACCCCGTCGGCCGGCTGGTGCTGTATGTCTGCGGCTACCGTGACGAAGAACGGCAGAAGCTCAGCGACGCCACCTGCACCGCGCTGCAACTGACCAACTTCTGGCAGGACGTCAGGCGGGACATCCTCGAGCGTGACCGCGTGTATGTGCCTTCCGAAGTGGCGTCGCGGCACGGGCTGGACATCGGCGACATGGTCGCGGCGGTGAAGGGCGACGAGAAACAGCAGTGCGAACAGTCAGGCGCGTGCTGCGCCGCGGCGAGGCAGCGGAGTTCGGTGGCGATCACCGCCCTGCTGCCGGCCTACCGCGCCACGGTGCGGGAACTGGCCGAGCGCACGTGGCCGCTGTTCGAGCGTGGACACGGGCTTTGGCCGCGGGTTTCGCCGCGGCTGAGGACGGACATTCAACTTTTTTCCCTCGGCGGGCAATCGATATTGAAGATGATTGAAAAACGAGATTACGACACGCTGACGCAGCGGCCGCGGCTGAGCAAGGGCCGGAAGATGGCGCTGCTGATGCGTGCGGTGGCGGCACGGTTGTGGGGTCATTCCTTTTCGCGGAACTTTCAGTGATGCCAGGCGCCACCACCGAGACCCGTCGCCGCGACGCGGAGACGCAAGCCGAAGCGATGCCGGCGCCGATACCCGACGACCGGGTCCGCATGGATCGCGCAGCCCGGCGATCGCTGAGCTATTGCCGGAAGCTCGTGCGCAAGCGTGCGCGGAATTTTTACTACGGCATGAAGCTGACGCCTGAACCGAAACGCTCGGCGTTGTACGCGATCTACGCCTTCATGCGGGCCTGCGACGATCTGGCGGATCAGCCGGCGGCGCAGACATCTCGGCAGGAATCGCCTTATCTGAACATGGCGAACATCAGTCGGCGGATTGCCGTGCTCGAAGGCTTCCGCGAACGGATGACGCAGGTGATCCGGACCGGCGTGCTGCCGGAGATGGATGAGCCGGCCAAACCGATCTGGCCCGCGTTCAACCATGTCATGCGGGCCTATCCGATCGACCCGGACCATCTGCACGCGATGCTCGACGGCCAGCGCCGCGATCTGCTGACGCAGAAGTTCCAGACCTTCGACGAACTGTACGACTACTGCTACAAGGTCGCCGGCGTCGTGGGCCTGGTCTGCATCAGCGTCTGGGGCACCAGCGGCGACCCGGCGGCGACGAAACTGGCTGAGTACCGCGGCATCGCGTTCCAGCTCACCAACATTCTCCGCGATCTGAACGAAGACGCCCAGCGCGACCGCACGTACATCCCGCAGGAGGAACTGGACCGCTTCAACGTCAGCCCCCGCACGTTCCTGGGCGAAAAGGTCGGCGACAACTTCGACCGCCTGATGAATTTCCAGATCGAACGCGCGCGGTCGTACTACGAAATGTCGCAGACGCTGGAAAACTACATCGATCCCGCCTGCCAGAGCACGAGCTGGGCGATGATGAAAATCTACCGCGGCCTGCTGGAGCGCATCGCCATGTCGCCGCGCAGCGTGCTGACCCAGCGGGTGCGCCTGAGCAGCTTCACCAAGATGGGCATCGCCCTGCGCTCCCGCTTCCGCCGACCGACGCGGGTGCGGGACGCGTCGCTGTGACTGTTCGCCGTCTGATTCGTTCGTCTCCGATCTGACAACAGCATTCGGACCACCGAGGAGCGTAGCGGATGAGTTGGCTGCTCTTTCTGGATGAAAGCGGGCATGACCACAGAACAATGCCCTACGAAATCCATGGAGGGATCGCTCTGGATGTTTCTCGATTGTGGCCATTTACCAATGCAGTCAGAAACCTCGAGCAGTCCACATTCGGCACCTATCTCCATGAATTCGGTTCCGAACTCAAAGGATGCAAATTGCTTGAGAAAAATCGTTTTCTATGGGCACAACAAGGCGACAAAATGGATGTCGCAACTCGCAGAAAACACGCCTTGAATTTCCTCAATGCCAGCAAACAAGGCCGAACGCCGCGACGTCATGAGTTCACGGCTTACGGTCAGGCATGCCTTGATTTTGCAGAAGGTGTTATTCAACTTCTTCGGGATAATCAGGCCAATCTTTTCGTAGCGATGATTCCGCGTCTGTCACGTCCATCATCTCAACCCAATGAATTGCTTCGAAAAGATTTGGTCTTCCTTCTCGAACGGTACTTTTATTTTTTGGAAAGCAAGCAGACTTCCGGGCTTCTCGTCATGGATGGTTCCGAAAAACATTCGGATCGAAAACTGGTCAAACGCATGGAGCGATACTTCACACAAACCCTCGTTGGAAAACAACGAACGCAATGGATCGTTCCAGTGCCATTATTCGTCGAATCAGACATGTCCTACGGCGTGCAAGCGGCCGATTTGTGCATTTATTGCTTGAATTGGGGTTGGCGAGGACAGTCCGGCATGGCCGAAGCAAAACGCCAAGAAATTGAACCATTTGTGTGGTTAATGGAACATTTCATCTGGCACGGCGATGGATACCGTGAGGGGAAAATCTTTAAAACACATGGGGTGGTGTATGTCCCAGACCCCTACACGGCAAGATAGGCGCATAAAAAAGGAGACAATGCGTTCGAAGCCACCGTAGCAGCTTCTCGGCTGAGTCTCCAAGTGAATTGTCGGCTTGCTGCCTCGCTTTGTCAAGAAAAGAACTGACTTTTTTACGCATTTGAATCCATGAAACTGCAGAATAACCCAACCCAGCCACAACATGCCATCGTCCTCGGCGGCGGGCTGTCGGGCATCGCGGCGGCGGTGCAACTGGCGGATGCCGGCGTGCGGGTCACGCTGGTCGAAACGCGCAAGCGTCTCGGCGGTCGGGCCACGAGTTTCGTCGATCCCGTCACCGGGCAGGTGCTCGACAACTGTCAGCATGTCCTGCTGCGCTGCTGCACGTGCCTGCTGAACCTTTACCGCCGGCTCGGCGTGGAGGAGCAGATCCAGTGGCATCGCCGGCTGTACTTCGCGCTCGGCGACGGCGGGTATGACGTGATGGAAGCCGACGACCTGCCCGCCCCGGCCCACATGACGATGTCGCTGCTGGGCATGAAGCTGCTGACAGTGCGGGAAAAGATCGCCATCGCCAAGGGCATGTGGGCGATGCTGCGCATCGGCGCTTCCGGCCGGTCAAGGTGGCATGATCGCAGCTTCGCGCAGTGGCTGAGCGAACACAATCAGCCGGAGGGCGCGGTGCGGAAGTTCTGGGCTCCCGTCGCGGTGGGCGCGCTCAATGAACTGCCCCACCGCATGGCGGCCGACTATGCGCTGCAGGTCTTTCAGGAAGCATTCTGCAGCCACGAACAGGCGTATGAAATGGGCCTGGCGAAGATTCCACTCGTCCGGCTGTACGACGCGGCGACGCGCGTCATCGCCGACGCCGGGGGCACGGTCATGCTCGGAACCAGCGCCGAGCAACTGCTCTTCGATGGCCGGCGCGTCGCCGGGCTGCGATTGGGCGATGGCCGGGTGCTGGAGGCGGACCACTTCGTCAGCGCTTTGCCGTTCGACCGGCTGAACAAAGTCTGCGACGACGCCATGCGACTGCGCGATCCGCGACTGAGCCAACTGGACCGGATCGAGGTCAGCCCCATCATCGGCATCCACATCTGGTACGACGCCGCGAAGCAGCCGGTGATGGACCTGCCGCATCTGATTCTCACGGACAGTCCGTTGCACTGGATCTTCAACAAGGGCGTGGACCGTGGGACAGGCCGGCAACATCTGCACGGCGTCATCAGTGCCGCGCACGATGAAGCGAAGCTCACCGCCGAGGAACTGCTGGCGCTGACGGCAAGCGAGATCGGCAAGGCGCTGCCCCTGGCGCGGGGGCTGACACCGGTTCATGGTCAGGTGGTGAAGGAGAAGCGAGCCACGTTCAGTCTGGTGCCCGGGATCGACGCGATGCGTCCCGTCGCGGCCTCACCTGAACAGGGCATCGCCAACCTCGCGCTGGCGGGCGACTGGTGCCGCTCCGGCTGGCCCGCGACCATGGAAGGCGCGGTGCGAAGCGGCTACCTTGCCGCCGCCGCGGCGATGGGCGAACCGGCTGCGCTGCCCGTGTCCGACCTGACTCCCGCCCCGCTGTACCGCCTGCTGACCCGGTGACCGAGCCACAAGATCAGGATGGACGATCAAGGCTTCATCGCCTTGATGCAATTTCGTATTTAACTGTCATAAATCAAGATATAACTTAGCAAGCCCCCGCTTCGCGCCACGGTGGTCCCGCCAGTGCCAAGGGCGACCGGGGAAATAAAAAAGGCCCGGCTCACAGAACGTGAAGCCGAGCCCTTCCGGGGGCATATTGGTTGAGAGTTGCCCAAGAACCTGAGCACGCTCTCCTGAAGTCAACAACATAAGTCTAACGAGCGAAGGTGGGCTGTCAAGCGATCATCCGTTTTTTTCGATTATTGAACTCCATGTCGTGATTTGCTTGTCCC
>JADLAP010000053.1 GCA_020848195.1 Phycisphaeraceae bacterium
CCGCCGACATCTGGATTTCGAGCGTCTTTTCGATCGTTTCCCCATCCATGCCGTCCACCGCGAGCTGAAGCCCTTTGCGGAAAAACGGATCTTCCTGCTTCTGGATCTCCTTCTCGAGGGCAAGCACGCCCTCGCGACGCGCGAGCTCGGCGTAACCGACGATCTGCGTGATGATCTCGTGTAACGGCAATTCCTTGGCGAACAGCCAGCGCTTCAGATAGCCCGGCATGTTGAGAATCGAGCGCAGGGGCATGGAGAGGCAGCAGGCCGCGAACGAGCCGCCGAGCACGAGGACGAAACCCTCGGTCGAGTAGAAGGCGTCGAGGTGGCCGTGCGTACCTTCGTACATGGCCCAGACAATGGCGCCGACGGAGACGATGACGCCGATGACTGACGCAATATCCATCGCATTCCCCTTTGGCAGCGGGCCTGCCGACTCGCATACCGGTGAGCGACTCCGTCCCGGCGACCGATCTTCACACGCGCCCGGGCGCACAGTCTCTCAATAGACGTATCGACTATCGGGGGCGGGGGCTTATCGATGGGTCCGGCGAAGGCGGTCGCGACTCGATGTGTGCGAGCCGCTCCGATAACAAGCAGGAGGAACGCGTCAACTTGTTGACGCCCACGTCACCTCGGGGGGAGGCGCGGGCGTCCAGGAATTGACGCGTTCCTTCGTTGAGTTGCGTTTGCCGAGCTACCAGCGTTCGCGGCCGGTGGAAAGAACTCCGTGAATGCTGGTGTCAGTGCGTGTCGTCGTCAGCTCCACGGCCGCCGTCAGGCCGTTGCCACCGCCGGCTGCGGCGCGGGGCTCGCCGGTCGCGGCGGCGTCGGACGCGCCACGGGCGAAATGCCCGCCGACTCCAGGTGCTCGCCATATCGGACCAGGCGGGCCGAGTTGAAGATCACGATTGCGCTGGCGATCATGTGCAGGAACGCCGCGACCATCGGCGGCAGGATGCCCATGGCACCCAATACCTCCAGCACGACGATGTACGCCACGCCGAAGAGCAGGTTCTGCCAGATCACGCGGGCCGTCGCACGCGAAAGCTTGATGAGGAACGGCAAGCGGCGCAGGTCGTTGTTCATCAGCGCGATGCTGGCGGAGTTGATCGCCACGTCGCTGCCGGCCGCTCCCATCGCGATACCCAGGTCACCCGCGGCAAGCGCCGGCGCGTCGTTCACGCCGTCGCCGATCACCGCCACGCGATGCCCCCGCTGCTTGAGGGCGTCCACCAGTTCCAGCTTCTGCGCGGGCAGCACTTCGGCGTGCACGTCGGTGCAGCCCATCTCGGCCGCGACGCGCTTGGCGACGGACCACTTGTCACCGGTCACCATCGACAGGACGCGCACGCCCAGGTCGCGCAGCTCGCCGATCGCCTCGCGGGCCTCGGTGCGCGTACGGTCCTCGAGGCCGATCCAGCCGATGATCCGGCCGCTGCGCGCGACGTAGAGCACGCTCACGCCTTCGGGTTCCTTGAACTCAGCCTGGTTGAGCAGGCTCATGTCGACGCCGCGCTCGGTGAGGAACGTGTTGCGGCCGACAAGCACTTCCTGACCGCTGATCGTCGCGACGACGCCCTTGCCGGGCACTTCTTCGAACTTCTCCGGAGCGATCTGGCTCAAGCGCGCCTTGCTTGCCACGGCGAGCAGCGCCTTGGCGTTGGGGTGTTTCGAGAACTGGTCCGCCGACGCCGCCGTCCGCAGCAGGTCGGTGCCGTCCACGCCCGGCGCGGGCAGCATCTTGCTCACCGAAAGCTGACCCGTGGTCAGCGTTCCGGTCTTGTCGAACACCACCGCCGTCAGGTTTCGGGCTCCTTCAAGCGTCACCACGTTCTTGACCAGGATGCCCAGCCGTGCGGCACACGAGAGCGCGGCGACCATGGCGGTCGGCGTCGCCAGCACGAGCGCACACGGGCACGCCACCACGAGCATCGTGATCGCGCGCGACATGCCGTCCTCGTCCTGCTTGAAGAAGAGCACGATGCCCGCCAGCATCAGGATCGTCGGCGTGTACCACGCGGCGTATTGGTCGATGAGCCGCATGATCGGAATACGCGTTCCCTCTGCCGAGAGGATCAGCGACTGAACGCGGCCCAGCGTCGTCTCCGCGCCGGCCTTCGTGACGCGGATGTCCAGCATGCCCGTGATGTTGTTGGTGCCGTTGAAGACCTCGTCGCCGATGCCCTTGTCCACCGGGATCGACTCACCGGTGATGTTGGCCTGGTTCACGGTCGACTGACCGGCCGCCACGACGCCGTCCGCCGCGATGTTGTCGCCCGGGCGGACGCGGATCATGTCGCCCGACTTCAGATTCCGCGCCTCGACGTCCTCTTCCGATCCATCCGGCTTGAGGCGATGGGCGCGCGTCGGCGTCAGGCGGATCAGCGATTCGATCGACGCGCGGGCGCCCAGCGCGGTCCGCGTTTCGATCAGCGTCGCGATGATCATGAAGAAGGCGATGACGCCCGCTTCCTGATACTTGCCGATCGCGATCGCCGCGACGATCGCCATCGCCACCAGCTCATCCATGTGCAGGTGGCCGTGCATCAGGTGCTTGAGCGAGTGCCCGACGAGCGGCGCCCCCAGCAGCAGCGCGCCGATCAGCGCGAGCATGTCGGGAATCTGCCGGCCGTCGAACAAGTACTCAGCCACAAAGGAGTTGAGCACCATGAGGCCGCCCATGAACGTCGCGATGAGCAGGATGCTGGATCGCCCGGTCTGGGCCTCAATCGATTCTTTGAGATGGTCGTGAGCCATACTGCGGGTGACACTCCGAAAGGTCGGGCCTCCCATTCACCGGTCAGGGCGGGCGGGAAGCGAAATCCTCTGAGAATCCGGTCAGAAAGCGAATCCCAGGCCCGGCGCGCGGCCGGGCTCGGGGGCAAGCATCTTATCTGATACGTCAACCGATGTCGCGAGGTTTGGACGACGCACCCTCAAGTTTTCCGGACGCATCCGCCTGAGCTCGAAATGCGGCAACTTCACGGTCTACAATGGCTTGTTCACCGCGAAGGGGTCCATGTCACCGCCCGCTTTCGGGTATCATAGCTCACGACTGGGAAAGAGGCCGATGGTGCGATTGCGTCGGAAAATCTGGGGGCGCGGGTCGTCTTGCGCGGTGTTGGCGGCGACGGCCCTGGCCATTGCCGGGATGTGGCTGGCGCTTCGAGTTCCTTCGGAACGGAATGTCGTCACCCCGTCCACGTCCCCCTTTCGCCTGCAGGCACAGACCTGCGATCAGCCTTTACCGAAATTCCCCGCTGCGGCTGGGAAGTTCGCCCAAGCGACCCCGCGCGAAGCCCTCCTCGCCTACTGCTATGCACCTGATAC
>JADLAP010000054.1 GCA_020848195.1 Phycisphaeraceae bacterium
CTCGGCGACCTGACGGACCAGCAGACGCTGGCTATCGGCAAACGGTGGCTGGATTCTTGAGCCGCGGCAGCGCTGTCATGTTAATCTGTGGGATCGCGGGCATGTCGTTCTACATGTCCGGCATGGTAAATACGTCCTCGACGCCTGACATCCATTTCACGGATGGACGCGAGATGATGCACGGGGATAACACGTGATGGTCTGGCCCAGCCTTAACAATGACGGCGACATGTCCAACGACGGCATGAAGGACCCGATTCGGGATGAGGCGTACAAGTGGATTGGCGGCATGGTTGTTCCCCTGCTGCTGACGGTGCATGGCTTGCGGTGTGTGTTTACGCAACATGCGTGGCTGCCGGGCAGACATCGTTCGCTGTCATTGCACGGTGGCGATGCAATCGCTTTCGGCATCGCGGTCCTGGCGGTCGCTCTGTACGCTCACAGCCACTATTTCCTGAGCGAATACGACCGGCTGTTCAATGTCGCCATCGTGGGCAAGATCGTCGCCGCCCTGACCTTCATTGCGGCATTTGGCTATGTGATCGTGCAGGTCGGCTTGTAATTCCGGGCTCACAGAGTCCGGCTCGGACAAATCAAGTCGACAACGCTTGTCCGTGCGGAGCCGGACTCTGTGAGTCCGGCATTCCCGTTGCGCCCGTACCGTGCCGATCCCCACATCACCTCACGCCATCCGCAGCGGCTGGTCCGACAAGGGATCGATCCGCACATCCCATTCAATGGTGGGCCAGGACCACTTCACGCGCCAGGCGGCTTCCTCCGCGGCGCGAGGCGCCATCCGCGCGTCGGGGTCCGGTGCGATCATCGGTTGCTCGCAAACTTCGCCGTCCAGCGACACGCCCCACAGCGTCACACAGGCTTGCCGGGTCCGGATCACAGCCTGCGGCCATGTCACTTCCCAGTCCATCTGATTGTCCAAGCCGGGATGGATCACTGGCGATTCCGCGGATGCGGACAGGTCCACGTGATGCACGGATATCACACGCTGAGGATAGCTCAGTAGTAGCTGCGTCCAGCGATCCCGTCGCGGACACGCCTTCACCTGGGCATGCGAATCCAGCAGGTGAAGCCGATCGGTCAGTTGTTCCCAGGTCCAGCAGATCGGCCGCATGACGCGGAGAAACAGGAGATTGCCCCCCTGCTGCATCGCATACGTCCGACCAACGATAGGCGGAGCGACCTTCTCCGTCAGGGCACGCGAGACCGGCGCCTTGTGATGGGAAATCGCGGGATGCGCGGACAGCCGGCCCTCTTCCACCGTCGCCCACTGCCAGTAACCCCAGTCACCTTCGTTGCGCCAGAACGCCACCGGCATCGACTGCCACGACAGCCCCCAGCCCTGCGCTTCCGCTTCAGGCATCACGGGAAATCGGCTGACGCTTCCGAGCCGGGCGTCCTCATGCACGCACGCGCGGGCCATCGCTCCATCGCAACAGGGAATCTCCACGTTGCCGCCCGCCTGTCTCGCCGGCTTGTTCACCAGATCATGCCAACCCAAGTCGTGAAAAATCGACCTCAGCAGCGGCATGTTGTGCGGCATCGCCATTTCACCCGGCTTACGCGGCACAATGCTGTGCCGGTACGCAATCACCCTGGGCGAATGTTCAAAGTCATAGCTCCGCAGAGCAGGCAGACGGGGACCATCGCCGAAGGCGTCGTCGATGCGCATCAGATCATGGAGCAATTCCGTGTAAACGGCACGGATTTCCTCGGGCAGTCGCCGCGACATCAGCAGCAGCGAAGCGATTTCGTCGAGGATGACGCCGGAGTAGATGTCGCTGAGATGTTCCGCCCAGCCCCAGTGATGTTGTTGCCAGTATCGGGCGGCGCGGAGCATCGCGTCTTCCAGCGCATGAAGTCGGGATTGTGGATCGTCCAGCAGTTCGTGGAGCAGCCAGGCGCAGACGAGGTGGCCGAGCGCGGCATTGGGATAGTAAATGCCTCCACTGTGGGTCGCGTGCATGAAGTTGACGCGCAGGCTGACGCAGATGTCGCGCAGAATCCCCATGGAAGCAGCGTCAAGCGAATTGCCGTGGCGTTTCCACAGGATGATCAGTCCCAGGCCGGCGAAGAACACGGCATTGGCGTCGTAGGGCCGATCTTCCTCCAGGTACCATCGCAGCGCGCCTTCCATCGGTCCCGGCTCGGTGGTCTGAGCCGCGCGAATGGCGCGGAACACGCGTTCCACCGGCGCATCGCCAAGCCGGCCGGCCTCCGCGCATTCGAGCAATCGTGAAGCCGCGTCGGGAATCGGATGCACGGGCCGCATATGCCGCGTAAACGCGGTGTGACCGGGGCCGGGCACGTGCCACAGGCCCACGTGATCGTTCCATGATTCGACCCAGGGAATGGACATCCATGTTTTCCTTATATCAACCGCCGACAACCCAACGAATGAGCAGTGTAATCCACTTACGTGTCGGCGACGAAGCCTGGCATGAATGCCGGACTCGCAGAGTCCGGCTCCGTGATACCCGTGACATCCGAGCCGGACTCTGTGAGTCCGGTATTCCGCATGGGAGTTGATGCGAACCTTGCGTCGGGCTACTGTCTGGGACGTCACAGGACGTCAAGGACAGGCTGACATGAACAAATGGCTTCGGCGAACGCTGGGGATGGGTCTGGGGCTGGTGCTGGGCTGGCAGGTGGCGGGGATGGCCACGGGCACGGGGTCGTGGTCCCGTCCGCTGTCGCAGCCCGTGGCGATGGCGGAGACGGAACAGCACCATGAAGCCGGGACGAAAGCCGAAGCGTCGCACGCAACCCACGAAAGTGGCGAAGCAGGACATCACGCGGTGGCCATGCTGGTTCCCGCAGCCGATGACATCCGTTGGTATCCCTGCGTACTGACGGCGGCGGCGGCTCTGTTCGCGGCGGCGGTGGTGCTGGGCGTGCCGGCGATGGCGCTGAAGGGGCCGGAGAAGGCCGAGTCGCAGCCGCACGGGCACGACGGCGGCGGGCATCACCACTAATCCACAACTTTCCGAAATCACGCTTTTTCGCTATGTTTGGCGACTTGCTTCCGCCATCGCGGGAGGTGTTTCTTTTTCGATCAAGGATGTTTCGCCATGAGTCAGGTTCCCGTGTTCTATCGTCAGCGGCTGCTCACCCCCGGGCCGACCCAGGTGCCGGAGGCGGTGTTGCTGGAGATGGCGCAGCCGATCATTCATCACCGGACCAAGCAGTTCCAGGCGATTTTCGCCGAGCTGTCCCAGCGGCTGTCGCGGGTGTTTCGCACGAAGAATCCCGTGCTGACGATCACAGGCTCGGGCACGACCGCGTTCGAGGCGGCCCAGGTGTCGCTGGTGAAGCCCGGCTCGCGGGTGCTGACGATCTCCTGCGGCAAGTTCGGCGAGCGATGGCAGGACATCTACGACCGCTACGCCCCGGTACTGGACATCAAGGAAAACGTGAAGCTGGACGTGCCGTGGGGCCAGGCGCCGACGGCGGCGCAGGTGGAGCAGATTCTCAAGGATAAGCCCGACATCAGCGTCGTCACAATCGTGCATTCGGAAACGTCCACCGCGACGGCCTGCGACCTGAAAGCCATCGCGGCGGTGGTGGGCAAGTCCAACGCATTGCTGATTGCCGACGGCATCACATCGGTGGGCGCGATGCCGGTGGAGATGGACGGCTGGGGCGTGGACGTGCTGGTGACGGGATCGCAGAAGGCGATGATGCTGCCGCCGGGGCTGGGGTATGTGGGCCTTGGCGAGCGTGCGCTTGCGCGTCTGGAGGAAGTGCCGGTGCGCGGGGCGTACAACCTGGACCTTCGCGCGTGGCTGAAGGGATGGAAGAAGAACGATGTGCCGTTCACGCCGGGCGTGAGTCTGATCCGGGGCCAGCGTGTGGCGTTGGAAATGATCGAAAACGCCGGGCTGGAGACGGTCTGGGCGCGGACGAGGAAGCTGGCGGACGCGACCCGCGCGGCAATGGCGGCCATGGGACTCAAGCCCATCAGCCAGTCGCCGAGCGATTCCGTGTCGGGCGCGTTCTATCCCGAAGGCGTGGAGGACTCGAAGTTCCGCGCGGCGTTGCGTGACAAGCACGGCGTGCATATCGCCGGCGGTCAGGACGGACGGGGCGCCAAGTGGAAGAGCAGCATCATGCGGGTGTCGTCCATGGGCTACGTCGACGCGGGGGACATCCTCGTGGCGATGGCGGCGATCGAGGCGGAACTGATCACCTGCGGCTGCAAGATCGCGCCAGGTTCGGCGTTGGCGGCGGCGGGGAAGGTTCTCGGAGCGTAAAAAGACGCGACAAGTCGCGGCGCTTCGGACAGGAAATGGTTAACATAAAGTGCATCTATGCCGGTGCCACGGATCAGACTGGATGACTGCGTTCTACTCGTGGTGGATGTGCAGGAGAAACTGCTCCCGCACATGCACAACGCGGGGTTGGTGGAAAGCCAGACCGCCAGGCTGCTCGACGGAGCGGCGGCGCTGGAGATTCCGCTGCTGGTCACCGAACAGTACCGCAAGGGACTGGGCGTAACCGTCCCGAGCCTTCAGGCGAAACTGATCCGGGCGATGTGCAATGTGGAGAAGCTGAAATTTTCCGCGTGCGTGGAGGAAGTGCGGGACGCGCTGGCCCAACAGGCCCGGCGAACCGTGCTGGTCTGCGGCATTGAAGCTCATGTGTGCGTGATGCAGACGTGCCTGGACCTGCTGGACTGC
>JADLAP010000055.1 GCA_020848195.1 Phycisphaeraceae bacterium
ACGCTGGAGATGCTCGAATGCCTGACCGGCAAGCCGCACCGGGAGTCGGAAGCGTTGTGGGAAACGCTGTCATTCAACGCCTTCCACGACATCATCTGCGGCTCGCTGGTGAAAGAGGCGGCGGTGGAAGCGCTGGCGTTGTATGACAAAGCCGAGGACCGATCGGGCAAGGCGGTGGCTGCGCTGATGGGCAAGGCTTCGGGTGTGAAGACTTCGAGTAAGGCGGGCGGCGCGCAACTGTACTTCAACAGCCTGCCCTATCCCCGTCGGGAGATCGTCGAAACGAAGCCCGGCAAGTTCACCGCGGTGGAGCTGCCGGCCTGCGGTTTCGCGGCCGCGACGCCGGATGTCCGCGTCGCGCCGGCGGATGTGGTCAAGGTCGGCAAAGACGGAAAAAGCCTGGAAAACCACTATCTCCGCGTGCGACTGGGCGACAACGGCACGATCGTCAGCCTGTACGACAAAGTTCACAAGCAGGAGCTGGCCCGGCCGGACGACGGTATGAACAACCCCATGGCCGAGCCGGACCACGGCGATCCGTGGATGGTGTTCCAGGGTCCGATCAACGGCAGCCTGCTGCGCAACGCGCCTGTGCATCAGCCGCGCACGCCGTCGGGTCTTCATCCCGATTGGACCGGCCGCGTCGGACGCCGCGCCGGCGACGCCGATGCCTACGCATGGCCCACGCCCATGGTGACGCACCGCGATCCGCTGCACGGCGCGATCGATGTGGAATACAAACCCATCCAACTGACCACGCGGATCATGCTTCGGGCCGGGGAAAACATGGTCCGATTTGAAACCCGCTTCATGCCGCGGGGCAAGAAGAACCGGCTTCGCGTGGCGTTTCCCACCGCCATCGCCAAGGGCGTGATCCGACATTCCGTGCCGTTCGGCCACATCCGCCGTCCGGAGGGCGAATACGCCGTCCAGGGCTGGATGGATTACGCGGACAAGACGCGCGGCCTGCTGCTGCTCAACCGAGGCCTGCCGGGCAACAACGTCACCGACGGCATCATGATGCTCTCGCTGTTCCGCGCCGTGTCGATGGAACAGACCGACAAGGTCGGCTGGTACGAGGAAGGCATCGAGCATGTGTTCGAGTATGCCGTGTCGCCGTTCCGTCCCGGCGATGCGAGCTACAACCCCGCGCGAATGGCGGCACTGTACAACCGTCCGGTGGAGGCGCTGTCCATGACCCGTGGGACATGGAAGCAGCCGACGCCGCCGGTGGTGCTCGACGGCGACGGCGCGGAACTGACGTGTCTGCGCCGGGACCAACACGGCTGGACGGCGCGGGTGTGGGAAAGCAGGGGCCGGCGTAGCGCGATTTGCCTGACATTTGTCGATGATTTAGCGTCGGCGACGCGCACGGACGCCACAGGCAAGGCGCTGGCCTCGCTGCCGGTGTCGGGCCGGTCGGTGAAGCTGTCGCTCAAACCGTTTGAGATCGTCACGCTGACGGTGACATTGGCGAAGGGTTGATTCTCACCGGATCATCGGCGTCGCCAATGCGCCACCGAGCGCATCTTCGGGCTTGACGGATGCGAGCAGACGATCGACGAGATCGTCGCTGGCGATGCCGTCGGCTTCGGCGTTGTAGTTGGTGATCAGGCGATGGCGAAGGACGGGGTGGGCCACGGCACGGATGTCGTCGGGCGTCACATGCGTTCGGCCGCGCAGCACGGCGCGGGCTTTGGCGGCCAGCACGAGGAACTGACTGGCGCGCGGGCCAGCGCCCCACGCGAGATATTGCCGCGCGAAGTCCGGCCTCAAATCGCTCTGCCCACGCCGCGGCGCTCGCGTCAGCCGCACCAGTTGCAACGCATACCGAATCACGTGATCCGCCACCGGCACATCCCGGACCAGCTCCTGAATCCGCATCACCTGTTCGCCGTCGAGCACGTGCGCGACCTTGCTTTCGCGGCGCGTCGTCGTGCGGCGGACGATTTCCACTTCCTCGTCCTCGCCGGGATAGTCCACGTGGATCATGAACATGAATCGGTCGAGCTGCGCTTCGGGCAGCGGATAGGTTCCTTCCTGCTCAATGGGATTCTGTGTCGCCAGCACGAAGAACGGCTGGGGCAGTGCGTGACGATGGCCCGCCGCGGTGACCTGGTGCTCCTGCATGGCTTCGAGCAGCGCAGCCTGCGTCTTCGGCGGCGTGCGGTTGATCTCGTCGGCCAAGATCACATTGGCAAACACCGGACCCTTGACGAAACGCAGGTTGCGTTTGCCGGTGGCGCGGTCTTCCTCGATGACCTCGGTGCCGGTGATGTCGGAGGGCATCAGGTCGGGCGTGAACTGAATGCGGCTGAACGCGAGGCTCAGCGTGCGGGCGATGGTGGAGATCAGCAGCGTCTTGGCCAGTCCCGGCACGCCGACGAGCACGGCATGGCCTCGGCAGAACAAGGCCATGAGCAGTTGCTCAACGACTTCATTCTGACCGACGACGACCTGACTGATTTCGCTTTGAAGCTGCCGCGCCGCCTGGCGAACCTGGTCCACGAGTTGGGCTGGATCGCTTGAGCCGGCGGGGGAGGGGATTGAACCTGAGGGATCGGGGTGAACTTCCGTCATGGTTGATGGTCAAGTATAGCGACGGGGCAGCATAGAATCGTGGATATGCCGGAGTTACCGGAAGCGGAAGTGATCAGGCGGACGCTGTCGCGTCGTGTCCGTGGCCGAAAGGTCGTGGGGGTGCAGGTGCTGCGCGCGGAGGTGATTGACGGTTCCGCGACGCCGGTTGATCTTCTGGCTGGGCAGACCTTGGAGCCTCTGGCTCGTCATGGCAAGCAACTGGTGCTTCGGTCCACGCACGGAGCGGGGGTCATCGTACGGCTGGGCATGACGGGACAGTTGCGGTACGTGAAGGGCGACGATGAAGTGCTGCCGCACACGCATGTAGTATGGCAACTGGACGACGCAAGCGAAATCCAGTTCCGCGATCCTCGCCGGTTCGGCGGCCTCATGCCGGTGCGCGACGCCGCGGCGCTGAGCGAGGCGTGGCGAGGGTTGGGGCCGGACGCGCTGCGGACGCGAGCCGGCGATCTGCTCACACGCCTGTCGCGGACCAGTCGAGCAATCAAAGCAGCGTTGCTGGACCAGTCGGTGCTGGCGGGGCTGGGGAACATTTACGTGGACGAAGCCTTGTTTCGGTCGGGCCTGTCGCCGCTGCGGTCAGCCAGGGATCTTGATGCGGAAGAGGTAGACCGGCTGGCGACCGAGATTCGGCTCCTGTTGCGTCAGGCGATCGCCGCGGGCGGGTCCACCCTGCAGGACTACCGGGACGCCGCAGGTCGGCAGGGAGCGTTCCAGCGTCAGCACAGGGTCTATGGCCGCGGTGGACAACCCTGTCTGGCCTGTCATCATCTCCTGTTCGCCTGCCTCGTCGCCGGACGTATGACGGTCTGTTGTCCACAATGTCAACCGAGCGAAAAGGCTTTGGTCAAGACATCTGACGGAAGAAGATGACTGAGAAGAAGAGATTAACTTCGTCGTCATCGTCGTAATGCCTGTCGGTTTGTGCCTATCAGGCGGTGAAACACGTTAATTTGTTCAACATAAAGGCATTGTAAGTCACATGACGATGTGGATAACTTGTCGGATAGATGTCGCGGGCGCTGGGCCTGTCCGTGGTTTGCTGTGAACAGAGCAGGGATGGACGTGATATCCACCTGTTATCAACCGGCTTGTGCCGACAGCAGGTGTGCCCTGCGACACGCTGGCGCAGGTTTGTACACGGGTTATCCATACGACCGTTGACAACTCGATTGGACCGGCGATTGCCTGCAAGCCGGTAGAATTTCCTGCCTTATGGCGAAAACCTCCGCAGCCCAGTCTTCATGCCCATTTGGCGACGATCTGCTCTGGTCGCTTCGCATGTTGCCGTCTGGTCAGCGGAGGCCGATTCAATGCCTGCTGGCCGGCCTCGCGCAGGTCGAATCCATCGTGCTGTCCAAGGACGCCGATGATGATCGTCACGGCGACGCCTGCACCGCGTGCAGCCACGGTCAAAACGCCGGCGGAAACCTGAACGTCGTCGCGGCTATGGTGGATTTTCTGTGGCATGGCGGAACCACCGGCATACCCGACCTCGACGGCTTCGCCGAACTGGCTGGACAGGGTCGCGTGTCAGCCGAGGCGTGTCAGCACATGGCTGCGGCACTGGCGGAACTGATCGAGCTGCCCCGCGTGGCCACGTGGTCCCGGCTGCTTGGACTGCTCAAAGCCACCGGCGGCGAAGCGGTGCTGATGGCGGATGGGCTGCTGCGTCAGCCGGTATGCAGCAAGCCGACCCCACTGGAACGGGATCAGTTGCAGGCGTGGGGCGCGGGGCTGGCGATGACCCGTGTGCTGTCCACCCTGGGCGATCAGCAGGCCATGAAACGGGTGTGGCTGCCGCTGGACGATCTGGTGGAAGCGGGGCTGGGCGATCCGAACCGTGAGCCGGAGCCGGCGGCGTGGTCAATGCTGATGACGAAACAAATCCGCCGCGTGGAAAATCTGCTGATCGGCGGCCAGGGCGCGCTGCGTTGCTGGACCGGCCCCGCCCAACGCGCCGCGGCCGTGCTGGCACAATTGCACCTTCAACGTCTGCGCACCGCACGCCGCGTCCCGCCGTGGACCAACCTCCCGCCGCTTCACTGGCGCCACCGCGTCACCGCCCTGCCGGGAGCGTTGCGACTGCTGAGGAAGCATTTTTTAGCCGCAGATGGACGCAGATAAACGCAGATAAGACCAAATTCAAAGCAAGTATTTTTGAATTGAATTCAATACCTGTCTTTGTATTTATCTGCGTTCATCTGCGTCCATCTGCGGCTAAAATGTTCACCGATCGGTGGCTCGTGTGATGCGGTCTTCGAGCAGTTCGAGTTGGCGGGCGAAGGTGGATTCGAGCTTGGCGCGGTCGTCCACCGTGCGGATCGAGTGCATGACGGTGGTGTGATCGCGTCCGCCGAAGTAGCCGCCGATTTCCTCGAGGCTGAAGCGCGTGCGTTTGCGCGCCAGCCACATGCAGACCTGCCGCGGCTCCGTGATGGATTTGTGACGCCGCTTGGATTGCAGGTCGCTGAGCTTGACGTTGTAGAACCCGGTTACGGCATCAATGATGTGCTGCAGCGTGATCTGCGACCGACCGGCATGCTGGTCCGGCTCGCCGAGGGCTTTCTGAGCCAGCGTCATGTCGATGTTCACGCTCTGCAGCGCGGCATGACCCTGAATCGTCGTCAGCGCGCCCTCCAGCTCGCGGGCGTTGGTGTCGATCTTCGTGGCGATGTAGCTGATGACGTCGTCGGGAATCGCCAGCCCGCGCACCTTCGCCTTTGCCCGCACGATGGCCACGCGGGTTTCATAATCCGGCCGCGATATCGTGGCCACCAGACCCCAGCCGAATCGGCTCACCAGCCGCTCCTCCAGCTTCGGAATCTCCGACGGAGCGCGATCGCTCGACAGCACGATCTGACGATTCGACTGATACAGCGCGTTGAACGTGTGGAAGAACTCTTCCTGCGTCCGTTCGCGGCTGGCCAGGAATTGAATGTCGTCGATCACCAGCAGATCGACGTAACGGTAGCGGTGGCGGAAGTGGCTCATCTGCCCGCGCTGCACGCAGTCGAGGAACTGATTGACGAAGGTTTCGCAGGAGAGATAGCAGACCTGGCGATTGGGCGTTTTGGACAGCATCGCCTGGGCGATGGCCTGGAGCAGATGGGTCTTGCCCAGTCCCACGCCGCCGTGGATGAACAGCGGGTTGTAGGCTGTGCCGGGATTGTTGGCCACCGCGACGGCGGCGGCGTAGGCCAGGTCGTTGCCCGGGCCGGTGACGAAATTCTCAAAGGAATAGTCCGGGCTGATGACCATGTCGTCGGCGTCGAGCGACACGGCCGAGGCCTGGCTGGATTCCCGATCGCGGTTGCGATTGCCTTCGTTGTCCGCAACGGTGATCGCGGGCACGGCTGGACGCGGAGGGATGAACTCCGCTTCCGTATCCGCGGCTTCCCCCGGCTCCCCCGGTTCCCCCGGTTCGATCGGTTCCCCAGGCTCTCCCCGCTCTCCCGACTCCCCTGTTTCCCCCGGCTCCGGCATGTCCTCGCGGATCATGCTGGGCAGCAGGGCAGCCTCTTCGCCGTCGCCGGAGATGAACTCCACCGCCACCAGCGCGCCGGTGACCGGCGGCGCGGCGTCCACGAACGGCTCGCGGCACTTGCGCTGCAGATAGTTCTGCTGCACGCCGTTGC
>JADLAP010000323.1 GCA_020848195.1 Phycisphaeraceae bacterium
ATCCGCTGCCCCTAACAATGCATCGCAAATAGCATGTATAAGTACATCAGCATCACTGTGCCCAAGAGCCCCCTTATAATGAGGAATGAGTATTCCTCCGATCCACAATTCCCTGCCTTCTTTCAGTTGTTGAATATCGTAACCGAATCCTACGCGGATATTCATAGAGCTATTCCGCTGACTGGGTTTCGTCTTTTCTCGTTCCGCCTTTGCCCATACTGAACTTTAGAGAGAAACGAAGTGTATTTGCCAGCGGACTCTGCTGGGTGGTACTGATGAGATAGGAAACATCTATTCCTACCACTTCGTATTTCACGCCGGCTCCCAGCGTTATGAACTGACGATTGCCCTTAGTATAATGCTCATAGAAATAACCGGTGCGGAACGCAAATAATTTCGCATACCAATATTCGAGACCTCCGCCGATATTGATCTCCCTCATTTCCTCTCTAAACTTGCTTCCACTTTCAATGGTGCCGGTTACAGGATCATAATTGCCGGGGGCATCGTAGAAAGATTGCACCATCCCTTGGGCAGGTCCCACATCTGGATCTTTTCCCGAAACGATTTCATTGCGCTCTCCATCTTTGTATATCGGAGGAGTGGGAACCAGTAACTTATTAAAATCCGCAGTCAGCGTGATAGCATTAAAATCATCCAAATCAACAGAAAATGCGGCTCCCGTTCTCAAGTTGGTCGGTATAAAATCTCTTTTATCTGTATTGGTATAGCGCATTTTTGCTCCCATATTCGATATATTCAACCCCCAGTTGAAACGTGCATTTTTTTCACCGACTTTTATTTTATCATTTGTATAAAAAAGACTGATATCTGCTGCAACAGATCTTCCAGGCCGGCTCTGCGCCCCCGCAATACTGGTTCCGCCGGTTAGATTTGAATTTACAAACCGGGCAGCTATTCCACCACTGAAATTATCAGATAATGTTTGGCCAAATGCAACATCAACAGCAAATTCAGCCGGCTTGAAATCACGTATAACTGATCCTACTTCATCGGTGAAAGTAATGTTTCCAAGTGTAAAATAGCGAAGGGATGCACCCACTCCTTGTGTTTTGCTTACCTTTTTATAGCCGCTGAGATAAGCCAGACTCATGTCGTTCACCAAGGCTCTCAACCAAGGAGAGTAGGAAAGAGAAACGTCCAGTTCATTTTCTACAAAGGCTAACTTGGCAGGATTCCAGTGAATGAGATTTGCGTCAGGACTCAGCGCTACTCCTGCATCACCGATCGCCCCTGAACGTGAGTCAGGAGATATGAGTAAAAAAGGAACCGCAGTAGTAATGGCATTGATATACTGGTTGATCTGCCGCCCGTTAAGCTGATTAGGATTCGTTAACTGGGCTGATGTGGTGTTGTTAAAAAATACAACCGTGCCGGAAACAACAGTGAAAAAACGCCGTAGATTCATTTTTTTATAGGGTAGGGCAAATATACGC
>JADLAP010000302.1 GCA_020848195.1 Phycisphaeraceae bacterium
AGCACTACTGTTCATACGAAGCAGAAATGTTGAACCTTGCACAAATGTTTCTACGAAGCACGTAAGCCCCCATAACGCAAAACCGCTGTTAGCTGTGGTTTTTATTTCGTCCGTCATTATGAAGTCTTTTTAATTACCCATTCTACAAGTCCTGCGGATATTGTCAACTCAGCTACTTTGTCAACTAGATAGAGCTTTGTTTCTGTTTCGTTTTCGTAGGTCGTCAGGTTGTTTTTGGCTGTATGAACTACATAGAAAAACTTGTCATAGTCGTTCATAGTTGCAAATTGGTCTTGATAACTTAAAAACTGTCCTAAGTCAGATTGTGCCTTGATTTGAACGATTGCTCTTTCTCCTGTCACTGGAGCAAAAAGTTCAAGGTCTAATGTCTTTTGAGTTTTTCCTGTGTCACCAACTCGTTGCCAACCTGCTTGTCTAAAAATCAAGTCCACCAAAGTTTCAAAATCTTTCCACTGCAAATTTTGTATTAAGAATGTCAACTTTGATTTCAATTCAAACATTGCTTTTTCAACGTCAACAACTTCTTTCATTTGTTCGCAGTTGATTTTTGCAAGTGCATATTTTTCTTCTGGAACGCTACAAATTGTCCCCCGAAAACCCTGTGTCTTTAAAAGCTTACCGCTTATATTTCCTGCAAGCAAAACATTGCCGTTAATGTCTTTGTCAGACCATTTTCCAACTACTGGTCTTGTCTTCGTTTTGTCGGCAAGTAAAGTGATTTCAGGTTTTGAAAAGCACCACCAAAGCTTGTTGGCATAGAAAGTTATCCAAAGCGTTTGTTCGTTTTCTTCGTAAAACTGTTTGATTTGGTTGGTGTGACTTGTCGCTACGAAAGTCTTTGAATTTTCTTCGGTCGTAAAATAATCGTGAACTTTGTCCCACTGTCCGCCTATACAAAGTTGATGGTCAACTTCTCTGTATCCAAGTCTTAATGTGTTGTCTTTTTCAATACAGTCAGTTTCATACTCGCCACCTTGTCCGAGCTTGATAAATAGAACTTTATTTGCCTTAATTTTTGTCATTCGTTTGTTTCTCGGTTGTCGTCCGTAAAATCACAGCTAACGTTTTGGGTATTGCCGAAGGCGGGGAATTTTAGCACAAAAGTTCAATAGAATTACAACTGTTGAACCTTGCACAAATGTCCAATCGAAGCCGTTCAGCCCCGCTTTTGGCAATACCTTGTTAGCGGCTGGCTTTTATTCGTCCCATTTCAGTTGAACGTTTGCAGCACTTTTATGCACTTTTTTTGACAATAATTTTTCAAAAGCAGCATCATCTAACAATTCATTCTGTTTCTTCAATGCCAGCCATAGTTTTTTAAACGCCTTTGTTTTTCCCGAATCATAGATTTCACCTGCGGCTTTGTGCCAACGGCATTGATACCATCCATAGTTTTTGGGGTATTTTTGACCAATCAAGTCATAATTGTTTTCAAGTTCATTTAATGTGGTAAATTTCAATTCACTTTTATTTGTTGACGATACAACCATTTGTGGAAAAACTGTAAGAGCAGGTAACAATTCGGGTTCTTTTTCTGCTATGTAAGTATGAAGTAGAATGTTGGCAAACAATTCTCCCATCCATTTGCGTTGCATAGTAAGTCCGCCTTGTTCGTGAAATGCGTGTCCTAATTCGTGAATAGCCAACAAATCGAAAAAGTCACGCATTGACAATGAATTGTTTTTGTCAGAATATGTTTTGGAAATTTGTTGAGCAAGTTCTTTTGGAAGCTGGTCTAACGGTGGAATGAAACTTTTCCAAAAATCGTTGTCTTCCGATGCGACAATAAGGGTTTTGACATCATCATAATGAGGCATTCCATAAACCGGAAACTTGGTGTATTTACTCCAGTCGTCTGGCGATAAAACCAATAAAGTAACGGTTGGCTCAAAGTTGATAAGCGATTTGTAAAATGAGATAACATTGTCGCAACGTTTTGCCATTGTTTCAGCTTGTTCTTTTGAGCCGTTGCTATAATAAGTTTTTGTTTTGTTGCCTTCCAGATGGTTAAGCTCTTCAAATGACTGAGCAAATAGCGTTGATGCTGAGAAAAGTGACAAAATACACGTCCAAAAAGTCAGTTGGAAATGTCCTTTCAAAATTTCAGGTTGTTTCATAATTTTTTGGTTTGATGTTAGTTGTTGGTTTCGGACAGCTTGCCGCTAACGTTTGGCGGCTTTACGCTGGCAGGGCTTCAAAGTTCCGTCATCTTGGTAAGATGAACAACAGTTGATTAAAGATATACGGTTTGGCAAGCATTACGTCTGCCCTGCTTGCGTAAAACCGATTGTTATGGGCAGGCACAATTCATATTCAAATGTCGGTATCTATTCTTGAAGCCTTGCAGAACGCTAATTACAATCTTGACAACTTGGCGAGGATGCCAATGTTACTTCCGATGGTTAAAGAACAACTGAACAACGCTATTGTATTGCTCGAAAAGGGTTATAGCGTTGACGATGAAGTAGAGCCTTTGCTAGAAGAATTTGGCAATGTTGATAGCGTTCCTGAAAAGGCTTCTGTCTAATGTTATCGGGTCGGCACAGTAGCGGACTGTTGCTGTGCTTGCCCATAACGGGAAACGGCTTTGCGAAGGAGCGGAAAAGGAAGCACAAAAGTTCAGTTTAGCACTAC
>JADLAP010000056.1 GCA_020848195.1 Phycisphaeraceae bacterium
AATGACGAAGGCATCAAGGCCCTGGATCGCGTGGAGGAAACCGTCCGCGAGACGATCCGCGAGATCGGCTACACCGACCCGCTGATGAAGTTCGACGCCGACAGCTGCGCGGTGATCCGCACACTGCACGGCCAGTCGGCGGATATCGCCCTGGGCGTGGACCGCGAAGGCGCGGGCGATCAGGGCATGATGTTCGGCTACGCCTGCAAGGAAACGAAGGAACTGATGCCGCTGCCGATCGATCTGGCGCACAAGCTGATGGAACGTCACGCGCTGGTTCGCCGCAAAGGCCTGATCTCCGGCATCCGTCCCGACGCCAAGAGCCAGGTCACGGTGGAATACAACGGCATCAAGGCGACGCGGATTCACACCGTGGTGCTCTCAACGCAGCACAGCGCGATGTGGAACGGCACAGCCAAGCAGAAGAAGCTCAAGGAGCAGGTGATCAAGCACATCATCGCCCCGGTGATGCCCAAGGGCCTGTTCGACGCGAAAAAGTGCGTGATTCACGTGAATCCGACGGGTCAGTTTGAAATCGGCGGTCCGCACGGCGACACGGGCCTGACGGGGCGGAAGATCATCGTGGACACCTACGGCGGTCGGGGCTGCCACGGCGGCGGCGCGTTCTCCGGCAAGGATCCGACCAAGGTCGATCGTTCCGCAGCGTACATGTGCCGGTACATCGCCAAGAACGTGGTCGCGGCGAGTCTGGCCGAGTGCTGCGAAATCCAGCTTTCCTACGCCATCGGCGTGGCCGATCCGCTGAGCGTCCGCGTGGACACCCAGGGCACGGGCAAGCTGCCGGAGAACGAGATCGAGGACCTGATCCGCAAAAACTTCCCCCTGACGCCTCGGGGCATCATCCAGCACCTGCAGCTCCGCAAGCCGATCTTCAGGGAAACGGCGCGGCACGGCCACTTCGGTCGTCAGCCCACCAAGGACGGCGGCTTCAGTTGGGAAAAGACCGACAAGGCCGCGGCGCTGGCCAAGGCGCTGGGATAATCGCGGACACGCGTCGAAACCCGCTTAGTCGGCAGTGATCCTGTCATGCTCACGAAGAACGGCATTCCGGTTTCGCCAGGCGTGGTCATCAGCCGCGCGGTCGTGCTGGACGCCGAGGATGTCGCCATTCCCCGCCGTGCGGTGGCGTTGGACAAGCTGCACGCGGAACACAAGCGGCTCGACGCCGCGATCGAAGCCTCGAAGAAAGATCTGGACCTGCTGAAAAAGCAGGCCATCGCCACTGTCGGCGCGGACCTGGCCAAGGTTTTCGACGCCCACCTGGCCATGCTCAAGGACGTCAGCACGATCGAGCAGGTCCGGCAGATGATCCGCGACGACATGGTCACCGCGGAATTCGCCGTCTTCACGGTGTTCCACAAGATCGCCGACGTCTTCGAGGGTCAGGAGGACCGCTACTTCCGGGAACGGGTCAGCGACATCCGCGACCTGGAGCGGCGGCTGCTGGGCCACCTGATCGGCGAGACGCGGGCGAACCTCGACCGGCTGGAGCATGAGGCGATCCTCGTCGCCCATGACCTGACGCCCAGCCAGACGGCGGCGCTGGACAAGACCAAGATCAAGGGCATCGCCACCGACGCCGGCGGCCGAACCAGCCACACCGCCATCCTCGCCCACGCCCTGGGCATCCCCGCCGTCGTCGGTCTGGAGAACATCACCACGCTGGTCAACACGGGCCAGTTGCTGGTGCTCGACGGCAACCGGGGCCGGGTCATCATCGACCCCGACGCCGCCGAACTGCTTCAGTCCCGGGAGTACGGCAAAAAGGTCGCCAACCTCGAAAGCATGCTCGTCGAGGTGACCAAGCTGCCGGCGAGGACCACCGACGGCACGGACCTGGAGATCAACGCCAACATCGAATTTCCCGACGAAATCGAAGCCGCGCTGCAGAAAGGCGCCGCCGGCATTGGACTCTACCGCACCGAGTTCCTTTTCCTTTCCTGTAACCACGAACCGACGGAAGAGGAACAGTGCAAGGCGTACAAGCAGGCGCTGCGGGCGCTGCGGGGCAAGACGCTGATCATCCGCACGCTGGACCTGGGCGCGGACAAGATCTGGCCCGCGGCGATGGCCAACCCCCACGTGGAGCGCAATCCGTTCCTCGGCTGCCGGTCGATCCGGCTGTGCCTGCAGAATCTGCCGCTGTTCAAGACGCAGCTCCGCGCCATTCTCCGCGCCAGCGTGGAGGGGCCTCTGCGGATCATGTTCCCCCTGATCAGCAACGTGATGGAGCTGCGGCAGGCAAGGATGATTCTCAACGACGTCATGGAGGACCTCGACGATCAGAACATCGCGTATCGGCCCGACATTCCGGTGGGCATCATGATCGAAGTGCCCTCGGCCGCGCTGCAGGCGAACATCCTGGCGCGGGAAGTGGACTTTTTCAGCATCGGAACCAATGACCTGATCCAATACACCGTCGCCGTGGACCGCAGCAACGAGCGGATCGCCAACCTGTACTCCGGGGCTCACCCCGCGGTGCTGCAACTGATCCGCGACGTCGTGAGGGCCGCCAAGCGGGCCAAGATCGACGTCAGTCTCTGCGGAGAAATGGCGGGAGAGCCGGAGTTCGTCATGGCCTTGGTCGGCATGGGCCTGCGGTCCCTGTCGATGACGCCGCCGGCGATTCCGGAAGTGAAGAAAATCCTCCGTTCCGTTTCGATCGAGAAATGCCGCCGTCTGGCGCGGAAGGTCAGCTCGTTCGAGTCGGATCGGCAGGTGCTTAACTATTTGCGCGAGGAGGTCCGGAAAATCCTCCCCGAAGGACTGGTCTCCGGCGGCATGATGGGCAACTGACCCTGCCCGCGCACCGCAGCGCCGCCCGCGATCGTCCGCATGAAACCCAGGGTCCTGCCGGGCCCCCACGACCGCTGATCGCCTCCGCCTGGTTCGGGTTGATCGCTCGTCACCTGTCGAGGCCCCGGCAAACCACCCCCATCCGGTCCGCGATCCGACCGGCCCTGGCGCTCTGACGCCGGCCGCAGGACGCGAAAACCACAGGAAAACGCTTATGCCCGTTCGTCAAATGCTCATCAACTTCAACCCCGGCGAAGAATGCCGCATCGCCATCACCGAGGATGGAATCCTCGAGGAACTCTATCAGGAACGCGCCAGCGCCGGCTCCCACGTCGGCAACATCTACAAAGGCCGCGTCCTCAATGTCGAGCCTTCCATCCAGGCTGCCTTCATCGACTTCGGTCTCGGTCGCAACGGCTTCCTCCACATCACCGACCTGCATCCGAAGTATTTCCCCGGCGACGCGCGGGAAGCCTTCGAACGCGTGGGCATGAAAACCCCCCACCGCGACCGGCCTCCCATCCAGAAATGCCTCCGCCGCGGACAGGAACTGCTCGTCCAGGTGCTCAAGGAAGGCATCGGCACCAAAGGCCCCACCCTGACCAGCTATCTCTCCATTCCCGGCCGGTTCCTCGTCATGATGCCCGACATGGAACGCCTGGGCGTCTCCCGCAAAGTCGAGGACGACGACGCCCGCCGCGACGCACGCGCCATTCTCGATCAGCTCAGTCCGCCGCCGGGCTTCGGCTTCATCATCCGCACCGCCGGCATCGGTCGAAACAAGACCGAAATCAAACGCGACATGGCCTACCTCACCCGGCTGTGGAAGAACCTCGACCGCCAGAAACAGAGCGTACGCATCGGCGAACTCTACACCGAGAGCGACCTGATCATCCGCACCCTGCGCGACATCTTCTCCGCCGACATCGAACGCATCGTGGTCGATGACGAAGACGCGGCCGTGCGGGCCCGCGATTTCCTGGCCATCTCCAATCCCCGCTCCGGCTCCTCCGTCTTCGTCTACCGCGATCCCGTTCCGCTCTTCCACCGCTTCGGCGTCGAACAGCAGATCGAAAACATCCATTCCCGCATCGTTCCGCTGCGCTCCGGCGGCTCGCTGGTCATCGACTCCACTGAAGCCCTCGTCGCCATCGACGTCAACAGCGGCAGGATGCGCGACAACCACGACGCGGAAACCACCGCGTACAAGACCAACGTGGAAGCCACCGACGAAATCTGCCGGCAACTGCGCCTGCGCGACCTCGGCGGCGTCATCGTCAACGACCTGATCGACATGCGCGACGCCCGCCATCGCCGCGCGATCGAAGCGAAATTCAAGGACAATCTCAAACGCGACCGGGCGAAGACCCGCGTGCTGCCCATCAGCCAGTTCGGCATCCTGCAGATGACGCGCCAGCGCATGAGGCCGTCGCTCAACAGCGCCGTCTATCGCCGCTGCCCTTCCTGCGATGGCCAAGGCTCCGTCAAGACCGCCGAGTCCATCGTGCTCGACGTGATGCGCCGCATCGCCGCCGTGATCCACCGCGAGAACATCGCACGCCTCGAACTGACCATCAGCCCCGACGTGGCGTTCCAACTACTCAACCACAAGCGTCAGCAACTGGCGCGGATGGAGGAACGGTTTGAGACGCCGGTGACCGTCCGCGTGCATGCGCAGGACCGCATGGACTTCGTGGAACTGATGGCGTTCGACGTCCGCGGCGGCGCGGTGAACATCGAATCCAATGCCGTGCTGCCCGCCCCGCAATTGGAGTCCG
The DNA here is from genome assembly GCA_020848195.1 of Phycisphaeraceae bacterium. Classification (GTDB taxonomy): domain Bacteria; phylum Planctomycetota; class Phycisphaerae; order Phycisphaerales; family Phycisphaeraceae; genus JADLAP01. The sequence continues at coordinate 4,596 of JADLAP010000056.1, forward strand.
TGGAGGAATGGGAGAAGCGTCAGGGCCAGGTTTCCGAGCCTGTGCCCGTCGATCTGGACGACGACGAAACCGCACTGGAACCCGTCGCCCCCGCGCCGGTCGCGGTCTTGACGCCGGCCCCGGTCTCGGAAGAAGCCGACGAGCGGAAACCGAAGGCCGAGGAGACGGACGAATCGAAACCCCCGCGACGGCGTCGCCGACGGCGCGGCCGCGGTGGCAAGGACGAAGCTCAGACCGAACCGGCCGCACCCACCGATGAAGCTGTCGCGTCCCCGACCGATGGCGAAGCACCTCGCGTTCTGTCCACGGAAGACGACGAAGGCGCAGCCGCCGCCCTGGACGCCATCGAAGCCGCCGCTCCGGTGGATGTCGAGCCGGAGATCGAACCGGAAATCGAAGCCGAAATCGAGCCGGAAGCCCCTGCCGACGACGACCAGCCGGTACCCGCGGAAGTTGAAGTGGAAGCGGCGAATCCGGATGACAATGATGTGAATGACGCGGATGACGCGGAACCCAACGGCAATGTCCGGGAACCGAATGACAACGCGTCCTCCGACAATGAACCGAACGCCGGTGAACCCCGCTCCGGTCGCCCCCGTCGCCGCCGGCGTCGTCGCGGCCGCTCCGGCGGTGGTCAGGGTCAGGGTGGACAGCAGGGAGGTCAGGGTGGCCAAGGTGGTTCGGATGGTCCAGACATTCAGGGTCAGCCGGCCCAGCCGCATCGCCCTTCGCCCGCCCCGACGAGCCAGGCCGCGTCGCCGGACGGCAGCAACCAGGCCGGCGGCAGCGGACGCCGTCGCCGTCGCGGCGGTCGTCGCCGACGTGGCGGCGGCAATGCCGGCGGCGGGACTTCCACAGGCGCCAATCCCGGCCCTGGCAGCGCCAATTCCGGTGGCGCAAATCCCGCAGGCGGCAATGCCGGGGGCAGCCAGGGCAAGCCCAGCCACAACCCCGCATCCAACAGCCACGGTCACAGCCAAAGCCACAGCCAAGGCCACCACCACACCAGTGGAAACAACGCCCCATCCGCGACGCGCCCCGCCGATGGCAGCCGGGGTTACCATAACAGCCGCGCCAACCATGACACGACGGCACCGGGCAATGTCCGGCACGACCATCCCCAGAACCACTCCGGCAACGACTGACCGTTGTTTCCACACCGCATGAGTTCGCCCATGGCCCGACCCGACGTCACTCCAACCCGACGCCTGATCATCCTCGGCAGCACCGGCAGCATCGGCGTCAATACGCTGGATGTCGTGGCGCACCTCAACGCCACGCGTGAGCAACGGCAGGCGGCCGGCCTGTCGGGTCGCCACGACGGCTATGTGCAGGTCGTGGGTCTGGCTGCGGGCCGCAACGTGCGGAAGCTCGTGGAGCAGGCCCGGGCGTTCGCCGTGACCACCGTGGCGGTGGCGGACGCGCAGGCCGCGGAGGCGGTGCGACAGGCCCTGCCCGACGTACGGGTCTTTGCCGGCGAGGATGCCGCGCTCAAGCTCGTGGAACAGGTTCCCTGCGACGAGATCATCGCGGCGGTCGTCGGCAGCGCTGGTCTGCCCGCCACGCTCCGCGCCGCCGAGCAAGGCAAGCTCATCGGGCTGGCGAACAAGGAAACCCTCGTCGCAGCCGGGGCCTTGGTCACGCCCACCGTTCGCCGGTGCAACGCCCGTCTGCTGCCGGTGGACAGCGAGCATTCCGCCATTTTCCAGTGCCTGGAAGGCCAGCCGCGTCAGGCCGTCAAACGCATCGTCCTGACCGCCTCCGGCGGCCCGTTCCGCAAAGCCACCAAACAACAGATGGACAACGCCACCGTCGATGAAGCGCTCAATCATCCGACGTGGCGCATGGGGCCGAAGATCACCATCGACTCGGCCACCATGATGAACAAGGCATTGGAAATCATCGAGGCGCACTGGCTGTTCGACCTGCCGGCGACGAAGATCGACGTGATCATTCACCCGCAGTCGATCGCCCACAGTTTCGTGGAGTTCGAGGACAACTCGATCCTGGCCCAGATGGGACCGCCTGACATGCGGACGCCGATCCAGTACGCGCTGACGTATCCGGATCGGCCCGTGGGATGCAGCCGGGCGATGGACTGGTCGAAGCTGGGAACGCTGGAATTCGAGCCGCCGGACCACGATCGGTTCGGGGCGCTGAAATTGGCCTATGATGTGATCGAAGCGGGCGGCACGGCCGGGGCGGTGTTCAACGGTGCCAACGAAGCGGCGGTGGCGGCGTTCCTGGCAGGTCGCATCCGTTTTGGACGGATCGTGCAACTGGCGGCCGAGGCGCTCTCGGCGATCCCCGCCCGTCCGGTGGACAGCCTCGCGGCCGCCCTCGACGCCGACCGCCAGGCCAGGGCGTATGTCGAGTCGGCGGTGGGAAGATGAGTTTGAGCCGCGGATAAACGCAGATGAACGCAGATAAGAAATTCATCCAGAACCCGCGGAAGTTCCGAAGACGGAACATCCGCGGGCTTTGGTCGAAAAACCATGCTTTGACTTCCTTGTCTTATCTGCGTTTATCTGCGTTCATCTGCGGCTAAATTGGATCACGACATGGCAATACCATCCAACATACTCCCGATGATCTGGCTGCTGCTGGGGTTCGGGTTCATCATTTTCGTGCATGAACTGGGCCATTTCCTGGCGGCGAAGCTGGTGGGGATCAAGGTGACGCAGTTCGCCATCTGCTTCGGTCACGCGCTGGTGACGTGGCGGAAGGGGATCGGGTTCCGGGCCGGTTCGTCGGAAAAGGAATATCAGCGTCGGATCCGCGCGGAGCTGGCGCGTCGAGGCCGGCCCGTGGATGAGGACAAGGAACTGGACACCGCCGTGGCCGACCGCGTCGGCGGCGAACTGGGCATGGGCGAAACGGAGTACCGGATCAACTGGATACCCATGGGCGGGTACGTGAAGATGCTGGGTCAGGAAGACCTGGACCCGACGGCGCAGAGCAGCGACCCGCGCTCGTTCAACCGCAAGCCGGCGTGGGCGCGGGCGATCGTGATCAGCGCCGGCGTGGTGGTGAATCTCATCTTCGGCGTGATTTTCTTCGTGCTGGCCTTCATGGCGGGCGTGGAGTTTCCCCCGGCGCAGATCGGGGCGATGACTCCAGGCAGCGCGGCCGAGCAGGCCGTGTGCACGCAGCATCCCAACGCGCCGCAGTACCGGGGCCTGCGACCGGGCGACGACATCCTCACCGTCGACGGCAACGACGTGACCGACATGATGGAAGTGGCGATCCACACCGCGTTGTCGGATCCGGGCAAGGTGATCCGCGTGCGGGTGCAGCGGGAAGGCGAGCCAGCGCCGCTGGATTACGACGCGTTGCCTCAGATCAGCGAGCTTCCGCCGCGGCTGCTGGCGCTGGGCATTGAACCGCCGATGTCGCTGGAGGTGTCGAAGAACCTGGCGGAGGATGATCTGCCGGCGCTGCTGCGCAACGCGGGGGTCAGGCCGGGGATGACGCTGTCGGCAGCGGGCGATCGGGCGATCCGTCGATTCGACCAGTTCCGCCATGCGATCATCGACGCCCAGGGCGCGCCGGTGACGGTGACGTTCAGCGACGCGAGCAAGGCGGAAAAGGCGGAAGTGGCGATGCGGGCCGAGCCGCGCCTGGTGTACAGCGAGACCGAACCCGTGGCGAACCTGGCGGGCCTGACGCCGACGACGCGGGTGGCGGCCGTGGAGCCTAAATCCGCCGCGGCGGTCGGCGGCATCCAGCCCGGCGACGTCCTGGCCCGCGTGGGCGACGTGCTCTGGCCCGAACTGGAGGAAGTCCGCGAGGTGGTCAATCCGGACGGCAAGAGCGAAGGCGACCGTCCGCTGGTCGTCGATGTGCTGCGCGGGGAGACGATCGTGCATCTGGACCCGATCACGCCGCGCAATGGCCTGCTGGGCATCCATATGACCCGGGCAGTGGAGCACGCGGTGGTGGCCACCGCGATGCCGGGCACGCCGGGCGATCTGATGAACCTGACGCCCGGTTCGCGGATCGTGCTGCTGGACGATCATGTGATCCACGACTTCGGCGACCTGCAGCGGTGGCTGGCGTTCCTTTCCCGCCGCGCGGTGGAGAAGGGACTGGACCGGCTGGACGTCGCCGTCACCGCCGAGATGAACGTCAAGGACAAGCCGCAGGTGGAGCGGACGCTGGTGCTGGACCGCCAGACGATGACGCAACTGATGGCCACGGAATGGTCGCTGCCGTCGGCGCTGGGACGTGAGGGTTCGGCCGTGTTCGACCTGCTCCGCGTGCGGGTGGCGGCGACGAATCCGATCACCGCCCTGAAGCTCGGCGTGCGGAAAACCCATCAATTCATGGTGCAGACGTACATCACCATCGCCCGGCTGATCCAGGGTTCGGTGCGGGTGGAGCATCTGCGAGGCCCGGTGGGCATCGTGGACGAAGGCCGGCACATCGCCAAACAGGGCTGGCCCTACCTGATGTTCTTCCTCGGCCTGATCAGCGCCAACCTGGTCGTGCTCAACTTCCTGCCGATCCCGATCGTCGACGGCGGCCTGATGGTGATGCTCATCATCGAAAAGCTCAAAGGCTCGCCGCTGAGCGCGCGCATCCAGACGGCCGCAACCCTGGCGGGACTCGTCCTGATCGGCGGCATCTTCCTCGTCACGTTCTACTACGACATGCTTCGCCTCATGCAGTGACCGCAATAACATCGCATCACGCGGACGCGGTGAAATCCGCGTCATCCCCAGCCCGACCCGGTTCGTCCTCCGACATCGCCGACGAGTGATGGATGAGCAGCTTCGAGACCGGAATGGGGTGGCCCTGCGCCAGCCAGGTCCGCATCGCGCCGGGCGGCTTGCCGTACAGGTCGCGGAACCGGCGGGAAAAATGATCCGCGCTGGCGAAGCCGCATCGCTGGGCGATCTCCGACATCGGCAGGTTGCTCCGCGCCAGCAGCCCCATTGCCATGTCGAGCCGGAGAATGCGCAGGGCTTCCATGGGGCCGACGCCCATCGCCCGTCGGAACCGGCGGCACAGGTGCTCGCGGCTGACGCCCGCGGCGTCGGCGATGTCGGCCAGGTCCAGCGACGCCGACGGCGTTTCGTCGAGTTTCGTCCGCATGAACCGGATCGCATGATCCACGACCGCGGGCAGGTCGTGGGGATGCTCGGGCGCCAGGCCGACGGGACCGACGACCATCGCGCCCAGCAGGGTTTCCATGGCACGCTGGAGCATCGCCGCGCTCGTCGCGGTCCGCGGGTGGTGTTCCAGCCGGCCGACAGGCCCCCATACCGTCTCGCAACTGGCCAGCACATAGCGGAACAGCGGACGAATGATATCGGCATCCGGCAGGCGATGGCACAACGGCCACGAAGCGGCGTCGGGCCAGTCCTCGGGAAAGCTGCGGATCAGAAAGTGCAGAAAGGCGTGTCGGGTCGGCCGGTGCGGATCCCATGTGAAGCCGTCCTGGAATCCGGGACGCCCCAGCACCACGGCTCCGGCCGGCGCGTCGATGTTCTGGCCGTTGACGTGATAGACCGCGTTCCCGGCGAGCATCCACACCAGTTCATAATCGATCAGCACCCGTGGTCCGAACGTCGCGCCGGGAGGATACGTCACCACGCCGCCCCGCACGTAATCCAACGCGAATCCAGGCATGGCGGAACGTCTTCTTTCCGGGGCCGATCCCGTCAGGAGGCGGCGGACTGCGTGATGCCCAGCACGACGGCGAGGATCATCAGCGCCACGGTTGCCAGCGCCAGCAGCAGGGCGAGGATGGCGATGACGCGGAAGATGATCCCACGCGGAGGCGTCCAGGTCGCCAGGTCCGGGTTGTCCGGCATGTCCAGGTCAACCGGCGTCCGAGGCTCGTCGTCCGGCGATTCGTTGTCGGTCGCATCATCCATGGGAGAATCATCCGCCGCTAACGCATGGTATACCCGGCGAAGCCGGCTTTGCCCAGATCGTAGACGAACCACTTGTGGAACCGCCCCAGCAGATAGCCCAGCGGCAGGGCCAGGAGGCTGGAGTAGAGCAACTCGAAAAACGCGCGGACCATCTGGTCGGAGGCGGACCAGGCGGGAATGGGATGGGCCAGCAGCCAGGGCAGGCCGCGGAGGGTCAGCAGCGCCACGACGATCAAATGCACGAAAATCCCGGCGATGAAGACGGTCGCCGCCAGACCGATCAGGGATCGCCGGACCAGCCCGCGGAGCTGCAGCGCCATGATCGCGCCAACGAAGAATCCGATCGCCATCGGCCCGGGAATGACCACGGTGGTCAGATCATCGACGGCAACGGGACGTGTGAAATCCACCAGCAGACCGAGAATCAGCGACGCCGTCAGGGCCTGCGTCGGCGCGGCGTACAGCCCGAGAAACACCATGAGAATCAGCACAAAACTCGGCGACGTGTGGCCCCCCAGCGACAGCAGGCCGCGAAGACCCGTTTCCAGGCCCAGAAACAGATAAGCCAGTATGGCGAACACAGGCCAGCGCATGTCGTGCTCCGTTCCTTCTTCCCCGTTACGGCGCAATCGCCTTCGTGCCCGGCGTGGTCAGCACATCCGGCTGCGTGCTGACATTGATCACGATCACCTGTCCGAGAAACGGCAGCGAACGCAGAGGCTTGACCACGAACTGCGTCCTGAGCAGCGGCGTTTTGGGGTCCGGGGTCACCTGGACCACCGTGCCGACGATCAGGCCCTGCGCCTGCCTTGGCCAGCGGTCGTCGGCCAGATGCGCCAAGTCGCCGACCTGCACGGGATTGTCCGCGTCGCCGCGGCCCAGCAGTGCCATCGACGTCGGATCCGACTCGATCTGACACAGCGCCTGACGCGGCTGGGGCCTGGCGTCCGGGGGCAGGATGCGGACGATCAGCGTCGTCTTCGGCGACGTGATCAGGCGGACGTTGGAACTGTTCTGCCCGGCGAAGCCGATCCGGCCGACGAGGCTCGCTCCCGTGGCGACGACCATGCCCTCGCGGATGCCGTGCATCGCGCCCATGCTCAGCGTCAGCGTGTGCAGATCATCCTCGATCGCCGCGCCGGCGACGCGGACGGGCAGCAACTGCACCTCCTCGACAAACCGGCGTCGCAGGGCGGAAAGCTGGTCGATGGTCTCCTGCATGGCCTGAATCTGCTGGTTCAGTTGCCGGTTGAGCGCCAGCAGGTCGAGGTAATTGTCGTCGCGTCGCTTCTGCTGTCCCAGCGACACCGTGAGATCCGACGGCGCGCGAATCAGGTCGGACCCGCGTTTGAGCGGGATTTCCACGAGATTCAGGCAGGTCTGGATCAGGTCTCGCGGCAGCGGGGTCAGCCACGCCAGCCACGCGGCGGGCATCTGGCTGGTCAGCGTCAGACAGACCACGGCCACGACGAGCAGGCGGCCGGCGGTGAAAAGTTGACGCTTCATGGGCCGATGGAGAGGAACCGGCGGACCGAGGCCCGCCACTGCGGACAGCGGATCACAATTCGTCCAGATCGCTTTCCATGGTGTGCTTCCATTCCTCGAGATGTTCGAGGTAGATGGAGGTTCCCAGGGCGACGCACTGGAGCGGGTTTTCGGCGATGCGGACGTTGAGACCGGTGGCTTCGGAGATCACCCGGTCGAGGCTGCGGAGCAGCGCGCCGCCGCCGGCGAGGACGATGCCGTTTTCCACGAGGTCGGCCGCAAGCTCCGGCTCGGCGCGCTCCAGCGTGCGGGAGACCGCCGCGATGATCGCCCCGATCGGCTCCTGCAGCGCGATGCGGACTTCCGCCGAGGTGATCACCGTCTTGCGGGGCAGGCCGGAGATCATGTCCCGGCCTCGCACTTCCATGGACATGTCCTCGCAGTCGCCGGCGGAGCCGATTTCGATCTTGATCCGCTCGGCTGTCTGCTCGCCGATCTGAAGGTTGTACGCCTTCTTCATGTACGTGATGATCGCCTCGTCCATGTCGTCGCCGGCGACGCGGACGGATTCGCACTGGGCGATGTCGGCCAGGCTCATGATGGCCACTTCCGTGGTGCCGCCGCCGATGTCCACGATCATGCTGGCGGTGGCTTCGACGACGGGCAGATTCGCGCCGATCGCGGCCGCCATCGGCTCTTCCACGAGATACACCCGGCGGGCGCCGGCGCGTTCGGCGCTGTCCAGCACCGCGCGCTTTTCCACTGCCGTGATGCCGCTGGGCACGGCGATGACCACCCGCGGCTTCAGCGGCGCGTATCGCGGCTGCACCTTGCGGATGAAGTAGGCGAGCATCGCCTCGGTTATTTCAAAGTCGCTGATGACGCCGTCCTTGAGCGGACGGATGGCGGTGATGGACGTGGGCGTGCGGCCGAGCATTTCCTTGGCGACCCAGCCGACCGCCTGGCCGTTCTGCAGCACCTGGTTCGTGCCCTTCTTCACGGCCACGACACTGGGCTCGTCGAGCACAATGCCCTCGCCGCGCACGCAGACGAGTGTGTTGCATGTGCCCAGGTCGATGCCCATGTCGACGCTGAACCAACCTAGGAGCTTGTCCAATATCACGGCAGAGGCCTTTCCGCGCCACCAAGCTGGGTATGCCGACGGGACATAGGACCGGGCAATGCCCGGGGTCAAATCCCCATGTCCAGGCCGCCGACGATCCCGACCAACCTCGACCAAACGGCTTTGGCGACAACACTGTCAGCGAAACGGCGGCGGAATGCAACTGGGGTCGCCCGTCTGCCCGCGAGAACGGGCCGACGCCGGCGATATCCCAAGGCTTCGGGTCAAGGATTAGCGCCTGCGGCCGGTTCCGCGGAAGGGGCCGCTTCGCCAGAGGTATTGTCCGTGGCAGCCGGGGCTTCCGTCGCCGCAGCCGGCGCTGAAGGCTTCGCCGGCACGGACCGCGCCTGCGTCCGAGCCTGAGGCTTGGGCAGATTGAACATCTCCCCCACGCCGCCGAAAATCTGGCTGCCTCGGATCATGGTGAACAGGATCGCCGCCAGCAACGCCACCAGCGCCACGCAGGTCAGCACGCAATAGATGTCCGGCCGCGGTTTCCGCGTTGGCACGCTGCCGCTGAGATTGCCCGGCGCCTGTGTCACAATCGGTTCCCCTGCACCTGTCGAACGTCATGCCGGCCCGTGGTGGCCCCGGCGTCCTTACAACCCGCCGGACTGGACCTGATCACCCTTGACGATCGGATGGGACATCAGCGTCATCCGACCCGCCGAGGCGTTGGCGTCCACGCGGGTGATCACCATCGACCCAAGGTACTGGCCCCCGCGGTGGATGATGAATTTCATGTTCGCTTCCACGCCGTCGTTCTTGCCCACGTTGACCTGCACCAGCGTGTCGCTCTCGAACTGCTGGATGTCGTCGACGGTGCCGGTGATCCGCGTGGCGGAGGAGAACGGCTGGGAAATCGCCGCGGCATCGTCCTTCCGCATGATCTGGGCCCGGATCGCGGGATCCAGCCGGTCGATCATGCTCTCCAGCTCTTTGCTGCGGTCCTGGAGCTGGGTCATCTGCTCCTGGAACTTGCGAACCTGGCGAACCGTTGAATCCAACTGGCCCGTCAGGTCGTCGTTCGTGTCGGTCAGAGTAATGATGCGGGTCTGCAACGTCACCGCTTCGTTGCGCCGCTCCTTCAGTTCCGCCTGCGTCGCTTCGAGGATGGAGGCGAACTGCTGGTGCGAGGCAGTCAGACGGTTGATGTTGGCGTCGAACTTGGCGTTGTCGGCCTTGGCGGCGGCGAGGCGCGAACGTTCCGTTTCCAGGTCCTGCGTCAGCGAGGAGATCTGCGACGTCAGGGCCGCGATCTCGCTGCGCAGCGACCGCACGCGTTCGCTTTCCCGATCCTGCAGGGCGTTGATCTCCGCCTGCCGCAGACGGGCGGTGGCTTCGGCGCGGATGCGCATTTCCTCCGCCCCGCTCAGTTGCGCTTTGTAGTTCTCCGTCTTGGCGACAAAGGGAACGATCAGCGCCACGAGAGCCACCGACAGGAAAGTCACCAGGACCACGAAGATCTTGGTCAAAATACTCAAGGCGACCTCCTCGACGCAGCGGCAACCATAACCCAACTCCCCAGCCTGCCCGTCAGGCGCTGCAGCACAACACTTCTTTCGGCGCAGTGCGGTGTCATTTAGATAGCCGCCGCCGAGGCTAATGTCAACCGAGGCTCAGGCCCCGACGGGGCTTCCTTGCCCGATTCTGTCGTTCGACGAGGCCGATTTTGATACGTCATTGCGGTCAAAAACCGGGGTCACAGTCCGTCCTTGCCGCCGCCGAGCAGGCCCGCCGCCGCGGCCAATCGGACTGTTTCCGTCGGGTCATCCATGAGCCGGACGAGTTCCTGCATGGCGCGGGGATGGCCGTGCAGCATTCCCAGCGAGATCGCCGCCTGAGCGCGAACCAGTTCCGAAGGATTCTGGGCGGCCTGCAGGATGACGTCCAGGCCGCCGGCGTCGCCGAGTTGTCCCATCGCGCCGGCCGCGGCGATCTGCAATTCCAGCGGCGGCTTGCTCACGAGGTTCTTGATCGCCGGCAGCCACGCCTTGTCCTGAAGCCGTCCGAGAATCTGCACGCCGAGAATCCGCACTTCGTCGAACTGCGAATACACCGACGCGCGGATGGCGTCCAGATCATCCATGTCGCCGAGTTTCACCACCGCTTCGCCGATCTGAAGCCTCGCCAGCGTGGCCCGCACGGGCGACGCCATGGGCAGCTTCATGTGCGCCGCGTCCTTGAGCATGTCCACCGCGCTGCGATCGTGCATCATGCCCATGAGCATCGCCACGTTCGCCCGCGTGCCGGGGTCGCTGCTGTAGAGCAGCCGGGCCATCGGGGTGACATCGACAGCCATGGGGTTGGCGGCGGGATTGGCGCCGAAATTGGCGGCGATGGCGAACATCGCCGCGGCGCGTACGGAGTCGTTGGGATCCTGCAGCAGTTGCCTGGCGTTGGGTGCGACGCCGGAGAGCTTGAGCTTGCCGATGGTGGCCAGCGAGGCAAATCGCACCACCGGGTCCGGATCGTCCAGGCCGCGCTGCACCAGAGGCCCGATGCGGGCGGGCAGCGCCTCGGCCGCCTCGATGGCGTTGGCGCGGAGGAACGCCTCCTTGCTCCGCGCGGAAACCAGAATCTGCTGCACCGCGCGCGACTGGGCCGCCCGCAGCACTATCTGATCCGGCGCCGCCGGAGCCGGTGCAGCGCCAGACGCCTGCGCCATCGCTGACGACGCCATCCACAGCAACGCCCACGCAGCCAGGCCCGTGGCCTTCATCCTCATCCGTGACATGCTCATCTTCCCTGTGCTTCGCATCCGTAGTCCCCCCATCATCGCGTCCCGCGTGGAGACCGTGTTGACGTTATGCCGTTTTCACGACCGCTGTACGAACGTTTATCGGCCCATCGCCCGCCGAGGATCGACAAAAAGACGGTCGCCGCCGTCAGCAGCGCCATCGGCCACTGGCCCACCTGGTCGAAAAGCGTCCATCGGCCGTCCATCGTCACGTCCCATGTCGCCCAGCCTTCGACGTTCTGTCGCCGGCCTTCGTGCTCCACCAGGCCCCGGATCCGGCCCGTGCCGTCGATCCAGCCGCTGATGCCCGTGTTCACCGCCCGAACCATCGGCAATCGGTTCTCCACGCAACGCAGCGACGCGATCTGCACGTGCTGCGGCCCCTGCCATTGCCCCGCATACCATCCATCGTTCGTCACATTCACCAGCACGTCAAGGCCCCCCCGGAAGTTCCCCCGGAAGTTGTCACTCGTCTGATGATCGCCTTGCGGGACATCGCCGACCGCGAACGCGGAACGCTGCATCGCCCGCACCACGCGCGGCACGGCATCCTCAAAACAGATCGGCGTCGCCAGACTCCACGGCCGCCCTTTCGCCTCCATCCGCATCGTCACCCACCGCTGCCCCGGCTGGACCGAGTAATCAAAATCGTACGGACTGAGATACTTCAGAAACAACGCCTTCAGCCACGGCCACGACGACACCCACGGTATGTACTCGCCGAACGGCACGCGATGCACCTTGTCGTATCGTTGCAGCGGCTGCGCCAGGTCCGGCGGAACGAGGTATGCCGCGTTGCACCGGCGCGTGGACATCAGCCATCGCTCGCCCCGCGGCCCGCGCACGTCCCGCCAATCAAACTTCGCATCTGCACCGACCAGCAGGGGAATCCTGATCCCCGCCGCCAGCTCGCGCACCTGGTCGTGGTACATCTCCAACCCGCGCTCGCCCGTCGGCGCGGTGCGGTAGTACGTCACCGCCTCCGGATTCAACGCGGCGGGAACCACCGTCTCCGGCCAGACGATCAGGTCCGGCGGCTTGGGCTGCGTCGCAGCCTCGATCGTCATCGCCTTGAGCTTGCGCCAGTCCTCCGCCACCTGTTCGTCCGTGGGATAGTTCCGGTTGCTCTGGGGCACATCCGTCTGCACCACCGCCACCCGCAACGTCGGCTCGCCGGACGGGACATGGGTGATGCGTACCCATGCGTAACACCACGTGCCCAGCATGGCGGCCATCCAGACGATGTAGCAGCACGCGGCCGGCGACGGTAGCCACTTTCGCAGCGGATTTCGCTTCCATGGCAGTGTCAGCAGGTCCACCACCATGCCGCTGCTCATCGCCACCAGCAGGCTGACCGTCCATTCGCCGCCCAGATCGGCAAGCTGCGCCATCCAAGGCGAATGGGCCGACGGGCCGTCGTTGGCCATCGCGTGACTGAGCGCGAACCATCCGAAGCCGCCGGCCACGATGTTGCCCCGCAGAAACTCCAGGCTTACCCACGCCATCGGAACCGCCGTGACCATCGGCAGCTTCCACCTTCGCCCCAGCATCCGCACCATGACAAGATATGCCGGCCAGTACAGCGCCAGGTAGGCGCTCAGCGCGATGTGACCCCCCACCGTCACCGCCATCAGCCACCGCATCATGACCAGCCACCAGAACCAGCCGACCAGCCAGCCCGTGGCGGCAAGGATGCGCCAGGATGCGGATCGCAGCGCCAGCAGCGTCATCGGAGCCAGCGCCACATGCGCCAGCACCCACCAGCCCGGCTGCGGATACGCCAGCCCCAGCATCAACGCCGACGCCAGCAGCATGGCGACATGCGTGCGAGCCTCCGGCGCGACGGCTTTCCATTGCGACCACAAACCATGCACTTGCGACTTCATGCCGCACAGTGTAGCCGGGGCTAGCACTTGTGAATGAAAAAGTGAGTTGGACGCGCGGGCAGTTTGCCCGCGGCTGGAACAAGACAGTTCATTCGTCATTCGGTTTTGGACATTACGTCATTTCCCCCAACACTCGTCCTGAGTCCACAGGCGCCTGCCCCATTTCACAACTGCCGTGACTTGCGGTACGCCCCCGGCGTCACGCCGAAGGTCTTGCGGAACTGCCGGCTGAAGTAGAACACGTCGCGGTAGCCCAGTTCGTCGGCGATCCGCTTGATCGGTCGATTCGTTTCGCCGAGCAGTCGCTGCGCCTCGGCCATGCGGTGGCGGATGCGACAGAGGTGCGGCGTCGATCCCGTGGCGCGGCGGAATTGACGCTGAAACGTCGACGGCGACATGCCCCGCGCCGCGGCCATGGCGTCGTAGTCCGGCTCGTGCCGCAGGTCCGCCAGTTGCTCCAGTGTTTCCATCAGCCACACGGGATGTGTCCTCTGCGCCACCTGCCGGCGGGATTCCGACAACTCCAGCAGCAAGCCTTCCAGCAGGTTGACCGCACGCAGATGCGACCACGCGCCAGGCCGGTGCGCATGATCCAGCATGGCGTCGAACATCGGCGTCCACCGCCTCGCCTCCCGCCGCGTCAGCGGGGTTGGCTCCCGGAGAATCAGCCCCATCGCTTCCCATGTCGCGGCCCGCGGACCGGTGTACGCGATGTAGCGATGATCCCACGCCTGATCTGGCGGATGCTCCTGAAAGTAAATCCAAGGCCCCGGCATGCAGGGCCAAATCCACGTTCCCCGCATCACTGTTTCCCGTTGGTCATAGCGAATCCGCACGCTACCCCGCGTCATCAGTTGCAGGCTGTGATAGGTGAACCGTTTGTCCACCGTGGCGATGCACGCGGGGCGGTGGTTGCCGTGCAGGAAAATCAGATCGTCGGCAAGCATGGTGACGATATTGTGCAAAGTTGTGCGTCCAGCGTCCATTTTCACCGGCGACCATCCGTGGCGTAATGTCCGTGAAAGGATAAAACACGGTGAACAGCGACCTGACCCGTTGTCTGGATGATCTGGCTCAGCGCATCGACGAAACCGAAGAGCAGGCGATCCATGCCGCCTGGGACCGCTTCCTCGACGACCGGATCGGCACAGGCTTCTTCGTGCCTCCTTCCCGGCAGAAGAAGCCGCCCCGCACGCCATGGCCCAACGTGGTCATCAACGACACGCTGCACGATCCCGACCTGATGCTCCTTCAGCAGTTCGGCTTCGTCTCCGACGCGCTGACCCACGGCGGCAACGGCACGCTCCAGGTCCGCTGCAACTACGGCGTGTCGATCATGTCCAGTCAGTATGGATGTGAAGTGGTGGAAATGCCGCGGGAACAGGGCAACACGCCGACGAACCATCCGCTACCGGACCTCGACGCCATCCGCAAGGTCGTGGACGCCGGCGTCCCCGACCTGCGCCTCGGCCAGGGCGGACAGGTCTTCGACACCGCGGACTATTTCACCGATGTGCTGCGCCAGTGGCCCGTCCTCGATCGCTGGATCGAACTCTATCACCCCGACACGCAAGGCCCCATCGACAACGCGGAACTGATCTGGGGCAGCGGCATTTTCATCGCTTTCTTCGACGAACCGGAACTGCTCCACCGCTTCCTCGACCTGATGGTGGAACACTACATCGCGTTCCTGGGCACATGGCTGAAGCGATATCCCGCGAAATACCGCCACGCCAGCCACTGGGGCTGGAAGCATCGCGGACGGATCATGATCCGGGACGACTCGCTGATGAATCTGTCGCCGGAACTGTATGTGGATTTCATCCGCGACCGCGAAGCCCGCTGCCTGCGCGAGCTGGGCGGCGGAGCGATCCATTTCTGCGGCCGGGGTGAGCATGTCATCGAAGCCATGTGTCAGATGGAACACCTCACGGCCGTGAACACCTCGCAGCCGCATCTGAACGACATGTCGAAGATTTACGCCCACACGATCGACAAGGGCATTCAACTGCTGAGCCTCGCTCCCGAAGCATGCCGCAAAGCCGGCCGCGACCTGAGGGGCAGGGTCCATTGCAATCAGCAATGAGCGAATGACAGGACTCGCGGGCAGTTTGCCCGCGGCTGACAAGCCGGATGGATTCTGTTTCGACATTCGGATTTGGACCTTCGGCCTTTGCCCCACCTTCACCTTTCAGTCGCTAAACTACCGGTTTACGTTGTGCCGCAACTGCCAGGGAGGGCAAACCTTTGGCCAGACGTCGTTCATCCTCGTCCGATGACAGCTCGCTTTTCCCCGACGGCGAAGACGGATTTTCGGTGGTCGACGACGGTCGCCCCACCTCCATCCCGCTGCACGAAGCCGCGCAGACCCGTTACCTCAACTACGCCCTGAGCGTCATCACCAGCCGCGCGCTGCCCGATGTCCGCGACGGCCTCAAACCCGTCCAGCGCCGCATCCTCTACACCATGTGGCAGCAGAGCGTCACCGCCGACGCCAAGCATCGAAAATGCGCCAACGTCGTCGGCGAAGTGATGGGCAAGTACCACCCGCACGGCGACTCCTCCATCTATGAAGCGCTCGTGCGTCTGAGTCAGCCGTTCGCCATGCGCATGACGCTGGTCGACGGCAGCGGCAACTTCGGCTCGCTCGACGGCGATCCGGCCGCAGCCATGCGCTACACCGAGTGCCGCCTGACCAAAATCAGCGAGGAACTGCTGGCCGAACTTGAGCAGGACACCGTGCCGGTGCGGCCGACCTACGACGGCACGCGCAACGAGCCGGTCGTCCTGCCCGCCCGGATTCCCAACCTGCTGGTCAACGGCGCCACAGGCATCGCCGTGGGCATGGCCACCAACATTCCCCCGCACAATCTCAAGGAAGTCTGCTGCGCCCTGCTGAAACTGCTGGAAGACCCGGAACTCAAGACGTATCAGCTCATTGCCAACGACGCGATTCAAGGCCCCGACTTCCCCACCGGCGGACAGGTGCTCAACACCCGCGATGAACTGCGGGAAATCTACAAAAACGGGGCCGGCGCCATCCGCGTCCGCGCCCGATGGGAAGAAGGCCCCGTCACTCGCACCACCAAAACCATCCACATCACGGAAATTCCCTACGGCGTCAACAAGTCGCAACTCGTCGAACGCATCGCCGAGGTCGTGCTCTCCCGCAAGCTGCCGCCATTGCTGGACATCAAGGACATCTCCGCCGCGGATGTGCGGATCGCCCTGGAACTCAAGCGCGAAGCCGATGAGCGGATGGTCTTCGCCTACCTGCTCAAGCACACGCCGCTGCAGGTGAACTTCAACGTCAACCTGACCTGCCTGATCCCCACAGAAAACCCGGAGGTCGGCCGGCCCGAACGGTGCGACCTGCGCGAAATCCTCCAGAATTTCCTGCAATTCCGCCTGGAAGTCGTCACCCGCCGGCTCGAACACGAACTGGCGCAGCTCCTCAAACGCATCCACATCCTCGAAGGCTTCGCCCTTGTCTTCGACGCCCTCGACGAAATCATCCGCATCATCCGCGCGTCCGAGGGCAAAGCGGACGCGGCTGCGAAGATCATGGCCCGGTTCAAGCAGCTCGACGCCGAGCAGACCGACGCCATTCTGGAATTGAAGCTGTACCGGCTGGCGAAGCTGGAGATCAAGCTGATCCAGGATGAACTGAAGATCAAGCGTGCACGGGCGAAGGACATCCGCAAGCTGCTGGACGAGGAGGACGCCGCCGGCCGATGGAGCATGGTGAAGAAGGAACTGGAGCTGATCCGCGACACATACGGCAAGGCCGACCCCAGGCGGACGAAGATCGAAGCCATCGGCGACGAGCCGGAGTATAGCGAAGAAGACTTCATCATCGCCGAGGACAACTACATCCTCGTGACGCGGGACGGGTGGATTCGCCGGCAGAAAAACCCGCTGGATCCCACGAAAACGCGACTGCGCGAAGGCGACGGCGTGCTGGCTGTGGCGGCGGGCAGCACGCGAGCCACGTTCGTCTTCCTCAGCAGCTTCGGTGTGGCGTATACCTGCCGCATCATCGACATCCCCGCCACCACGGGCCACGGCGAGCCGGTGCAGAAACTGTTCAAGCTCAAGGACGGCGAACGCATCATCGCGGGCTACAGCCTCGATCCCCGCGTCATCGGCGACATCGGCAAATCCACGCGATCCAACGGCAATGAAGAGGAAGCCGAGGAAGCCGACAACGACACCGACACCGAGGAAGCCGGCGAGGCGGGCGTGGTCATTCCTCCGGTCCATGCGCTCGCGGTGACCAGCGACGGCTTCAGCTTCCGGTTCAGCCTGGCGGAATACCGCGAACCGAGCACGCGAGCGGGGCGGAAATTCGCCCGGCCGCGCAAGACCGCCACCGTCGTCGGCGTCGAAATCGTCAACGGCAGCGAAACCGTCATCGCCGCCAGCGTGCAGCGCCGCGTCATCCTCTGTCCCATCGGCGAAATCAACTTCCTCTCCGGCCCCGGCAAGGGCGTCATCCTCATGAAGATCGCCGACGACGACCTGATCGTCGGCTTCATGGCCGCCTCCGGCGCACGCGACACGCTGACCGTCGTGACCACCAACGGCGCGGAACATCGCATCAACACCGCCAACCACGAAGTGACCAGCCGCGGCGGCAAGGGACGCGAAATCATCAAACGCGGCACACTCGTCCGCGTCCTGCCCCCGGAGCCCGACGTCCCCGCCATGCTGGAAGGCGAGGAGAATTGACCTCGCATTGTCGTAGGGAGCATTTGTGATGAGTTCAACGCTTGAACACATCCAAAGCCTGGTTGCCGCCGGCAAGTGGATGGTATCGGTTCATGCGGATGAGCGATTGGAAGAAAGGGACATCGACCTTGAAGCTATAATTCAAGGTGTTTCAATCGCCGTGGATATTGAGGAATACCCCGACGCGTCATCCGGCCCTTGCGTGCTTGTCTTGCAACATGACCCGCATGGAGAACCGATTCATGTGGTCTGGGGCATTCGACAAGGAACCACGGAGCCGGCCGTCATCGTGACGGTGTATCAGCCTGATCCCGACAAATGGTCCCCTGATTTCCTCAAGAGGCGGTCATGAGCACAACCACCACGTTCCGAACAGTTCGACGAGACGACCTGCTGGTCGAAGTCGAAGTCGAACTACTCGATCAGGATCACCCTTGGGGTCCGTTTTTGTCGTCGCGGGATGCGATGAAACTCAACCGCGTTCGCCGGGCACTGCGCGAAGGCGATCTGCGGGAGGCGGCCAAATGGGGCCGGCTGTATCGTCTGACTCCGGTCAAGCAAGCATGAGTTGGCTATTCATGCGTCAATTCCACTACGAATGTCTTCTTGGTTTACTGTTGATCGCGATCGGTACTTCCCCCTGCATCGCGTGGCTGTCCGACGGCCACGTCAAGGCGACGAAGGAAGCGATGACGTGGCTTGAGGACAAGGGATTGCCGAAGTTCTTCATGGATCACGGCGACGACATCGCCCGTGAAGCGACGCTGCCGGATTTGTGGTCGGAGCGGATGATGCCGGAGCTGCGTGACGGGGAGCGGGCGAATCATTACATCGACCTGGAATTGCTGCAGGATCGGCCCCTGCCTCCGACGCGGCATCAGTTCATCGCGTTATGCGCGGAGATGAAGCTCAATCCGGTGGATGCGGGCTATCTGCCTTATGCCGTGACGGAGCAGACGCAGAAGCTGGCGATGACGATGGCGGAACACCGGAAATGGCCGGATGACAAGGCGATTCAGCAGCGGATACTCAGCGAAGCGGCGCATCTTGCCCATTACGCGCAGGACCTGGCCCAGCCGCTGCATGTGACGGTGCATCACGACGGCTGGGAGCAGCCGGGCAGCGGGATTCACTTCCGCATGGACAGCCTGTTTCAGCGGATGACGGTGCGGGCGGGCGAGCCGAATGCCTCGGCGTGGGACAAACTGGACGTGGCTGCGGTGATGCAATGTGTGAACAGCAGTCATGCACTGGTGAAGCGCGTGTATGAGTTGCAGGTCGATCTTCCGCCGCGGGAAGGCGACTGGATGCCCAACGCGGCGATCCAGAAACTGGCGGACGACCGGTTCCGCGCGGCGGTGAAGCAGACAGCGGATCTGATCCTGACAGCATGGAAAATGTCGGAGAAGATCAAACTCCCCGCATGGCTCCCCGCCCCGCCAGGGGATCAAGTGCGGTAAAATGCCGTCCAATCTTATGAATCCTCATTGGTTTTATCCGCGTTCATCTGCGTTCATCCGCGGCTAAACTGACTTCGCCGCGCAGGACAGCCCCGCTCAAGGACGAGCCATGACATCGACGTATTCCGCCAAGGACATCACGGTACTGGAAGGCCTGGAGCCGGTGCGCAAGCGGCCGGGCATGTACATCGGCGGCGTGGGCGCGGCCGGGCTGCACCACCTGGTCTGGGAAATCCTCGACAATGCCGTGGACGAAGCCATGAACGGCTACGCCACGGACATCGGCGTCACGCTGCACGACGACGGCACCAGCATCACCATCAGCGACAACGGCCGGGGCATTCCCATCGACAAGCACCCCGTCCACAAGAAGCCCGCGCTGGAAATCATCCTCTGCACCCTCCACGCGGGCGGCAAATTCGAGGGCCAGAACTACAAAACCGCCGGCGGTCTCCACGGCGTCGGAGCCAGCGTCGTCAACGCCCTGTCCAAGGATCTCATCGCCACCATCAAAAAAGACGGCGGGCTGTGGGAACAGAAATTCCGCTGCGGCGTTCCCAACGGCACGCTCAAACGCCTCGGCGACGCTCGCGGCTCCGGCACCACCATCTACTTCCATCCCGATCCCACCATCTTCCCCAAAATCGAGTTCGATCCCGAACTCATCCGCGTCCGCTGCGAAGTCACCAGCTACCTGCACAAGGGCGTACGCGTCAGCTTCGACGATCTGGTGGGCAACAAGAAACACGTCTACGAACACGGCGCGGGTCTCGGCGATTACCTGAAGAAAATCATCGCCGAGCGCGGCAAGACCATCGTCCACGACGCGCCGTTCACGCTGGAAAAGGAAAATGGCATCCGCCTGCAACTGGTCCTTCAGTGGACGGAAGCCACCGACGAACACATCCGCAGCTACGTCAACGGCATTCCCACCGGCTCCGGCGGCACGCACGAAAACGGCCTGCGCAGCGGCGTGACCAAGGCCATGCGCAATTTCATCGATGTCCACAAGCTGCTGCCCCGCGGCGTGAGCATGGCCACCGAAGACATCCGCGAGGGCCTGACCGGCGTGCTCAGCGTGTTCATCACCGATCCGCAGTTCCAGGGCCAGACGAAGGATCGGCTGAACAACCCGGAAGTCCAGGCGCAGGTGGATTCGCTGATCCGCCCCGCCATGGAACACTGGCTCAACCACAACCGCAGCGTCGCCGAGGCGATCGTCGCGCGGATCATCCTGGCGTCCAAGGCGCGTGAAGCCTCGCGTGCCGCCAGCCAGGCCGTGGTGCGCAAAAGCGCCACCACGGGCCGGCTCAACCTCCCCGGTAAGCTCAGCGACTGCTCCAGCAATGAACCCGAGGACAGCGAACTGTTCATCGTCGAAGGCGAATCCGCCGGCGGCAGCGCCAAGCAGGGACGCGACCGCACGCACCAGGCCATCCTCCCGCTTCGCGGCAAGGTGCTCAACAGCGAACAGGCCAACCTGCAGAAAGTCCTCGAAAACAAGGAACTTTCCGACGTCGTCACCGCCCTGGGCTGCGGCATGGACAAGAACTTCGAGCTGGACAAGCTCCGCTATGGCCGGGTGATCCTGCTGATGGACGCCGACTCCGACGGGCATCACATTTCCACGTTGCTGCTGACTTTCCTCTACCGCTACATGCGACAGCTCATCAAGGCCGGGAGGGTCTATCTCGCCCAGCCGCCGCTGTATCGCATCGACATCGGCAAACAGACCTTCTGGGCCTTGGACGACACCCACCGCGACAAGCTGCTGGCCCAGCACGTCAAGGGCAACGCCAAGCCGGAGATCACCCGCTTCAAAGGCCTGGGCGAGATGATGCCCAAAACGTTGTGGGACACCACGCTCAATCCCCGCACCCGCCGGCTGCTGCGCGTGGACATCGCCGATCCGCTGGAAACGGAAAACGTGATCAGCGAACTGATGGGCAAAGATCCGCAGGCCCGCTTCCGTTTCATCATGGAACGCGCGGAAGAGGCGGAAGAACTGGATGTGTGATTCGTCTGTGTCCAACAGACTGGGACAAACCATTTTTCGGGAGATTGATGATGCGCGGGATCAACAGGTTGGGCGTGATGGTGGTGGCGACGGTGAGTCTGATGGGATGCTCGTCGTATGTGGTTCCCTCGGGACGAGCGGACCTGAAAGCGATCAGCAGTTACTCCATGCGGGAAAGTTTCGCCGCGGCGCCAGCAGCGCAGTTTCCCACCTATATTGCCGTGGTTCGCGTACAGGCGCCGAACTATCGCAGCTACTACACATCGCGTGAAGGCGGCGTGTACGGCGACGGACGGTATTCCATCGTCACCGTGCGCGACGTGGAAGATGATGCCGATATGCAGCGCATCCGCCTGTTGCCGCAGGTCGGAGGCCTGATCTCCGTGCCCACCATGCTGATGCCGGTCTCTCTGCAATCCGACAAGGAACTGCGTGAAGCCGCAGCTCGCCTCAAGGCCGACATGGTTCTGATTTACACCTTCAACACCACGTTTCATGAAAACGAAAATGTGGTGGCGTTGAGCGTCATCACGCTGGGTCTGTCGCCGACGCGTGACGTGTTCGTGCATGTGACCGCCTCCGCCATGCTGATCGATACACGCACCGGCTTCGTCTACGCCGCATTTGAATCCTCGGAAAACCGCAAGATGCTGAGCAATGTTTGGGAATCCGGTGAAACCGCAGACCGAGCCCGGCGTGACGCGGAAAAGAAAGCCTTCAAAGGTCTGGCGGGCGAAATCGAAAAGAATTGGCCGTATGTTCTGGACCGCGCCAAGCAAGGCGCGTGAAGCGTAGACCAGGCAGACGGGAAGTGCCTCAACAAGGCCCTGGATGAATCATGAAATTTCCACAGAAACCATTGTCTCCGTCGCTGGGGATCAGGTCGGGTTTTCAGGCGTGGATAAAGCAGCCGCCGCGATGCGCGTTTGCCGCCAAGAGTCCGACCGAGGCGGAGAAGTGGCGGAAAAATGCCCGAAAAACGTTCTGGGCCTGTCTCGGCAACGCGCCGGCCCCGACGCCGCTGAAGGTCAAGGTGCTGGAGAAAGCCCGGCTCGACGGCTACAGCCGCACGACGCTGACGCTGGACACGGCCCAGGGCATCACGGCGATGGCGTGGTACTGCGTGCCGGACAGCCGCAAGGGACAGCCCAAAGGGCCTGCGATGATCGCCACGCCGGGGCACGGCGTGGGCGCGTTGGATCTGCTGGCCATGACCGCCGACGGCTCGCCAAGGCCGGAGGGCGAGGGCTACCAGAAGGACTACGCCTTGCAGGCCGTGCGATTGGGCTATCCCACGCTGGTGGTCGAGCCGCTGGGCTTCGGGTTGCGGCGTGATGCGGCGATGATGGCGGAAAAGTCCCAGGAATCCGGCTGCCACGCGGCTTCGACCATCGCCACGATGCTCGGCACGACGCTGATGCGGATTCGCATCAACGACATCCAGCGCGGGCTGGACTGGCTGATCCAGCAGCCGGAGGTGGACGCGAAGCGTGTGGGCATGATGGGCATCAGCGGGGGCGGGCAGCTTACGTTGTGGACGGCCGCGCTGGAGCCGCGGATTGCCGCGGTCATCTGCTCCGGCTACTTCAATCGTTTCCGCACATCGGTGATGTCGATCCATCACTGCATCTGCAATTTCGCGCCGGGCGTGGCGAAGGCGTTTGAGATGGGCGAACTGGGCGCGATGGTCGCGCCGCGTCCGATGCTGATCCAGTCGGGCACGAAGGACTGCATTTTCCCCATTGCCGCGTCGCGGTCGGAGACGCGCCGGCTGCGGGGCATCTACAAGGTCTGGGACGCCGACGATCGCGTGGAACATGACGTGTTCGTGGGCGAACATCAGTGGTCGCCGCGTCGCGTGGAAACGTTCCTCGCTCGTTGGTTGTGAGCCGAACATGGCCAGACCTGTGATCCAACTGGAGACGATGCCGCCGCTGGGCTTCAACGTCTGGCATCAAAAGGTTCAGCAGCGGATGCCCGTGGCGCACCGTCACGACGACGTTGAAATCAACGTGGTGCTGGAAGGCCGGGCGAACTACCTGATGGGCGGCTGGCTGACGACGATCATCCAGGGACAGATGTGCCTGTTCTGGGCTGCCCTGCCTCATCAGATGGTGGAAGTCACGCCGGGCACGCACGGCATCTGGGTGTCGTTGCCGCTATCGTGGCTGCTGGACTGGAAGCTTCCTCCGGCGGCAACGCGGGCATTGCTGGACGGCCGGTTGATTGTCGACGACAAGCTGTGCGAATGGGAAATACCCGCGATTCGGCGCTGGATCGACGACTTCGCCGCCGGGGCGAATCGCCGGCAGATCGTGGAGTTGGAGCTGGAAGCCCGCATCCGCCGGGTGATGCAGAACGTGCGGGAAACCGATCGTGCCTCGCACGAGCCGCCGGGGCCGGGTCTGGCCAAGGTGCAGCGCATGGCGCGGTTCATCGCCGAGAAGTTCATGGAGCCGATCCGGTCGCAGGACATCGCCCAGGCCGCGGGCGTGCATCCGCACTACGCCATGACGCTGTTTCACCGTCACTGCAACCTGACGATCAACCAGTACCTGACGCGCCAGCGCGTCGGCCACGCGCAGCGGCTGCTGGCGACGGGCGACGACGGCGTCACGGAAGTGGCCATGGCCAGCGGATTCGGCTCCGTCAGCCGGTTCTACGAAGCCTTCGTGGAAATCTGCGGCTGCACGCCGAGGCAGTACCGGCTGCGCATGCGGCGATCCTGAGACCCCTCAAACAATCAGCGGACGCGACAAGTCGCGGCGCTACGTCAGGCGCGGGTGCAACAAGGCGGTGTCAGCAGTCCGCGTCTCAATTGCCCGCCCGGCCCATGTATTCGCCAGTGAGCGTGGAGACGCAGACGATTTCGCCGACCTTGATGAAGGCGGGGACGCGGATGACCAAGCCCGTTTCCAGTTTGGCTTCCTTGACCTGGCCGGTCTTGGTGGCGTCCTTGACGCCGGGCGGCGTGTCCACGACTTCCAGTTCCACCTGGGCCGGCGGATCGACGGCGATCACGTTGCCGCCGATCACCGTGCCGACCACTGGGGTGTTGGGCTTGATGTAGTGGATCACTTCACCGAGGACGGAAAGAGGAATGGGAATCTGGTCGTAGGTGGTGGTGTCCATGAAGACCGCGCCGGTGCTGTCGGTGTAGAGGTACTCCATGGGTCGTTTTTCGACATCGACCTGATCGATGTCCTCGCCGCTGCGCAGCCGACGTTCGATGTGCGAACCGGTCTGCATGTTTTTAAGTTTCACCTGGACATACGCCGGCCCCTTGCCGGGCTTGACGTGTTCCGTGGTGACAACCTGCCAGGTCTGGCTTTCGTAACCGATGACCATGCCGGGGCGGACTTCCTGAGCCTTCACGATGCGGTTCCTGTGGGGTGTGAAAGCCGGTAGTTTAGCTCAGATAGACCGACGCTTCAGCCCCGAGTCGTTCCTTGAGCAGATCGGCGACGCTGATTTCGACACCCTCGGTGACACCCTGATCGCCCGGCTTGCCCCGGTGAAGGCTCTGTTCCGCGGCTTCACAGACGACGGTGGTCCAGAAACCCAGCTCGAACAGGTCATTGAGCGTGGCCAGTTCCCTGGCCGCCAGATCGCCGTTGCGGTGCTTGAGGAACTTCTGGTAAATCCGGCCGGGCCTGGACATGCCGTAACCCGTCACCGTGCCGTCGGCCTCGAAATTCCGGAACAGCGGATTGCGCTCGAAGATGCCGTCGGGAATGATCTCGTGATAGCCCGGCGTGTCGAGTCCCAGGTCCACGCAGCCGTCGGTGCAGATGATGCGGGAGGACTGCACGGTCGTCGCGTGCGCGGTGTTGGGCAGATGCCAGCCGGTGATGATGTGCGCCACGCCGCCGTTTTCGAAGACCACTTCCGTGTCGCACAGGTCGTAGCCGTTGACGGAGATCGGCTTGAGGCTGGACAGCTTCTGTTTCCACCCGCGTGCGCGGACCTTCACCGGCTTGAGGCCGATGATCCGCATGAAAGCGTCGGCCATGTGGACGGTCAGGAAGCTGATCGGCGAGTTTTTCTGGGCGAAGTCCGGCGAAGCGAAAAACCGCGGCTGATGATTCGGGTCCGCCACCATCAGCTTGTCCACCATGTACCACACGGCAAGCTGGAACCGGCCATACGCGCCGGACTGGTAGCGGGCCTGGCATTCCTTGATGCGTGGATCGTCGCGTTTGTGGAAGTCCACGCCGATGAGCCGGCCGGAGGCTTTCATGGCCTGGATCATGTGATGGCCGGCCGTGATCGTGTCCGCCAGCGGCTTGGGAACCATGGCGTCCAGGCCGCGAGTAAGCGCGAAGATCGTCGGCTTCTCGTGCAGGCTGTCCGGCGTGTTGACCTGCACGGCATCGAGCTTCACCGACTCGATCATCTTCTCGTAGCTCGTGAACCGCCGATCCCTGGGAATGTTGTGCTTGTCGCAGAATTCATGAAGCCCCGCCTCGTACGGGTCGGCCGCGGCCTCGATGCTCAGCAGATGCGAATACTCGCTGTGGTAGTACAGGTGCTGGTAAATCTCACGCACCACGCTGCCCGTGCCGATCACGCCCAGTCGAATCTTGTCCATCGCGGTTACTCCGGTTCAGGGTGAGGGGGAACATGTTACACGAATCAGCAGCGGGTTTGCGAACGCTGATGGCACATATGTTCAGGACGCGCGGGCAGTTTGCCCGCAGATGGAAAAGAGCGAACGCATCTCGCGGCATCCCATCGCCGGATAGGGTACGATTGCTGATTCGCAATCCTTCCCACGAGAACAATTTCCATGGACCAGAACAATCCCACGCCTGAAGAACCGACGCCGCAGGGGCCTTCGGAAGACGATGGCATGATCCGCGGCCAGGTGCGACATCAGCAGCTCAGCGCCCGGGTGCCCGAATCCGTCGGACGAGGCGTCTTCTCCACCGGCGCCATCGTCCTGATGGGCAATACGGAGTTCATCCTCGACTTCGTCCTGCGCATGCAGAGGCCGCACCAGGTCACCGCCCGCGTCATCCTGCCCCACGCGGTGATGTCGCAGCTCATCAACGCGCTGGAGAAGAACCTGGAGAAATATCGCGAACGCTTCGGCGAACCGATGGAAATGCCCAAGCCGCAGATCGAGCCAGGCTCGCCCAGGCCGTCGATCGAGGAAGTCTACGACGAGTTGAAAATGCCCGATGAAATCCTCAGCGGCTCGTACGCCAACGGCGTGATGATCAGCCACTCGCCCGCGGAGTTCTGCTTCGATTTCATCACGAATTTCTTCCCCCGGTCGGCGGTGTCCTGCCGGGTGTTCGTTTCCGTGCCCCAGGTGGGCCGGCTGCTGGACGCTTTGAAGAACACGAATCAGGAGTTCCAGAAGCGGATCGCCGCCGCCCGTCCGCCGCAGGAGCCTTGGCGCAAGCCGCGAACGCCGCCGGCCACGGAACCGACGACGCCGAATCCGTACTACCCGCCGTCGGGCGAAACGTCGTCGGAGTCGGACGATCAGAATCCGGACACGGACAGGCCCGGCGAAGGCGAAATGCAGTGAATCCCGCTATTGGCCCGCGCGCTCGGACTTTTCCTTCCGGGAGCCGGATCGGGGGTCCAGGCGGTACGCCAGGCCGTGGAGGATCGCCAGGGTCTGCCCGGATTCATCGGTGACGCGAACGTCGAAGACCGCCATCTTGCGTGAGCAGGAGACCTGCCTGGCCTCGGCCCAGATGGTCCCGGCGGTTCCCGCGCGCAGGTAGTTGACGCCGGCGTTGATGGACACGGCGGCATCCCCACAGGCATTGGCGGCCGCGGCGAACGCGACGTCCGCCAGCGTGAAAATCGCTCCGCCGTGCAGCATGCCCAGGCTGTTGAGATGACGGTCGGTGGCCTCCATTTTCGCCCGGCAGAAACCACGTCCGACTTCCACCACGTGAATGCCGTTGGCCACCGCGAATTGATCGCGCTCGAACTGCTCGATCACCATCGCCTCATGCACCTGAGGCCCGGCGTTGTCGTCGTGCTGCCAGCACTGATCGGGGTTGTGACATTGCATGGGGGGGATTTTAGCCGCAGATGAACGCAGATGAACGCGGATAAGACAAATTCAATTCAACCGCCAAGGCAGGAAAAGAAAAACAATCATTTGATTTTTCTCTTCCAGACTTGGCGATCTTGGCGTCTTGGCGGTTAGCTTTCCGTCTTATCTGCGTTCATCTGCGGCTAAACGCTTTGCCTGAAGCAGCGATCCAGATGGTCCTTGGCGCAGGGGCGGGTGAGGCAGGAGACGACGATCGCGGTGAGGAGGGAGATGGGCAGAGCGATGACGATGGGATCGACGACAGGCCAGTTGGGGTGGTCGAGGAGGAGGCTGGCCTTACCGGAGCATTTCTGCGCCAGGCCGAACATGGCGGATTCGGGGAGTTTGACGAGGACAATCCATGCGGTGCTGACCAGGGCGCCGACGATGAGTGAACTGATTGCGGCGGCGGGAGTCATGCGGCGGAAGAACAGGCCTCCGATGAAGGCGGGGAGGAACGCGGCGGCGCAGAGGCCGAAGAAGATGGCGGTGGCGCGGGCGATGATGTAGCCGCCGCGGAGGTGATGGGCGAGGGCGACGGCGAGGATGATGCCGACGATGATGGCCATGCGGGTGGCGAAGATGCCGTGCGGCCGATTGGGTCGCATCGCGCCGATGCAGTCGCGGCTGAGCGCGGCGCCCTGGGCGTGGAACTGGCTGGCCAGCGTGCTCATGGCTGCCGCCAGCAGGGTCAGCAGGAACACCATGCCGAACCAGTTGGGCATGGCGCTGGTGATGAAGAGCGGAATGATGCTGTCGGGATTGAGTTCCCAGCCGCGGGCGGTGTGGACGAGGGAACGGGTGAAGCTGGTGGCGGCGGGCCGGACTTCGACCTTGCCGTCGGACAGGTTGACGATGTTGGCGTGGGGCATGATTTTCGCGGCCGGTCCCAGGCCTTCGGCGATCAGGTCCACGTTGGCATGTCCGTCGCCGGTGGTGTCGAGGTGGATCAGGCGGCAGGGGACGGTTTTGACGCCGGTGTGATCGCGTTTGACCACGACGTCGGCGGAGGGCGTTTCGTTGATGAGCCGGCCGCGGATGACTTCATGTTGGTGAAAGTAGACGTTGCTCAGCGCGCCGACGGTGAACGCCACGCCGGGGACGACGAGGATGAAGAACGCGCCGATGGCCACCGCGCGGTTGAGCTGGCGCTTGCTGCTGACGGTCATGAACCGCACCGCCAGTTGAGGCTGCGCGAGGACGCCGATGCCCACGCCGAGGATGATGGTGCTGACGACGATCCACCAGAGGTTGTACTTCATGTCGCCCCAGCCGAATTGAGGCATGGCGGTGAAGCCCCGGTGCCCGATCGCGCGGAAACCGGGGAAAACCTGGTCATTCATGCCGGTCAGCGCGTGATGGGCCGGTGTGACGCCGCCGAGGATGGCATACGTGCCCACGAGCAGCACGAGCATGCCGACGACCATGACGATAGCCTGGAACGCCTCGGTGTACATCAGGCCCTTCATGCCGCCGCTGACGACGTAGACCGCCACAAGCACGCTGAAGACCAGCAGAGCCACGGTGTAGTCGACGTTGAACTGCGCGGCAACGAACTCCGCTCCGCCGATCAGCACCGCCGCGGCGTACAGGGGCATGAACACGAAGATGATCAGCCCCACCAGTCCCTGCAGCGTCCGGCTCTGATACCGCCGACCGAGCAGTTCGCCGAAGGTGTGGGCGTCGAGATGATGCCCCATCTTCCGCGTGGGACCGCCGAGGAAGATGAATGCGATGAAGATGCCGACGAAGATATTGCAGAAGGTCAGCCAGAGCAGGCTCATGCCGAACATGGCCGCCACGCCGCCAAAGCCGACGATGGCGCTGGTGGAAATGAACGTCGCGCCGTAGGACAGGGCCATGACGAAGGGGTGGACCTGCCGACCCGCCAGCAGGTAGTCCGCCGCGGTCGTGGTCCGGCGAAAGCCAAGCCAGCCGAGGAACACGGTCACCAGCAGGTACAGCAGCACCACGAGAATGTCGATCAGCCCCACGGCTTGTCCCAGCGCCGGCAGCATCGTCGCGCAGATCATTGTGCCTCCTCCGCGTCCTTTTCCTCCCGGGCCCACCGGACGTCCTCGGGCAGCGGTGCTTCGTCGCCGCGGTTCCAGTTCACCACGCCCCAGACCACGCTCAGCAGCGTGCTCAGCATGCACAGCCCGTACGCCAGCGCGATCCACGTATCGTCGATGCCCAGCATATTCGCCTCGTCTCTGTATCCGCCGCTTGCGGCGTCGCGAAACTCCTCACCACACGAACGTCAACTCCGCCCGCAGGAACGTCGCCGTCGCCTGGCGGGTCGAGCCATAATAATCCCCCGGCACAAAGCATTCCGCCAGCAGATGGCCCAGCATATGGTCGTTGAACTTGTGCCGCAGGCAGGATGTGACCAGATGGCCCTTGACCATGCCGTTGTCGCTGAAGCCGGCCACGCCGCGACGGCTGTTGTTGTCGGCGAACAGGATGTTGTAATCGTTGGCCCAGCTCATCCCCTTGGTGATGTCGAACGTCAGGCCCGTGCCCAGGCGGTGGAAGTTGGTCGTCTCGCCGATGCGATTCTCCATCGCGTCGGTGTAGATGAACAGTTCGGAGAACTGAGGCCAGCGTCCCCACAGCGGATCGAACTCCTCCGACTTGCCGGTCGTGGGGTTGTCGCCGCCGCGGTATTCGTAATTCACGCGCCACTGCGTCTTGCGGGCGTCCTTGAAGTCGTAGCTGAGCCGGCTGTTCACGCCGCCGGCAAGCAGATCGGCGTCATTCTTGCGCCCGAACTGCCCAGCGCCTTCGGCCCGCCATGTCCAATGATCGTTGAACGCATGCACGAACCGACCGCCGAGCGTGTAAAGGTCGCCGTTGTCGCCCGGCGAATTGAATCGTGAACCGCCCGCATCACGCACCACGCCCGGAGCTGCCTCCATGTGCTTGTACATGCCGTAGACGTTCAACTCCGTGCTGTCGATCGACTTGTTCGTCAGATATGCGATGACGCCCCGCTCGTCCTGCTCGATGTTGTCCTCTTCCAGATCGTTCAACGGCTGGATCAGCCGGTCGTCCGCGCTGCCCTGGTCGATGTAGATCAGTTCCAGATCAGTTTTGTCGGTGTCGAAATGCACCGTCGAACGCACCGCGTCGAAGAACAGCGTCCGACTGCCGTCCAGCGGCGTGCCGTCCATCACCAGCCAGCCGTCGCCGAGCTTCATGTCCTGCCGGCCGGCAACGACCGTCACGGGCAGATTCTCCGGACGATCGAGCTTGACGTTGAGCTGATCGAACATCACCGTGCCGCCGTACCAGTCGTCGAATATCTCCGGCTGGCCGTACCAGCGGCTTTCCCAGCAGAGCCGGATGTTCACTTCCACGTGTTCCATCGGCTTGATCGCGTTCCACCAGCGGGCGCGGTAACGGTGGAAATATCGCTCCGCCGTGGGGCTGTCCGCGCCCAGGTGAATGGCGTCCTTAAGATAGACCGTTCGCAGGCGCAGGTCCGCGCCCCACTTCCAGCCCTCGATCGGCTCCTTGGTGGATTTGATCCAGTCCTGCCAGCTTTTCTGGGCGGATTCCAATGCCGGTTCGCCCGCGGGGGCAGGCTGCTTCACCGCGGCTTCCTCGGCGCGCAGCGTTCCGCCTCCCATCAGCAGCGATACCGCTCCAAACCCCGAAAGAATCCACCAGATGAACAGCACACGACGAAATGAGATGTGTTGCATGGCGATAAAATACAATCAAGTCTTAATAGTGCAAATCCAGTCTCCTCATCGCTGCCTGAACCAATCTGTCATAGCTGCCGCTCCAGTCTGTCATAGCTGCGGCTTCTTAGCCGCAGGCTTCGCGTACATCAACAAAAACGCCCGCGTTCATCGAACGCGGGCGTCATGAACTGTTGGGAAAGATCAGCGTTGCGACTCAGATCATCTCGTGCAGATGCTTGTGATCGGGCAGTTGGGGGCAGAGGTCCTTGATCTGGACGGGCAATCCGGTGCGGAAACTCTGGTTGGCGGCGATGCCGATGAGGATGGACGAGGCGCCCTGCTCGTGCCCGGCGTTGCGGCCATCGACTTCAGGCCTGGGATTGGGGCTGAAGATTTGCTCCTGGATCAGCGGGTCGCCGCCGCCGTGGCTGCCCTCGGCCTTGGGAATCTCCACCTGATACGCCCGGCCGAACATCGGATGCACCACGACCTGCGATTCCCACTTCATCTCGTGGGCCAGATCGGCGTTGTCCGCGCCGGTGATGATGTGGGACGCATGGGCCTCGGTGATTTCCAGCCGGCCCTTCGTGCCGTTGAACACGCAGTAGAACCCTTCACGCGGCAGGTAGGCGTTCAGCGAGTAGTTGAGCACCACGCCCGTGCGGTACTTCACCAGCACGCTCATGGTGTCCTCGATGCTGATCGGCTCGCCGAAGACGTTGCGGTCGCGGATGTAGCCGTCGTACTTTTCGCAATCGAGGTAGAGCTTGCGAAGACCTTCATCGCTGTCGAGTTTGAGGGCGAACGGATCGTTGCCGGTGTCGGAGCCGGTGTATCGGGAATAGTTCACATGCTCGCCGCGTTTGGCTCCGTTTTCCTTGCCGTAGAACGCCAGGCGACCGAAGCCGAAGACCGTCTGGGGCACGGCGTCGATCCACCAGTTGACCAGATCGAAATGGTGCGTGGACTTGTGCACCATCAGCCCGCCGGACTTGTCCTTCTCGCGGTGCCAGCGACGGAAGTAGTCCGCGCCGTGGCTGGTGTTCAGCAGATATTCCATGTCCACGTGAATCAGATCGCCGATGATGCCCTGTCGCAGCAGCCGGTAGACGAGTGTCGGAGCCGGGGCCCAGCGATAATTGAAGGACACGCGGCATTTGCGGCCGGTCTTCTTGATCGCGTCGAAAATCGCCCGGCACTTGGCGTCGTCGGTCGTCATGGGCTTTTCCGTGACGACGTCGCAGCCCAGTTCCATGGCGCGGATGATGTACTGGTGGTGATAGGCGTCCACCGTGCAGACGGCGACGATGTCGGGCCGGGTCTCCTGGATCATCTTGTCGAAGTCGGCGGCAAGGTAGGCGGGGATGTCGCCGTAGCCCCATTCTTCCCGGGCGCGTTTCTGGTAATACGCGATCCGGCCGGCGTTGACGTCGCAGAGGCCGACGACCTCGCAATGGTCGCGGAAGGTGGTGCAGGCCGGTTCGATGAACATGGGAAGCCGACCTCCGGCGCCGACCATGGCGTACCTGACTTTCGCGTTAGCTTTGACGATTGACATACTGATTTTTCCTCGATGGTCGCTGGATTGCATCCAGGTTGACCGAAAAGCCCGTGGCGGCGCGGCATGTGGCGTTCGCGTCGTACGGAAGGGAAAAGCCAAACGGCATGGAAGTCGACCCGGATGGATCGTCTCACATGCCGCCCAATGCCGACGACAGGACTCGAACCTGTAACCTAGGGCTTATGAATCCCTCGCTCTGCCAGTTGAGCTACGTCGGCATGTACCCCCTCAGGGTGGGGTCGCAAGGTGTAGTAGCATACCAGCGTCGTCGCGTGTGACAAGCGACCTGCCGGCTGAAATGGAATGACCGAATGCCCAAATCCGAAGGACGAATGTCGGACGCGCGGACAGTTTGCCCGCGGCTGAAAAAGAACGTCGCACGACACCATTCGTCATTCGGATTTGGACATTCGGTCATTTTCCCTGACATCACATCCGTGCGCGAAAATCAGTACTTGACATTGCAGCCGTAGGGCGTGGTCTGGCTGACCGGAGCCGGCTTGCCATCGAGCACGGCGTCAAGCACCTGGGCGACGTAGTTGGTCGACGTGGCGATATCCGCCGAGTCCGCCGACCGTTTGCTGTCGATCGCGCCCTGGTAGACGATCTTGCCTTCCGGGCTGATGATGAACATGTGCGGCGTGGTCTTGGCGCCGTAGGCCTTGCCGACCTTGCCGTCCTCATCCAGCAACAGGGCCGTGGGCTTGGAACCATCGCCGGCGATGATCTTGTTCCATTCCTCGGCCGTGTGGTTGCCCTGTTTGCCCTTGGCTGACGAGCAGATGCTCAGCCACGCGACGCCTTTGCCGGTGTAGGTTTCCTGGAGCTTCTGCATGTTGTGGGAACCATAGTGCTTTTTGACGAATGGGCAGGCGTCGTTGATCCATTCCAGCACGACCCATTTGCCCTTGTAATCCGCGAGGCTTTGGGTTTTGCCGTGCGTGTCGGTCAGCGTGAAGGCCGGGGCGTCGGATCCGCCGGCGACCTCCGCTTTCGACCATGTCACCATCGCCGCCGACATCAGCGCGACGACCACCAGACCTGAAATCCACCACTTGCGACTCATGACGATTCCTTTCTGAAAACGGGGAAACGTAATGCGGCGGGAAGAGCCGCGACAGTTCGGAAGATTGACCATCAGGGCGGGGACGCCTGTGCCAGCGCGTCCGCGATCATCGTAGGCGTGATGACCGTGGGCAGGACGATCGGATCATTGACGCGGACACCGTACACGACGTACAGCGGCACGCTGTTGCGGCCGAACCGCGCCAAGGCCGCCGTCACCGTTTCGTCCCGCGAGGTCCAGTCTGCCTTCAGCAAGGCGACCTTGTGCTTCGCCACCGCCTGCTTCACCGTATCCGTCGCCAGCACCGTGTGCTCGTTGAACTTGCACGTCAGGCACCAGTCGGCGGTGAAGTCCACCAGCACGGTCCGGCCCTGTTTGCGCAGCAAATCCAGCTCGCCTTCGGTGTAGGACTGCCATGCGAGCGTCTGATCGGAAGCGAGCCATCTCGCGGCATTCAGCGGCGTCGCCACCGCCAGCAGCAGCAGCAGCAGCGCGACCACCGTGGCGCTGCGCCGCACGCCGGGCTTGCGATGCGGCTGGCCCCACTTGCCCAGCACCCACGCTGCCATCGACAGCAGCAACATGCCGATCAGCAGGAGCATCATGCCGTGGATGCCCGCGACCTGCTGGCCGAAGACCCACGCCAGCCAGATCGCCGCGGCGAACATGGGAAACGACATCAGTTGCCGGAACGTGACCATCCACGCCCCCGGCCTCGGCAACACGTTCAGCCACGCGGGAAACGCCGACAGCAGCACATAAGGCATCGCCATGCCGACGCCCAATGCGGTGAAGATCAGCAGTGTCTGCGCGATGGGTAATGTGAGAGCCGCCCCCACCGCCGGTCCCATCAGCGGCGCGGTGCAGGGCGTGGCGATCACCGTCGCCAGCACGCCGCTGAGCAGGCTCGCCGTCAGCCCGCCCTTGCCCTCGGCAGCGACCTGCGCCTTGCCCGCCAGCGTCATCAATCCCGCGCCGAACTCAAACACGCCCGCGAGGTTCAGCCCCACCGCCATCAGCAGCAGTGCCATCACCGCGACAAAGCCCGGCCTTTGAAGCTGAAAGCCCCAGCCCAACTGCTCCCCCCCGCCCCGCAGCGCCAGCAGCACCGCCGTGAGCAGCCAGAATGAAATCAGCACCCCGGCGGCGAACGCCAGACCATGCTGCAGAATCTTCCGGCGATCCTCGCCCGCCTGCTGCACGAAGCCGAGAATCTTGATCGACAGCACGGGAAACACGCAGGGCATCAGGTTCAGCATTGCCCCGCCGAGCAACGCGTACAGCAGCATCAATCCCAGCGATCGCGGCTGCTCCGCGATCGGCGACACTTGCGGAACCGAAGCAACCGCGGCGGCGAACAACGCCGCCCACCGCGCATCGGACGCCGCCGGCCCCGGCCCTGCCGGCAAGGTCAGACTCAACTCCGCGCTGCCCGGCACGCACTCCTCACGGCACATCAGCCAGACCGCCTCGGCGGCCAACGTGACCTTGTCGCCCTCGATCTTCGCCGGCGTCTGGATGTCCACCGGCAACACGATTTCACCTTCATAGACGTTGTTCACCAGCCCGCCTAACACGATCCGCTGCGCTTTGGGCCACAGAATCGAACCGGCTGCGAACCCGACGGGCAGCTTCCAACGCAGTTCCGTCGGCATCCCCGAATCGCCGGGGTCCTGCGTGTACGTATGCCAGTGCGGATCATGTTTGATGCGCAAGCCCACGCGGAGCGGCTGCCCCGGCACGACCGCCTGTGTTTGGGCGATCAGTTCCACCTCCACATGGCCCACGCGCTTCGCCTGGGCGTGAGCGAGCGCTACGGGGCCAAACAACAGAAGCAGTGCGATCAACGAGACCCCGCGGAAGCATCGAGTACGACGCATCCGCGGGCTTTGGCGGTTGTCAATCGTGAGCAAAGCCTGCGAATGCGTCGTACTCGATGCTTCCGTGGGGATTTGCACGCCATCCAATTGTCGCTGGAGTTTGAGCATCGTGGTAGACAACTGCGGCTCCCGTGCGTCTATTCCCACCTATGTACGCCGCCTGGCCTGAAAAAGTTGCTCGTACATGGCAAAAGGCACGCGTTGGCTGCCCAGATCGACAGGTTTGCGGGAGCCGTGGTAGTCGCTGCCGCCGCTGGTGAGCAGGCCGAGTTTCTGGGCCATCTGGGTGTATTGACGGACCAGGGCGGGCAGATGATCGCTGTGCAGCACCTCGACGGCGTCAAGGCCGAGGTCGCGCAGACGGGCGGTGAAGTATTCCAGTTCGTCGGGATCGGTCAGACCGAGTTGCACGGGATGGGCGAAAACCGCCAGACCGCCGGCCTGATGGATGGCGTCGATGGCTTCCGTCGCCGGCAACCGGTCTCGCCGGACATACGCGGGCTTGCCCTGCGCGATGTACCGGGTAAAAGCGTCCTGAACGCTTTTGACGTAGCCCTTGCGGATCAGCACCTGCGCGATGTGAGGCCGGCCGATGATCTCCGTCCCCTGCTCCTTCGCCAGATCCAGCACCTCGCGGTAGTCGATGCTGACGCCCAGTTCCTGCAGCTTGGCAACGATGGCGGGATTGCGCGAATCGCGGGCCTCGCGCATGCGATGCTCGATCTGCTTGAGGCCCGGATCGTCGTGGCGGATGAACAGGCCAAGGATGTGCAGCGTACCGCGGCGTGGCGCGTCGTGCTCTTCGCCGGGCCGGACGCCGGGATCGACGGAGAGTTCGATGCCGGGCACGAAGGCGATGCCCAGCGTCTCGCACGCCGCCTGGCACGCGGGAAGCCCGGCCGTGGTGTCGTGATCCGTCAGCGCGATCGCGCTCAGCCCCGCCGCCTTCGCCATGGCGGGCAACTCATCCGGCGTCACCGTCCCGTCCGACGCCGTGGAATGCATGTGCAGATCGCAAAACATGGTGGAACTATACCCGGCTTTCCGACGCGGTTCCCGACCTGTACTCCATCTCAGCCGCGGGCAAACTGCCCGCGCGTCCGTCGTTCGTCATTGCATTTCCGTCCCCCGTTCTGCCGATCTCTTCTTGACCATGCACTTTTTCCTCTCCTATCCCAAGGCCGGGCGCACGTGGGTCCGGTTCATGCTCGACAGTTACGCCTGCAAACTCGCCGGCACGCCATTGAACAATGTTTTTGACGCCGAAAAGCAACTGGCATCGCATCTGCACGTGGAGTGGTCCCACCTCACAGCCGCGATGCTGTTCAAGCTGCACTACTGGCAGATGGGCTTCATCGACCCCAAGGCGTTCAAGGGCAAACGCGCGGTGCTGATGACCCGCAACATCTACGCCACCATGACCTCGGCCTACTTCCAGGCTGTCAACCGCGTGAAGGTGTTCGCCGGCACGCCCGCCGAGTTCATCCGCAGCCCGCAGTACGGCATCATCAAACTCGTCACGTTCTACAACCTCTGCCACCACCTGATGCCGGGCTTTTGCCACTGCCACGCGTTCACGTACGAGCAGCTCAAGGCCGACCCGACGGGCCGGTTCCGCGACGTGCTGACCGCGCTGGACATGCCGATGCGGGAGGAGCTTATCGAACAGGTGATCGCGGAAGGCTCGGCCGCGAACATGCGAGCCTTGTCCACCACCCCCGCCTACGCCGGCACCCCGCTGGCGCCGTCCAACCCGGACGATCCGCAATCGCACAAGGTCCGCGCCAGCGCCGACGGTGAAAAACAAAGCATCTACAGCCCGGACGACATGGCCTACATCCGCCGCGTCTGCGACGACCTGCTGGTCTGCCCGGATGAGCCTTGGCTGCAAGGCGCGCTCGACATGCCCGCGGCGAAGACGCCGCGGCTATGACAGTTCCGCCGTTCTTCCGTACCATGTCGCGCCTATGAACATCCTCATCCTCGGCAGCGGCGGGCGCGAACATGCGCTGGGTTGGAAGCTCAAGCAGAGCAAGCGGTGCGGCAAGCTGTTCTTCGGCCCCGGCAACGGCGGCACGGCATCCATCGGCGAAAACATCGCCATCGATCCGGAGACAGTCAACACCAAACTCGTCGACCAGATCGACTACTTCTGCCGACATAACCAGGTGGAAATGGTCGTCATCGGCCCGGAAGACCCGCTGGCGCAGGGCCTGGCGGATCGGCTGGCTCAGCCGGGGCGGTACGTGTTCGGCCCCGTGAAAGCGGCGGCGAGACTGGAGGGCGACAAGGCATGGGCGAAACAGCTCATGCGGGCCGCCTCCGTGCCCACCGCCGAGGCCCGCGCGTTCAGCGACTACGACGCGGCGGTGACCTACATTGAAAGCCGGGAAACGTCGATGGTCGTCAAGGCTTCGGGCCTGGCCAAGGGCAAGGGCGTATCCGTCTGCGACAGCCCCGCCGAGGCGTTGGAAGCCGTCAAGCGGATCATGAAAGATCGCGAGTTCGGCGCGGCCGGCGACACGGTGGTGATCGAGGAAAAGCTCCTGGGGCAGGAATTGTCCGTCCTCGCCCTCGTCGATGGCCGAAACATTTTCGTGCTCGATCCCGCGCAGGATCACAAGCAGGTCGGCGAAGGCGACAAAGGCCCGAACACCGGCGGCATGGGCGCGTACAGCCCCACGCCCCTGTGCGACGACGAACTGATGACCACGATCCAGCGCGAAGTGCTGGTTCCCGTGGTCGACGCGCTGCGGCGGGACGATGTGGTGTTTCAGGGCGTGTTGTACGCGGGCATGATGCTCACAACCGGCGGCCCACGGGTGCTGGAGTTCAACACGCGATTTGGCGATCCGGAAACGCAGGCGCTGATGATGCGACTTCGTGGCGATCTGCTGGAAATCATGATCGCCACATGCGAGGGCAGGCTGGACGAGGTTGATTTGTCGTGGGATCCACGCTGCTGCTGCTGCGTGGTGATGGCCAGCGGGGGGTATCCGGGAGCGTACGCGAAGGGCAAGCCGATCGCGGGCCTGGACGAAGCAGCGAAGCTGGCGGATGTGCAGGTGTTCCACGCGGGAACGAAAGCGGACAAAGGACAGGTCTTGACCGCCGGAGGCCGGGTGCTCAACGTGTGCGCGTTGGGCAAGGATTTGCAGGAAGCCCAGCGGAAAGCCAACGCCGCGTGCGAGACCATCCATTTTGAAGGCGGATTCTACCGGCACGACATCGGCTTCCGGGTGATGAAAGCCTGAAACGAGACCCACCATGAACAAGCAGTCAATCTTGCGTGCGGGCGTAGGCCGGGCGGACATCACGCCCGCGCTGGGCACGGCGCTGATGGGCTATCCCGATCCGCTGATGCAGCGAACCGCCACGAGCGTGCGTGATCCGCTGCACGCCACCGCGCTGGCGCTGCAACAGGGCGACGAGACAGCGATAATCCTGAGCCTCGACATCACGATCATCGATGATTCACAGGTGCTGGTGATTCGTGAGATCATCGAGAACACGCTCGGTATTCCCGGCGATCGGGTATCGCTCTGCGCGATCCAGACGCACAGCGCGCCGAGGACGATTCGCGCCTGGGGCTGGTGCGAGATCGATGAGCCTTACGTGAACGACGTGATGATCCCCGGCGCGGTCCGCGCGGCGGAGGTCGCCTGGCGCAGCATGGTTCCCGTGCGCGTGGGCATCGCCGAGACACAGAGTCACGTCGGCGTCAACCGTCGCGGCATTCATCCGAACCATGGCGTGGGTCTGGGCGTCAATCCGTGGGCGGCGTATGACCCGACCATGACCGTGCTGCGGTTTGAAAGCGCCAGGGGTCCGCTGGCGAACGTGGTGCATTACGGCGCGCATCCGACGGTGCTGGGATCGTGGAGCCAGGTGATCTCGCGGGACTGGCCTGGGATCATGATCGACCGGATGGAGCAACTCACGAAGGCGACGACGCTGTATCTCAACGGCGCGGTGGGCGACATCGCGCCGCGGACCAATTCCATGGGCGCGGTGGGCGACGTCGAAGCGGCCTTGTGGGAAGCTGGCGCGGCGGCGGCGATGGACGCCATGCGGGCCTGGCGCTCCATCAAGGACCTGCGCGACCTCGACCTGGCGGTGGCCACGTCCACGCTGATGCTGCCTCATCGTCCACTGACGCCGATGGAAGAAGCGAAGCGGGAGCTGGCCAAAGCGGAGCCGAACAAGGATACACCAGGCCAGGGCATCTGCGATTATCTGCACTGGAAGTCCGTGGTGGAAGCGTACAGCCGACCCGTGCAGACCAGCAGGCCGTACCGACAGGTCATTACCTCGCTGGGGCCGGTGGCGATGGTCCCCTTCCCCGGCGAACCGTTCGCCGAAACGGTGCTGCGCCTGCGCCATGTCAGCCCGTTCGCCCACACGCTGGCGCTGAGCACATCCTGCGGCTGCAACGGCTATTTCCCTTCCCGTGAATCGCTGCACCGCGGCGGGTACGAAACCTGGGTCGGCCGGGCGTTCGGTCCTTACCTGCTGTCGGAAACCATCGATGACGCGCTGGTCGACCTGAACCTTGCGGAACTGGAACCGCTGTGGTCGAAGCTGAATCCGCCGCTGGCTGAGGTGTGAAGACCCATTCACAACGACGCGTTTTGCCGTGTTCGGGAATGCGCGACAAGTCGCGGCGCTACGTCAATGTCGGATCACGATCAAAAGACTCAACGCGTGATGTGGACTGGCGCTAAGCTCGCGCTATCATGATTTCACCCTCCCGCCAGCGCGACGCCGCGATGCGTCGGGCTTGTGAACTGGACATCCAAGGCGTCGAAGCCGGGCCACGTGGCCGGTGCGGACATTGATCCAGGGTCGAAGACGGCATGGGAGGCAAGTCTTTCGCATCTCGGAATTTGCCTAATCTCTTGACGTCCATTGACGAATTGTTTATCTACTTATCCCTATAATTCAACCTGCGGTCCTTTCCCGCCAAGCCAAGGGCTGACGTATGGATGAGAAAACACGGTCGCGTCTGATTCAGGATCATCTGGAATCGATCCGCCAGCTTCAGGCCGAGGCGGCAGTGGAGGCTGGGGGCAAGACGATGACCTGGCCGCCGCGGGGGTATTACTGGGTGTTTCAGACGGTGGCGGGGCTGACACTCGGCGGCTTGGGTGCAATGGTCAGCCTGGGCGTGAACATCCTCGGCGCGTTGATCGTCGGCGTGCCTCCGCTGAAGCTCATTCAGGTGTACCTGACGTTTCCCATGGGACAACGCGCGCTGGAGCTTGGACCTCATGAAGCCGGGGCGGCATACTTTGTCGGCTGTCTGCTCTATCTGGTTACCGGTGGGCTGTACGGCATCGGCTTCCATCTCTTCATGACGTGGTACTACGATGACGCGAACTTCAGCAAGCGGTTCATCGTCGGCTCCGTCGTGGGGCTGGGCATCTGGTTCGTCAATTTCTATCTTGTGCTCAGTTGGCTTCAGCCGGCGCTGCTCGGCGGGAACTGGATTGTCCGGGAAGTGCCGATCTGGATCGGAGCGGGTACGCACCTGGTCTTCGCGTGGACCATGGTGCTGGTGCAGAACTGGAGTGCGTTCGATCCACGCAGTCGATGATGGGATTTTCCATGACGAGTCTCGTACGAAAACGCAAACATCGGGCATGGGGTCAGACGGCGCTGCTGGCGGTGGGTTTGACCGGCACACTGGGCTTGCTGCTCGGCGCGGATGCCAGCCAGACGCCACCGCCGGCGGCGACGGATTCGACAGCCGCGGCGAAGGCGAAGAATCCATATGCCCTGGACCACTTCCACACCAACGAGCCGGGCGAATACGTCAACTACAACCAGCGTCAGCGCCTGATCGGTCTGGGCCTGGAAATCTACACGACCCACTGCGCCGGTTGCCATGGCGATCAGGGCGACGGCGACGGCCCGGCGGCGGCGAGGCTTCTCGTCAAGCCCCGCAACTTCAAGGCTGGCGTGTTCAAATTCCGATCCACGAAACAGCTTCAACTGCCCCTGGAAGCCGACCTGCACCGCACGATCACCAAGGGTCTTCCGGGGGCGAGCATGCCGGCGTTTCCGCTGATGCCGGAGAACGATCGCGTCGCGGTGATCGAGTACCTCAAGACCTTCGTGCCCGACTGGGACAAGCTGGCCAGGCAGCGCGAAGTGGTCCCCGTGCCGCTGGCGCCGATGGACTTCGGCAGCGAGGAACGCATCGGCCGCGGGCGCGTGGTCTATCTGACCATGCAGTGCGGAAGGTGCCACGGCATGGAGGGCGCGGGAACGAATGCGACCATCGGCTATGTCGATGACCCGGCGCTGGGCCACATCCGTCCGCGCAACTTCACCCGAGGCCGATACCGCGGCGGCAATAATCCTGAAGATGTCTACCGCACGTTCAACACCGGGCTTGGCGGCGCGATGCCCAAGTTCGACGCCTCCGTCATCCTCTACGCCAACCAGCAGACGCTGGCGACGCAGACGGCCTACATGTTCCCCGGCGAAATGAAGAAGCTCGAACCCTACGCCAAACAGTTCGCCGCCGATCCCGGCGCCCTCTTCAAGCTCACCGAAACCGAAAAACAGCAGCTCGTCGAACGCAACAACTGGGACCTGGTGTCCTACGTGCTGTCGCTGACAAAAGACCCCAAGCCCACCGCCCCGCCACCCGCGCCGGAAGTTGCTCCCGCAGCTGAGGCGGGAACGGGCAAGGCGGAAGGGAACCAGACGGATTCGACTTCGGGAGATGCCGATGGCTACTGATGTGAATTTCAAACCCGTTCCACAGCCCGCCCCCGGCCCCGGAAGCGGCCCCGGAAGCAGCGGATCGACGCCGGCTGTCACGCCCCTTG
The DNA here is from genome assembly GCA_020848195.1 of Phycisphaeraceae bacterium. GTDB lineage: Bacteria > Planctomycetota > Phycisphaerae > Phycisphaerales > Phycisphaeraceae > JADLAP01. The sequence goes on from JADLAP010000056.1 coordinate 47,016, forward strand.
AGCCGCTGGTCTGCCAGCCTTTGGTCAAGTGGCATCTGGCGTTCGCGTTCCTCTGGTTCACCATCGCGCTGCTGGCGGGGCTGTTCTATTCGACGCAGTTCCTTCAGCACTGGGTGCTGCCGAAGTGGGCGATCCTTTCGCCCGGCAGGATTCGGATGGTGCATACCAACCTGATCGCCTTCGGCTGGCTGACCAACGGATTCTTCGCCATGCTCTACTGGACGGTGCCCCGCCTGACGGGCCGGCGCGTCACCAGCGTGAAGCTCGGATGGGCGATCCTCGGCGCGTGGAACCTGATCATCTTCGCCACCTGGATCGGTCTGCACATCGGGCAGGCGCAGGCGATCGAATGGGGCGAGACGCCGGTGTGGGTGGACCCCTTCGTCGTGGTGGGCGCGATCCTGATCTGGGCGCAGCTTTATCCGCCGATCATCCGGAGCAAAGAAAAGGCGATGTACGTCTCGCTCTGGTACTTCTCGGCGGGGTTCATCTGGCTGGGCCTGACGTACATCATGGGCAACTTCTTTCCGCAGTATCTCGTGGCGGGCAACGCGGCCGGGCCTCTGCTGGGGCTGTACATTCATGACCTCGTCGGCCTGTGGGTGACGCCCATGGGCTGGGGCATGATGTACTTTTTCGTGCCGATTCTGCTGAAAAAGCCCATCTGGTCGCACGCCCTGTCGCTGGTGGGTTTCTGGGGTCTGGCGTTCTTCTATCCGCTCCAGGGCGTCCACCACTTCCTCGGCTCGCCGATTCCCATGTTCGCCCAGTACAGTGCCGTGGTCAGCACGATCGCCATCGAGATCGTCGTGACCACCGTGGTGATCAACTTCTACATGACGTGGCGCGGCGAGGAACACACGCTCAAGGACAATATCGCCGTGCGCTGGTTCTGGGTCGGCGCGCTCAACTACTTCATCACCTGCCTTCAGTGCTCCTTCCAGGTCACGCTGACCTTCCAGACGATCATCCACTTCACCGACTGGGTCGTCGGCCACGCG
>JADLAP010000057.1 GCA_020848195.1 Phycisphaeraceae bacterium
AAGAAAAGGGGAGGAGAAAGGGTATAAGTACATTTAGAAACTATGGAAACTTCCGGGGGCCGGGGGCAAAGACGGACGCACAGCGTCCGGCTCGGACAGGACGCAGGGACACCCATGCTCCCGAATGTCAGAGCCGGACTCTGCGAGTCCAGCATTCGCCCAAACGAGCCGGAAGCGTGAGCGACGGCCTTCCCGCGAATCACCCGTGATGGTCGTTGCCGGAGGGCCGTCGCTTACGCTTCCGGCTCGTTCCGTGCATGAAACATCCCCGTCGCCCCGCCTCCGAACGGTTGTCTTGATTGGGCCGTTGTGTTACACCATCCTCATGCCGCGTCCACAGGCCGCAGGCCGCACGGACGCCGTCCGGGAGTCCTGGCCATGATTCGATATTTCAATCGCCGTTGCCGCGATGACAATCCCCCCATCAGCCATTCGCACATCCGGAAATGTCAAGCGTTGACCCCAGAGTTTTCACGCTGTGGATAATCTCAAAATCGAATGCAACGTGGCTGCCGCGTGGCGGGTATGGTGGAACGTTGCGCGCGGCACGGAACCGCGGAGCTTACATGCGTGCCTGAGTCATGCATGCGCGGAGGAAGGGTGATGGCATGATGTCGATGCTGCTTGCGATTCCGGGGTTGGCGATGCTGATCGTCGGCGCGGAGATGCTGGTCAAGGGCGCCTCGCGCATGGCGTTGGCGGCAGGGGTGACGCCGCTGGTGATCGGTTTGACGGTGGTGGCGATGGGAACCAGCGCGCCGGAGATGGCGGTGAGTCTGGGGGCGACACTCAAGGGCAATCCGGATGTTGCGATGGGCAATGTGGTGGGCAGCAACATTTTCAATGTGCTGTTGATCCTGGGGATTTCCGCCCTGATCACGCCGCTGCTGGTGGCCAGGCAAATTGTTCGGATCGATGCGCCGATCTTTGTGGCCGTCGCCCTGCTGTCGTGGTGGATGGCGCAAGATGGACAACTATCGCGGCGTGAAGGCCTGATCCTGCTGGCGGGATGGGTGGGATACACGTTGCTGACGGTGAAGCTTGGTCGCCGGGATGCGGCCGGTGAAAGCAATCCGAACAAGTCCGCGAAGCGAGTCACCCTCGCCGGGACGATCGCGGCAGTGTGTTTGGTGGCGGTGGGACTGGGCGTGCTGGTGCTCGGAGCGCGGTGGATGGTGGAAGGCTCGGTGACCCTGGCGAAACTGCTGGGTGTCAGCGATCTGGTGATCAGCCTGACGATTGTGGCGGCGGGGACATCGCTTCCCGAAGTCGCCACCACGTTGCTGGCGGCGGCGAGGGGCCAGCGCGACATCGCGGTGGGCAATGTGATGGGAAGCAACCTGTTCAATGTTCTGGGCATCGGCGGCGTCTGCGCGGCCGCGGCGCCGGGAGGAGGGTTGTCCGTCGCCGACGGCTTAACGAGTTTCGATCTGCCCGTGATGGTGGCGGCGGCGGTGGCGTGTCTGCCCGTGTTTTTCACAGGCCATCGGATCACGCGCTGGGAAGGCGCACTGTTGCTGGGCTACTACGCGGTGTACGTGGCCTGCCTGATCCTCGACGCGATGCATCATCCGGAACGGTGGATGCTTGACGTGGCGATGCTGATTTTCATTTTGCCTCTGACCGTGCTGGTGTTGACGGCGACCGTGTTTCGGACCTTGCGAGCCAACAGGAGGACCACGTGAAAAAGGTGCTGCTCTATTCGGTGTTGCTCTGCCTGGGTCTGGCGGGATCGCAGATGATGGGACTGCTGGGACCGGCCGCGGAAGGTGCGAGTCTTGTGGTCAAACTGCTGACGATGGCGGCGCTGTCGTTCATCATGATCCACGTGGGACTGGAATTCGATATCGACAAGAAGCACGTGGGCAAGTACGCGGTGGACTACGGCGTGGCCGCCGCCGCCGCCGCGTTCCCCTGGGTCTTCTGCACGCTCTATTTCATTTTCGTCATGTCGCCGGCGGAATTGTGGTCCAGCATGGCCAACTGGTCCGACGCCTTGCTGCAATCGCGGTTTTCCTCGCCCACCTCCGCCGGCGTGCTGTTTTCCATGCTCGCCGCGGCCGGTCTGGCGTCGACCTGGGTCTTCCAGAAAGCTCGCGTGCTGGCCATCTTCGACGACCTCGACACCGTGCTCCTGATGATTCCGCTGAAAATGATGATGGTCGGACCCCGCTGGCAACTGGGCGCGGTCGTGGTGGTCATGTTCATCGGCCTGGCGCTGGCGTGGCGGTATCTGCACGCCTGGCGGATCCCCACGAGCTGGCGCTGGGTCATCGGCTATTCCGTGCTGATCACGCTGGCGGCCGAGGGAATCTATCTGACGAGCAAAGTGATCGACGACGTGGTGCCGATCCATCTGGAAGTGCTTCTGCCCGCCTTTGTTTTGGGCTGCATGATGGTTCGGCCCGCAGGCCACGACGACGCGCACGGCCACGGCGATTCCGGCGAGCAACGAGCCACGACCATCATCTCCGCCTTGTTCATGGTGCTGGTGGGACTGTCCATGCCCGCCATCGCCGGCGGCAACGCGGTGCCGCCGGAAACGCTCGCTCGTTACGGCGAATCCCTGACCCAGGCGGTCCAGACCAAGTACGCCTTTCCCGGCTGGGGATGGATCGCGTTCCATGTCGCCGCCATCACGCTGTTGTCGAACCTGGGCAAAATGTTTTCCCTGTTCTGCTACAGAAAGGAAGCGAGCTTCCGCGAGCGGCTGGCGATCAGCGTCGCCATGTTTCCCCGCGGCGAAGTGGGCGCGGGCGTGCTGGTGATTTCCATCGGCTACGGCATCGGCGGGCCGGCGCTGACGGTCGCCATGCTCTCGCTGGCGCTGAACCTGCTGGCGACCGGACTGTTCATTCTCATTGTCAAACAGTTGATCGCCCAGGTCCCGCCACGCGACGGCAGCACAACGCACGGCGTCGCCTGTGCCACACAGCCCCGGTGATGGCCGGCATCTCCCATATTCCGCACATGACGCCGACAGCGCCGCGGTCGCCGGCACAGCCCGTGGCCGGCTGCGGATCGCTTGTCGGTTACAGGAACTGTTTGAGGTTGCGGGCGAGCATGTCGTAGGGGATCAGGCGGTTGTATTCGAGCAGGCCGGCGATGGCGCGGGACTGGACGCGGTGGCCGGACTCCTCCAGGATGGCGATGGGGTTGAGGCCGCCGATGACGGCAGCGCCGATTCGGCCGTGGCTTGCATGAACGCCCAGCACGGACTGGCCGGGCATGCCGATCTGGAGGAAGGCACCCAGCCCGATGGCCTTGAGCTGGGCGGCAAGCTGCACCACCCGTTCGCGGCTGTTTTCGGGCACTTCCCGAAAGCTGGCGCCGATGAGACCGTTCCCGTCGCGGATGGCTCCGTGGTAGTCGGTCAGCCCGGAGCGGATGAAGACTTCCAGCGGATCGATGCTGGTGGCGTCGTAGTGGATCATCTCGACGAAGCGGGTGGGATGGCCGTCGCGTAGTTCCACGAGTCCACCGAAACGGCTGACGGTGGGCACGCCATGTTTCAGGAGCACGCCGTTGAGGGTGATGGAGCAGACGGTGCATAGACCGAGCTTGTCGTGCGGGACGGTGATGTCGCCGATGGTCTGGCCTGGCGGGATCAGGGCGAGGAGGGTTCCCATGGCGTACCCGTCGGCGAAGACCTTGCAGATTCTCGGAGCGGCGGCGGCGAGTTGACGCGGGGCGACCAGCGAGGTGTTGACGACCACCTGGCCGCACCGGCTGTGCAGGTCGAAGGTCATGCCATAGGTCATCATGTCAATGCGGGCGGAGAGGTAGCTGACGCGGTCGATGACCTCGGCGATGCGGACCTCGTTCTCGCCCTTGGCGGTCAAAGCGCGGCCTCGTCTTCCGCGCGGCTCGGTCAGCGCTTCGGCGTCGAGCTGGGCAAAGTAGAGCCTGATCGTCCGCTCCGACAGGGGCAGGCCGGCGTCGGCGAGCATGCCGGCCAGATCGGCGGACGTGACGGGTCCGGCAGCGCGACGAAGGGCGTTGAGGATCGCCTGACGGTTCCGTTCGGCCTTGTGCATGACCGGCTCCTTTGCCGCGGGCGGCGACGACCGCGGCAGGTTATGCGGCGAAAATGCCGCGAACAGCTATGATACGGCAAATCACGGCTCGACGCCTGCCGCCGCCGGCGTCTTCACGGCAGAACTGCCGTACAGCAAAAATCGGCTGAATTTTCCATGTCGATGAGCATATGAAATAAGGCTTGAGATAGGATAAACATGTCCTTATATTGGTTCCGCCTGTTGTTGCGGCAAATTCTTGCCGCTCAGCAGGCGTTCAATATCCGATCTGGCGCCAGCGATGACGCCCGGATTCGTTCGCACCATCGACCGAGGAACCCCCATGTCCAACCTGCGACGCCCCAACGCCAACGACGCCAACGACACCTTCAACCGTTCCCGGCAGGTCGTGCCGATGTCCGGTCTGTGTTCCCGCTGCGTCGACGGCTGCACCGGTGGATGCGAGGTCTGGACCTCCAGCATGCGCGGACGCGAACTGCTGTATCCCACCGGCTACGGACAAATCACCGCAGGCGCGGACAAGGACTATCCACTCGACTACTCGCACCTGAATATCCAGGGCTACGCCGTCGGCGCCCGCGGATTGCCCCACGGCGTCGAGGGCAACTCCGACACCGCCCTGTTTCCCAACGTCGACACCACCACCGAGTACGGCTACCAACGCAAGGTCCAGCTCAGCGTCCCCATCTTCACCGGAGCCTTGGGATCAACTGACATCGCCCGGCGGAACTGGGAGCACTTCGCCGTCGGCGCCGCGCTGGCGGGCATCACCCTGGTCTGCGGCGAAAACGTTGCCGGTGTCGACCCCGACCTGGTGCTCCGCCCCGACGGCAAGATCAAGCACTCCCCGGAACTGGATCGCCGCATCACCGAGTATCGCAAGTACCACCAGGGCCAGGGCGAAATTCTGATGCAGATGAACGTGGAGGACACCCGCCTGGGCGTCGCCGAATACATGCTGGATGCCCACGGCCTGGACACGATCGAACTGAAGTGGGGCCAGGGCGCCAAGTGCATCGGCGGCGAGATCAAGGTCGATACCCTCGAACGCGCCATGGAACTGCAGAAGCGCGGCTACATCGTGCTGCCCGACCCCTCCAACCCCATCGTCCAGAAAGCCTACGACACCGGCTCCATCAAGCAATTTGAACGCCACAGCCGGCTGGGCTTCGTCACCCGCGACGGCTTCCTGGCGGAAATCGAACGCCTCCGCCGCCTGGGCTTCAAGCGGATCACGCTCAAAACCGGGGCCTACTCCATGAAAGAACTGGCGATGGCACTGCGCTGGGGCGCGGACGCGAAGATCGATCTGCTCACCCTCGACGGCGCGCCCGGCGGCACGGGAATGAGCCCCTGGGCCATGATGAATGAGTGGGGCATCCCCACCTTCTACCTGCAATGCCTGGCGCACGAGTTCGCCGACAAGCTCACCGCCCGCGGCATCCGCGTGCCCGACCTGGCTATCGCGGGCGGTTTCAGCGATGAAAGCCACGTGTTCAAGGCCCTGGCCCTGGGATCGCCCTACTTCAAGGCCGTCTGCATGGGTCGGGCCCTGATGATCCCCGGCATGGTCGGCAAGAACATCGGGCAGTGGCTCAAGGACGGCAAGCTGCCCAAAACGGTGTCGAAGTTCGGCGCCAGCGCCGAGGAAATTTTCGTCTGCTATCAGGAGGTCAAGTCCAAGTTCAACGGCCGAACGCGGGACCTGCCGCTGGGCGCTATCGGCATCTACACCTTCGCCCAGAAGATCAAGACCGGCATGCAGCAACTCATGGCCGGAAGCCGCAACTTCCGTCTTTCCACCATCGGCCGTCAGGACCTGATGGCGCTCACGGAGGAAGCATCCAAAGTGAGCGGGATCGCATATGTGATGGACGCCTATCGCAAGGAAGCGGAGGCCATCCTGGCGGACTGAACGGGAATGATGAATGCCGTGGATTATCACCACAACGGCACAACGACACGACGGTCATCACGAAAAGTATTGCGCGGGTTCATTCTCTTTGTCTTGTCGTCTTTCTCAGCGTCTTGCGTCTGGGCGCGATTCATCTTTTTCATTCGCGCGGAAAGACAAAACAAGTATCGTGCAGGCTGTCGTGTCATCGTGCCGTTGTGGTGAAACGCATTCTCTCGCTTCGTCATTCGGACTTGCTCGGATTCGCTCAGGCCGGGACAAACAGGCCGCCAAGGTTGTCCTTGATGGAAGTAAAATAGGTATGGAAGTAAAATAGGTAGAAGTACATATCTTCTTTGAACTGCCGATCAGGCCATGCGCTTCACCAAGCCTGGATGGGGAATCATTTCACTTAGTCCATGTCCACTGAGCCGCCGCTCTTTCCCACCCTCACTCACCTTCACCTCCACATCAAACGGCAGCGGAAACACCCGATATTCCGCCCGCGTCCGCACCGTCATGGGCGAACCCCACGCCCGCAGCAGCGGCAGAGGCCTGGCCTTCGCACGGATCTCCATCCGTACCCCCGCTTCATCCCACACTGTCCGCCACGTCTCCAGATGCCGATCCCCATCCAGCTTCATTTCAAATGCTTCCAGGTTCCACAGCGTCCGCACCTTGCCCTCCGGCGAAATCCACATCACGAACACGCCGTCCGCCACGCGATTCCCGGCAAAATCCTCCGTCACATAGGAAATGATGTGCGATCCGTCACTCAGTCTGATCGGCTGATAAAGATAGAAGCCGAACTTCGCGGCTCCTGTCCGTTCAATCCGAATCCGCGGATGATCGAAAAACGCCGAACCCTTCAGCGCCATGCGTTCCCCCCGGTACACACACTCTCCGTTGAGCTTGCCCACCGACCCCCACATCGCAAACCGATTGTTCGGCAATAGGGTGTCCGGAAAAATCACCACCGTCTCCACATCCACCTGCGCCGTCACCGTCAGTTCCCCATCCGCCGACCGGAAATCACAATCGATCCGCGGCCATCCCGCCAACCGAAAAATCCGCTTCCCCTCATGCAGATACTCCACTTCATGCCGGCCCTTCGCCATCTTCACTCCGTTGGGATCGAAGGCTCCCGCGGGCACATAACACACCGCCCCCTCGTCCGTCACCACTTCCACATGCACCGCTAAAAACCCCGCCGGCATTTCCGCCAACGGCCCATCCGTCTGGGCTGTGTAATCCGTCCCCGCAAACCGCCCCCGCCCAAAGCCAATCCGCATCACCGGCGTCCGAGGCCCATCCAGCGCACAGAAAAACCAGTTCCCCTCATAGTCATACAACCCATCCTCAATGGCCAGATTCGACAGCGCCATTTCCGCGGCCGGTATCCCCGTCGCAATCGGTCCCACAAAATGCGGACTCGTACGCATGACATTCACCTTTCAAAATTTGGCCTCCGATTGTATCGGCAACCCGCGACGCGATTTCGGGGGGAGCGGGGGACGCGACAAGTCGCGGCGCTACATACATCCATGGCACGGGATGTTGCGGGGTCAACCCAGCGGCGAGATGAGGTTGTAGCCGAAGAGGATGAAGTAGAGATCTTTGATGAGTTTGGCGAGGAAGAAGTTGGCGATGATGATGGCGACGAAGGAGGCGGTGGCAAGACCGTCCAGCAAACCACCGCCTCCGCCGAGACGTCAAGATATCTCCAGGCAACATCGCGCGAAGACGGAATCGTCAAGCCCTGACTCAGGAGGGTTGACAACGGGATGCGATGATCGCGGGAGCGGGATTTATTTCATGTCGTAGTTGAGCGGATAGGCCAGAGGATTGTTGAGCGGAATCGCCTGTTCGGCAATGGCCGTCGCGTGACCATCGACAAAGAGGAAGTTGCTGACGTCGTGCCCTGAGCCATGTCGGCCCCAGTGGTATCCGCCGGATGGACCGGGCCAACTCATATGACCAGAGGCCTGGCCATAGCTGGCTGCATTGTGGTTCATCCACTCGCCCAGCACGGCGACGTTGCTGGGAACAATGACCTCCGTCAACCGTCGTGCCGGCTTGTTGTTGTAGCCATAGATGGGGCCGCCCAAGCCATGGTCATTCCACCCCGTATAGGAGTAGGCGTACGAGATGGACCACGCCGATACCAACGCGGGGTTGTAGTCGAGTTTGTGCTGAGGGCACCAGAAGATCGACGATGTGTCGGGAAACCACGCCGAGGCGTCCGTGACGGTGGCGGGCACGTTGGCCTGCAGGATGCGAGCCAGGGGTATCTGCCAGATGGGATGCCAGGCGTTCCACGCGCCGCCGTACGGGAACCGATCCTTGTTGATGCTGTCCAGATACACCTGAAAGACGACGCCCAGTTGCCGCATGTTTCCCTGGCACTGAATTTGCCGCCCTGCCGTGCGGGCGCTCTGCAGCGCGGGCAGCAGGATGGCTATCAGCAGTGCGATAATGCTGATGACGACGAGAAGCTCGATCAAAGTAAATGCGCGACGATGTGTCATAACGGGGTCTCCTTCTGTGAAGATGCGATCAGCGAAATCCGCGAACCGAGATGTTCCGTGAGATTGACGTCCATCCGCGGCGAATCCAGCAGCTCTTCCTGGTCGAACGTGGGTGGAACGGTCAGAATATGCAGGGGCAGCGTGGCGTCGGGTTCGGCGTCGAGGGCGAGGCGAACCACGCGCTGGGCGATCTGTTCGATGCTGTGGCTGACGCTGGGGAAGCCGAAGGTATGGGCCCAGGGTGTGTCGCCGAGTCCGACGAGGGTCAGGTCGCGGGGGATGGACAGTCCAACCCGGCCGGCGGCGCGGATGACGTTGATCAGGCGGTTATCGTCGCCCACGACGGCGGTGGGGCGATGCGGGCCCTGGAGCCAGGCGGCCAGCGAACGGACGATGGCTTCCTGGGGCCAGAAGGACGGGCATCGTCGAAAGCTGAAGGCCCGCGCCAGGCCCGTGGCGCGCAGGTATTGTCCTGCCGAGACGAGCTTGTCGCGCATGGGGTGGAAGGTTGGATCCAGTTTGATTTTGGGTTCGCGCAGGTCGCCGGTGACGAAGCCGATGCGTTGGTGGCCGTGTCGAACGAGGGCCTTGGCGGCCAACACGGTGGTGGCGGGGAAATCGGGATTGACCAGATGGCAGCGGAAACCGGGAATCCGGGACCGGTACGCGAGGATGATGCGTGATCGACCCCCGCAGGCTTCCAGGACCGCATGGTCAAGTTCGGGATAGTCGTATTGCAGGACCACGACGCGGGGGGGCATTTTCCGCCACTGGTCAAAGACCTGTCGCAAGCCGCTGCCATCGAGCTTGCCGTTGTAGTGCAGGGTCAGGGGCAGAATGCCGTTGCTCTGGAAGTGCTGGGTGAGGAAAGTCGACATGTTGTCAAAGAGGTGATCGCGGCTGGGCAGCAGCATCGCAGCGACATTGGCTTGGCCGGCGGGCGCGCAGGACTCGACGCCGGTGACGCCGGACTGCACATAGGTGCCCGACCCATGGCGACGTCGGACGAGATTCAGGCCTTCCAGCCGGGCCACTGCCGTGCGTGCCGTGGCGGGTGAAACACCGTACCGCATGGCCAGTTCGCGCAGGGGCGCGATCTTCTGGCCGGCGGTCAGCGAGCCTGTTTCAATCGCGGCCCGCAACTGCTGGAACAACACCTCGGCACGGTCTGTGCCCAGCAGTTCCGAAGATTGATCTGGCACGGCAAGGGGCATAGGGCGCAACTCGTTGGCGGTTGCAGACGTCTCTGCTGACGGAATCAGTGTACCTAAGTGTTCACACAATTTCAATCTCTTTTACTTTACTGTTATTTTCTGTATAATGGGTGGCGATCAGGCTGCGTTGTCTTGCTTCCATTGAGCTTCCAACGTGAGGCACATATTTTTGCAAGTCAATAAAAAACAATGTGTTGCGTTATGTTTGATGCTGGCCTGCATCGGGCTTTCGCCCGTGTCGGGGCAAGTGTTGTTTGAAGCTCATTACGATGGCAACACGGGTCACGCCGGCTTGGACGCCGATTTTTCAGTGGGTGAAAAGACCCCTGTTTATGCTCAAGGCGTGACCTTGATGCCCGGCCATGTCGGCAGCGGAGCCTGTTTTCCCGCCGGGACCAGCGACGAAGCCGGCCTGCGGTCTGGCGCCAAGGATAACATCCACCTCGACAAGGGCACGTTGAGTTTCTGGTGGAAGCCGCGGTTCGATTCCGAAGGCCTGGCGGCCCTGAAGCAGCGTCGATTGTTCAACGTCGGCTACGACACGCACTACCGGTTTCTCGACCTGTACGTGGAGTTCGTCGGCGATCCGGGCCGGCTGAACTTCACGCTCTTCAGCAATGTCATGTTCAACAACCGGAGCATGCAAATGGAAAGCCCCGGACCCGAAGGCTTCTTTGTGGCGGGACAGGATTTCCATGTTGTTCTGACCTGGGACAACGCCGTCGGCATCAAGCTCTACATCAATGGCCGGCTGGTGAACAGCCGCGATTGCGTCTGGTCGATCGACGGCATCGTCCCGGACTTGATCCATGTGGGTTCCGCGTGGATCGGCAGCGTGCTCAACTCCGCCAGCGTCATTGACGAGGTGCGCATCACGCATGACGTCGCGCCGCCCGCGGCTGCGCCGTAACGCCGGAGCGTCTCGGCCCGTGCCGCACCCGACGAACTGGTTTCGACCCATGCTGGGAAAGGATGATCGAATGCGAACGGTTGCTTGTGTTGTGATGACGTTGATCCTGTCGGCATGGACGGTTCAGCCTGTCGCCGGCGAGCCGGGCAAGCTCACGCTGGTCAGGGATGGACAGCCGGCGTGCGCGATCGTGATCGCCAGGCAGGCCACGCGAGCGGCTCAGCTTGGCGCGTATGAAGTCCAGGCGCATCTCAAAGCGATCACGGGCGCGACGGTTCCCATTCTGACCGACGACGATCCCGCGGCAACGAACCAGTCGCGGGGATCGCGCGTGCGCATCCTCATCGGCGACAGCGCCTGCACGCGCGCCCTGGGTTTCAAGGCCGAGTCGTTCACCGCCCAGCAATACGCGGTGAACACCCTGGGCGACGACATCGTGTTGATGGGACGCGACAAGCCCGACACGGGCAAGGTCAGTTACGACTTCGACCAGCCGGCGACGTTGAAAATCAGTTGGCCCGACGTCTGGGATGATCGCGGATCGCTGGACGCCTGCTACGACTTTCTCGTCAAGGGCTGCGGTGTTCGCTGGTTCAATCCGACGGATTTCGGCATGGTCTGTCCGTCGTCGGCGACGCTGGAGGTCGCCATCGCCGACATCCGCCGCGCCCCGGCCTTCGAGTACCGCGATTCCATCGGGTCCATCGGTTATGAAAACATGAACTACGACGCCCAGGTCGCGCTCTGGCCCGCATCATCGCCGCAGTTCAAGGCCTATGAAGCCCAGGCCTACGTCAATCTTCACAGCCGGCATCCCGACACCACCGGTTACATCAACGCCAAGCGGGCCCAGGTGCAGTTGTTCCGGCTGCGCATGCGCGACGGCGGCGTTCGCGTCCTGTGCAACCACTCGTTCATCGGTTACTACGACCGTTTCCTGAAACAGAACCCCGCCCGTCCCGAACTGTTCGTCGAGTCCAGGCCCGACTGGTTCGCCCAGGGATATCAGGGCCTGCCCCCGCACCTGTGCTACTCCAACCCCCAGGTGATCGCGCAGGTGGCCCAGGATGCACGCGACTACTTCGACGGCAAAAAAACCGGCAAAGACCTGGGCATTTTCTTCGCACCCACGCTGCCCAATCCCTTCCCGCTCGAACCCATGGATGATCCGCTGTTCTGCAAATGCGACGCCTGCCAGGCACGACAGAACACGTCGCTGGGCGATGTGAACCTGTACGCCAAGGGCATTCACAGCGAGTACTGGTTTCACTTCGTCAACGACGTGGCCCGGGAAGTCGCGCGGACGCATCCGAACCAGATGCTCGTGACGCTGGCGTACATGACGCATTCGTATCCGCCGGTGTCGTTCAAGGTGATGCCGAACGTCGCGGTGGAGTTCTGCTTCGCCGCCGGCCGACTGCCCTACTCCGCCGATTACAAGCAACAACTGACCCTCGTGGAAAGCTGGGCCAAACAGGGCAATCCGATGTACATGTGGCTTTACGACGGCTTCCCCGTCGCCATCGCCAACAGCGGCAAATTCAACTGCTGGCCCGGTTTCATCGCCCATACGCGATCCGAGCAAATGAAGCTCTTCCACAAACTGGGGTATCGCGGCTTCTTCCACTGCGGATTCGGAGGCCAGGAGGTCGACGCCTACATCACCTACCAGATGATGAACGATCCCGATCAGGATGTGGACGTGCTGCTCGATGAATACTTCAAGGGTCTGTACGGCCCGGCGGGCGAGCCGATGCGGAAGATGTACCGCCTGATCGAGGAAACCTACCGCGACCCGGCGAACTATTCGCCGACCGATGGCCATCAGACGATGAAGATCGCCTGGAACAAACTCGGCACCGCGGAACGCATGTCCCAGCTCGCCGCCTGGATGGAACAGGCCAAAGCCGGCGCCGACACGGACGTGCGCAAACAGCGGGTGGCTCTGTTTGAAATGAGCGTCTGGGACTACATGGTCGCCGGCCGCAAGCAGTATCTGGAGCGAGCCTCCGCCCCGATTCCCGCCGTGAACGTCCCGAGAACCCGCAATGCCTCGACCGATCTCGCCAAGCTCGACTGGAGCCAGGCGGCTTCGCTTGGCCCTTGGTACGTGCAGAGCCGAGGCATGCCTGCAGCCCGCGCGTTGACCGGCAAGGCCATCCACGACGGCAAAAATCTCTATCTGGAACTGACTGACCCCTGCGCCACGACCCGACTCGTCACCAGCCCCGGCGTCTTCCCCTTCGACGATTGGGAAATTTTCACCGCCCGCTTAAGCGAACTTCCCTACCGCCATTTTTCCGTCGGCCCAGCCGGTGAAATCATCGCCCTCACGTATGGCGAAGTGAACTGGCAGATGCATCGACCCTATCCCGACCACGGCATCACGGCATCCTCCGATGCCTCACAGCCCGGCCTGTGGGTCATTCGCCTGGCGATTCCGCTGACCAGCCTGGCTGCGGACGGCATCACGCCCGGTTCCTCGTTCCACATGAACATCGTCCGTGTCACCTCGCCGGCTGTCGCGGGAGGCGACGCCGGCATCGAGTCCTTCGTCCCCTTCAGCCGCGTCCATGAGGTGGACCGCCTGGCGTTGTTCAATCTGGCGCCATGACCGCAAACGAGATCGGCAAATCCGCCGGAACCGCAGGTGGAAGCTCGGGGGCCAACGGGCGTATGTATGTATGTACGGATGGACGTAGCGCCGCGACTTGTCGCGCGCAAGGGATACGTACGTACATACGTGGCGTCATCCCAGAGGCGAGATGAGGTTGTAGCCGAAGATGATGAAGTAGAGATCCTTGATGAACTTCGCGAGGAAGAAGTTGGCGATGATGATGGCGACGAAGGAGGCGACGAAGGACTCGGTGGCGGCGCGACCGACGCCGGCGGCTCCGCCTTTGCAGTGGAAGCCCTTGTAGCAGGAGATCAACCCGATAGCCAGGCCGAACATCATGCTCTTGAGCAGGCCGGTGAGGATGTCGTAGTTGCCGATGAATTCGGCGGAGCGTTGCCAGTAGAGCTGGCCGTTGACGCCAAAGCCCTGGACGGTGACGAGGTATCCGCCGAAGATGCCCATGAGGTCGCTGAAGACGGTGAGGATGGGGATCATGATGACGCAGGCAAGGACGCGGGGGACGACGAGGTAGGCAATCGGATCGGCGCCCATGACGCGGAGCGCGTCGAGCTGTTCGGTGACGTGCATGGTTCCCAGTTCGGCGGAGACGGCTCCACCGACGCGGCCGGCGAGCATGACGGCGGCGAGGACCGGGCCGATGTTGGTCACGACGGAGATATTGATGACCGCGCCGAGGGCGGTTTCCTGACCGAAGGCTGCGAACTGGTCGAAGGTTTCGACGGCGAGGACCATGCCGATGAACAGGCCCAGCAGCATGATGACGGGCAGGCTTTTGGTGCCGATGCTGTAGAGCTGGGGCAGGAGCAGCCGCCAGCGTCCCCAGTGTCCGGCTCCGCGGAAGAGCCAGGCGATGGAGGCGCGGGAAAAGCGGGAGAACCGGCCGAAGTCGTGCAACGCCGACACCACGCCCCCGCCGAGTTGCTCCATCCGTGCGATCATGTTCAGGCCTTGCCCTGTCGTGTGCGGTACATGATAGCTGTTCCGTGCCGGGGCACGACGGCGCGTCGGGGAATCAGGGGTTTTCAGGCGTATTGCCCCCCACGGCTCGAAGACTCGCCATGGGGCTTGCGGAAACAGCGATGGGGCAGGCGGGGCCAAGGAAATATCCCCATCCGCACGGGTCCACCTGCGTCTGCTCCGAACACGGATGTCAAAATATTGACATTTTGTCATTCCGTGGCGACAATGATCCCCCATCTCATGCCATCAATACCTTGAAAGGATCGGCCATGCGCGCGGATACGACCTGGTTGATGCAGTCGAAGTGGGGCGTGTTCTGTCATTATCTGGCGGTCTACGAAAACATCCCCGGCTCGCAGGATGTGGCGGACAAGGTCTCGGCCGACGCCTGGAACCGCCAGATCGACGCCTTCGACGTGCCCGGCCTGGCCAGCCAACTGGCAAGCGTCGGCGCGCCGTACTTCTTCCTGACCGTGGGACAGAACACGGGTCATTACTGTTCGCCCAACGCCACCTATGACAAGTACACCGGCATCTCGCCCAGCAAATGCTCCCGCCGGGACCTGATTGCCGATCTGGCGGACGAACTGCACCGGCGAGGCATCCGCATGATGGTCTACTGCCCCAGCAATGCTCCGATGTTCGACAAGCCGGCCTGCGAACGGCTGGGCTGGGAACCCGGCGCGCCGCTGGAGGAAGTCATCGCCGATGCCGTCAACCGCGACGGCCTGAAAACCCGCAAGAAAGGCAAACGCCTGGCGGAATTCCAAGTCCGATGGGAAGCGATCGTCCGGGAATGGTCCGTGCGGTGGGGCAAGCGGGTCTCCGGCTGGTGGATTGATGGCTGCCTGTACGCGGACACGATGTACAACCATCCGCAACCGCCGAATTTCCAAAGTTTTGCGGCGGCGCTCAAGGCGGGCAATCCGGATTCCCTGGTCGCCTTCGCCGGCGGCCCGCCGCTAACGCCGGTGTACTCCCTCACCGAGTTCGAGGACTACACCGCCGGGGAAATCGGCTCCGAACTGCCGCTGAACAACGACTACACACAGCCGCCGCTGAAGTTCTCCATGGAACGGTTTGTGAACGGCGCTCAATTCCACATCCTGACCTTCCTCGGCGGCGCATGGGGGGCCGGCCAACCCCGATTCCCCGACGAACTGGTCATCGGCGCCACCAAGCACCTCAACAGCTTCGGCGGCGTGGCTACATGGGATGTCCCGATCACCCCGAAAGGCCTGATTCCCGAACCGTTCGTCCGTCAGCTTGCCACGCTCAACGCGGCGGTGAAGTGAACGGAATTACCGATCGACCCAGTCCGAGTGACCAAAAGAGCCATATCAGCCACGGGCAGACTGCCCGCGAGCCTTGTCGCTTGACGCATTGCTTTCGCCGAGTTGCTGAAATGTCTTGACACATATGAACACAATTGTATTATTGATGAACACAGTTGTGTGATTCGCCAGCCCTGTCGTCGATTCACGGGAGTGTGTCCGGCATGATGACCCCGAAGCCCAAGCCGATGGTTCAGCAGCTCCGCGATCAGATCGTGGATGATGCCCGGGCCGGCCGGTTGCCGCGGGGGACGCCGATGCCCAATCTTCGCGGTCTGGCGACACGCTACAGCACGACGGTTTCCACCATTCGCCGGTCTCTGGACATCCTCAAGAAGGATGGTGTGATCCGCACCGTGCATGGCGGGGGCATCTATCTGACGGATCAATTGTTCGAGCAGGACCACCGGCGGAACCTGATGGAGATGGAAGGTCTGCTTCAGCCGGCGGCGGTCAAGCGGAAGCTGGTGGTCAGCCTGAAGGACGCCATGCCATATCAGCAGGCGTACTGGAACCGCTGGGTGGAGGGGTTCAACCGGCAGCATCCGCATGTGCAGGTGCAACTGTATCTGGAAGACGAGTTGGAACCGGGGACGACGCCGGACCTGCGGCAGATGCTGGATGTGGAACTCATCGCCGCGGCCCGTGGGGGCAAGCTGCATCCGATCCAGGCGCAGGGCGTGATGACGGAAGCGTTGGAATCGCATCTGGCGGAGTCAGCCTATGTGCAGGGGCGTCAGCAGCTCTGGGGCGTGCCATTGCTGGCCACGGTGCCGGTGATGCTGGTCAACCGGGCGATGCTGGCGAGGGCGAAGGTGGACGAAGCGCGATGCCGGCAGATGACGTGGGAAAGCTTTGTGGAACTGGCGGTGGAACTGGCCCAGGCGCGGGACGGCGGATGCTGGGCGGAGGGGAGTTACGTTGCCGCCAGCGTGCATAGTCCGATCGTGTACCTGATGGGCAAGGACAAGCGTGTGTGGGACGGCGGGGAAGGCCGGTTCCGGATGGATCATCCCGTGATGCCAGCATTTCTGCGTGAGCTGGCGCTGCTGGGCGCGCAGTCCGGCGCGGTGCCGGCCGACGAGGCGTACCGGCGGGAAGGCGGCATCGGGTATATGGCCATTCAGGGCCGAATCTCGCTGACCGCATTTTGTTCCAATGTGCTGGACATGCTGTTTCCCCGGGGGATGCCGGAGCAGTTCACGGTGGTTCCGTTCCCGATCAGCGCGTCGGGGGGGAGTCTCTGGGCGGCGAACTATCTGGGCATCAGCGCCGGTTCCTTGCGGGTGCGGGAGTGTCATCAGTTCCTGGCGTACCTGACTTCGCCGGAGGCGGCCCGGATTGCGGTGGAACACAAGATGACGCCGGTGTGCCAGCCGGAACCGCCGGAGGCCGGCGAGGGGCCATGCCCGAGTCTGAGGCAGGCGGCCCGGCATGTGTTTGAACGGTCCATGCCGCTGCTGGCGGTGGGCGAACACAACTATCAACTGATCCGCGAGCATCTCGGCGCCCTCGTGGACCAGGTTCGCGACGGTTATCTGACGCCGGCCCAGGTCATGTCCCATCTGGTGGACCAGGCCGCGTTGCCGCGAAATCCCCTTCACTCCACCCCTTCAACGGTCGAAAAACCTTAAGCCGAAAGGAACCTGTCATGTCGAATCCCGTTGTCCGCATCGGCCCGTCCGACTCCCGCGATGTCCGCAAGACCCGCAACGGTTTCACCCTCATCGAGCTTCTCGTCGTGATTTCCATCATTGCGCTGCTGATCGCCATCCTGCTGCCTTCGCTGGCCAAAGCCCGCGACGCTTCGCGCAAGATTCAGTGCGCGGTCAACCAGAAGCAGACGCTCATCTGCATCACCACCTACGCGAGCGACTACAAATCGTGGTTCCCCACGCCGCTGAACACGTCCGACGCCACATATGTCCGCAACCTGTTCGTGACCTACGGTCTCGGCTGGGCGTTGCTCCAGCGCTATATGCCCGCCAGCCTGCTCGAATGCCCCTACCAGACCGACGAAACGCTCAAAGTCCGCTACTGGACCGGCTCCACATGGGCCCCTTCCACCGATACCGCCTTCCTCATGACCCGCTATGCCGTCTCCGCGCCAGCCTACTGGTACCACGCCCAGTACGTCGGAGCCGACCTCAACGGCAACGGCGTCAAGGACGGCGAGGAACGCGACCAGACCACCGATCTGCCCGGCAAAACCGTGCTGACCGATATTCCCTTCTGGTATACATGGTCCATCGCCCGCACCCGCCACGACGGCATCAACGCCGCCTACGTCGATGGCCACGTCCGCTACATCCTTCAGTCCAACATGCCCACGCTGCCCACGGGATACCTCTATCAAGGCATCGATCTGCAGTAACCGATGTTCCTCCGTATTCCCGATATCACGCATTTTGCACGCGGGTGGCGCGTGGCTGGTGTTGTGCGCTTCTGAAAGGCAAGTGATGAACAGGCTGGTTTCGGTATTCATCGTGTTCGTGTTGACGACCGCATCGCTCGCGGGGGAGCAATCGCCCGTGGCGCAGGTGAAGATGGACCGCGGCCTGCCCACGCTGTTCATCGAGGGCAAGCCCGTTTCCGGCAACTCCTACGCCACGCATTTCCATCCTCGGCCCGACGAAATCCGCAAGTTCAGACACGCCGGCATGACACTGTTCCAGTTCTATCAGGGCGAGCTCGACGTCTTCTGGAAAGGCCCCGGCCAGTACGACTTCAGCCAGATCGACTCCGGCTACCGGAACCTGCTGGCGCAACTGCCGGACGTGTACATCCTGCCGCGCGTGAGCCTCAACGCGCCGAACTGGCGGGTGCAGTCGCATCCCGGCGAGGTGGCGATCTCACAGGTCGGCCGGATTTTCAGCATTCAGAGCATGGCCAGCGATACCTGGCGCGAGGAAGCCGGCGAAGCGCTGGCGGCGCTGGTGACGCACATGCTCCAGGCCGACTATGGCCGCCGTATCGTCGGCTACAGCACCTACGCCGGCGAGGAGTGGACCTACCCCGGCTGCTGGTGGCTGGACTACACCGCGTACGACTTCTGCCAGCCGATGCAGAAAGCATTTCGTTTGTGGCTGAAAAGCCGCTATGAAACCGATGCCCAGCTTCAGCGCGCCTGGCACGACGACAAGGCGACGCTCGATGCCGCGGCTGTGCCCGACATGGAACAGCGCCTGCATCGAGATCGACAGATGCTTCGCCTCGGCGACGCCGGCCAGCGCTGCGTGGACTATGAACGCTTCGCTTCCGAATTGCTCGCCACCGACATCGCCCACTTCGCCCGCATCATCAAACAAGCTTCCGGAGGTCAGGTCATCAGCGGCGCGTTCTATGGCTACAACGTCTTTCCCTCCATGCACTATCTGGATCACGCGCATCAACTGATGGGACACCTGGCTTTGGACCAACTGCTCCAGTCGCCGGACATCGACTTCATCGCCGCCCCGGCCAACTACCGCCACCGAGGCCCCGGCGAGGCGTGGATGTCGCAGGATTTGATCCATTCCGTCACGCTGCACGGCAAACTGTTCATGTCCGAGGACGACGTGCGCAGCAGCATCGCCTCCGACGCCACCGGCCGGGCGGGCAATCTCTGGGAAAACGAAAACCTGCTCGAACGCATCACCGCCTGGCGCGCCGCCAACGGCATCACCGGCTGGCTGGTCAACTTCAACCGTCAGCCCTGCTGGTTCGACACGCCCATGCTCATGCGGCAGGTCCGGCGGATGACGTTCAACAACGACGCCCTGTTGCCGCTGCGCGCGACGCCGAAGGCGGAGATCGCCGTCTATCTCGATCCTCACTGTTTCAGTTGGTTTTCCCCCGCGACACCCGATGGCAAGGAGATGTTCGGTCAGGGCTACGACACACCGCGTCTGGCCCGCGATTTCACCGGAATGAGCGGCTTGAACTGGATATCCAAAGCCGCCGCTACGCTGCTCACCGAACGGCTGCCGCATGTCGGCGCGCCGTTTCATCTCTATCTCCTCGACGACCTCGCCCAGCCCGACATGCCGGATTACAAGCTCAACATTTTCCTCGCGCCCATCAGCCTGACCGAGGCGCAGAAAGAGATGATCCGGCAGAAAGTGCTGCGATCCGGCAAGACCGTGCTGTGGATCCACGCGGCCGGGCTGATCGATCAGGGCGATGTCTCGGAAGTTTCCATGCGGGAATTGACGGGATTTACGCCGCGTCTCGATGGCTACGAAGCCTACGGCATCACCGACAAACAGCATCCGCTGGCGCCGTTCAAGTGCAATCTCATCGACACGCAACATCCCTACACGCGGGGACTGGATGCCGAAACGTGCCATGAAATGCCTTCGTTGTTCGGGCCGATCGTTTCCGTGGAGGCGCAGGCGAATGTGCGCGTGCTCGGCGAAACCGTGGTGGATCTGTATCCCTTCGCCCGGCTGCCGTTCCTCGCCGTGAGGCCGATGGGGGATTGGACGTCGGTATACAGCTTCGTGCCGCAGTTGCCGATCGCGGTGCTGCGTAACATGGCCCGCGCGGCGGGGGTTCATATTTACGATGACGCAGGGGATGAAGTCGTGGCGGGGCCGAACCTCGTCAGCGTACACGGCGCGTCGACCGGCGGGCGGACGATCCGTCTGCCCGAGACGACGGAAGTCTACGCGCTGGCTGAGGCGACATCCCTGGGCCGGCGAAGCGAGATCGACTGCGACCTGCGACGCGGCGAAACCCGGACCTATCTGCTGGGCGACGCGGCGACGGCGGCGAAAAACATCGCCTTTTCCCCCAAAATCTCCGGTCAAAATGAACAACGCATCCTCGACAGCGAGGAACCTCTGGCGGACCTGTCCTACTGGACGCTTCGCCATGCGGCCGGGCAGCGCGTTGGCGAAGCGGGCAGCCGCGAGGACCGGATCGTCTTCTCCCCCAACGGCTGCGCCATCAACGACCGAGGCTTGAATCCGGCCGACGGCGCGGAACTCCGCATGGAACTGAAGGTCGATGCCCCGCCGGCCGGCGTGCTGCTCCTGCGATTCATCCATCCCCGCCAGAGCTGGCGCGTGGCGCTGAGCGAACATCTGACGCCGGGACAGTGGACCACCGTGCGGATCGATCTCCGCGCCGTCGAGCCGGGCACAGCCATGGGCTTGTACCGCGTCTTCGCCGAAGGCGCGTCCGACGTCGCCATGACGCTGAGTCTGCGCAACATCGCCATCCTGCGCGATCCGTCCGGCCAGGACACGCTGCAACTACAGCCGACGCAACCGCGGACGATTCAGGATTGGCTGACGCTAGGCCCCTGGGATGACGCCGGAAAACAGGGCCTCGACCTGCCCACGCCCGTGGAACAGCACATCGACCTGACGCAATCCTTTGCCGGGAAAAACGGCGGCGACATCCACTGGCGGCCGCTGCACACCGACACCGACCGCGTGGAACTGTCGCCGGCCATCTCCTATGCCGTCGCCTGCTTCCTGACGCACATCTTCAGCCCCGTGGATCAGGACGCCCTTCTCCTGGTCGGCAGTGACGACGGCGTGAAAATCTGGCTCAACGATCAGCCCATCTGGACGAACAAGACGTGGCGCGCCGTCGTGCCGGAAAGCGACGTCATTCCCGTGAAACTGAAACAGGGCTGGAACAAGGCGCTGTTCAAGGTCAACCAAGGCTCCGGCGGCTGGGGCCTGTGCGCGCAGGTGGCGTCGCCGGCCTACGAGCCGTTGCCCGGCCTGCGCTTCAGCGCGCTGCGCCCGGACGAGAAGTTGCCGGAAACCTTCACCGCCGCGGAAGCCGCGCCCGCCACGCAACCTGCCCCCGTCTGGGCCGCGCAAGGTTTTGATCAGCTTGTCGCGGACAACACCATCGCCCAGCCGCGCGCGGTAAACCGTGATTTCCACAACCCCGACACGCGGGAAATCACCTTCGTCAGCGGCGCATGGCATCTGGAACGCGGCGCTCTGGTCCAGAGCATGGGCGATCTCAACCGTTCCGCCAGGCTGTTGATCGATTCCGCCATCAGCCCCTTCGCTCTCGACGTCGACTTCTCCATCACGGACGGCCAGCAGAAAATGTTCTGCGTCTTCTTCGCCGTCCGCGATCTCGGCAGCGAACGCGAAAGCATGGTCCAGATCGTCTGCACGCCCAGCCGGCGCGACAATGTCAGCGTGTCACGCCTGGAGAACGGCGTCTGGACCAACGTAGCTGCCGGCCAGGCCCGCGTGAAGCTCGATGAACCGAACCGGATGCGTGTGATCCTG
>JADLAP010000058.1 GCA_020848195.1 Phycisphaeraceae bacterium
CCCAAGAAAAGATCAAGCGGAAAAACGGCGAATCCATCGGGAAATATCCACTTTTTCGCAGCGGACGCAAATGAAACGCATCATTCAGGGATCACGGGCGGATCAAATCGTAAAGCTGTGTGCGACAGCGACTTGGCTCGATGAGGGTCCAATTTTGATCCTTCAGGGATCATAGGCGGAAAAACGGGATCATCGGGATCAAAATCGACAAAAACAGGCTTCGCGGGGGTGAAAATCAAGCCTCTTGCCCCAGTCACTCCACCCAAGAGGCCGGAGTGACTGGAGTCAACGGAATACCCAATTTCGGATTTGGGCATTCGGGCATTGCCTCGCCGCCATCCCGCACCCTGCCCTCCACCCGCGGAGTACAATCGGGCATGATCCGAAGTCTTTGCGTCATCACGTTGGCGGGCGTGGCCGGGCTGATCGCGGCTTCGGCCTCGCATGGCCAAACCGACTTCCCCGCCAATCCGGAGGAACGCCAGGCCCTGCGGCGAACCCCGGTCGTCAAGGTCGTGCAAGCCACCCGCGATGCCGTGGTCAACATCTCCTCGACCCAGATCATCGAATACCGTTCACCGATGGGGTTCGACGACCTGTTTCAGCAGTTCTTCGACAGCCCCGGCAACCCGCTGCGCCAGCGCGTGCAGCAGTACAAGGCCACCAGCGTCGGCTCCGGCTTCGTCATCCACCGCGACGGCTACATTGTCACCAACGCCCACGTGGTGGCCCGCACAGCCGAACGCAAGGTCATCTTCGACGACCAGCGCCAGTTTGCCGCCGAGGTCATCGCCATCGACCACCAGCGCGACCTGGCGGTGCTGAAAATCGACCCCCCCGCCCCGCTGCACACCATCCGGCTCGGTCACAGCCATGACCTGATGATCGGCGAAACCGTCATCGCCATCGGCAATCCGCTGGGCTATCAGCACACCGTCACCGCCGGCGTGGTCAGCGCCATCGAACGCTCCGTGGAACTCAAGCCCGGCGTCACGTTCGACCACCTGATCCAGACCGACGCCAGCATCAACCCCGGCAACTCCGGCGGCCCGCTGCTCAACGTGCTCGGCGAACTGGTCGGCATCAACACCGCCATCCGCGCCGACGCGCAGAACATCGGCTTCGCCATCTCCGTCGATCAGCTCCGCGCCCTGCTGCCGGCCATGCTCGACCCGGAACGTCGCTACGGCATCGCCCTGGGCATGCGCGTCAGCAGCGACGACCGTTGCCGCGTCATGGCGGTGGACATCGGCAGCCCCGCCCATCAGGCCGGCATGCAGGTCGGCGACATCCTGCTGGATCTGGACCAACATGCGCTGACCTCCGGCATCGACTACTACATCCACCTGATCGGCCGCAAGCCCGGCGAACAACTGGCGTTCACCCTCGACCGCAACGGCGTGAAAAAGCACATCGCCATCACGCTTGGCGAAAGGCCGCGACGCGACGCCCAGAAAATCCTCAGCGACCTGCTGGGCCTGACCCTCACCACCATCACCCCCAGGATCGCCGAACAGTCCGGCCTCCCCGGCCTCCAGGGTCTCGTCGTCACCCAGGTCGCCGACGGCTCTCCAGCCGACCAGTCCGGCCTCCAGCGCGGCGACGTCATCGACCACATCGGCCAGTACCACGTTCGCAATCTCGACGACGCCGGCGAACTGCTCCAGAACATCGCCTCCGGCCAGCAGGTCCCCCTGACCGTCATGCGATTCCGTGGTCGCACGGTCTATCGCACCACGGTCACGCTGACGGCAAGATAAAGGTGAACGGGACGCGCGGGCAGTTTGCCCGCGGCTGAGATGGAAGAACGTCATCCATCCCCCGTAACGCGCCTGCGAACCTGCTAAACTACCCCGCCTATGACTCCCGCCGATCCACAACCCGCCAACCTGTGGCCCCGCTCGCAGGAAGCCTTCGCCAAGGCGAAGATGCTCATGCCCGGCGGCGTCAGTTCGCCCGTCCGCGCCTACAAGGCCGTGGGCGGTCAGCCGGTCTTCGCCGCCAGCGGCAAGGGCGCGTACGTCACCGATCTCGATGGCCGGAAGTACGTCGACTATGTCATGAGCTACGGCCCGCTGATCCTCGGCCACACGCCACGGATGGTGGTCGAAGCCGTCATCGACGCCGCGATGCGCGGCGCCAGCTTCGGTATGCCCACCGAAGGCGAAATCGCCTTGGCGCAACTCGTCATCGCCGCCATGCCCTCCGTCGAGCGCGTCCGATTCGTCAACAGCGGCACCGAAGCGACGATGAGCGCCATCCGCCTGGCCCGCGCCGCCACGAGTCGCCCGAAAATCATCAAGTGCGTCGGCTGCTACCACGGCCACAGCGACAGCCTGCTCGTGCAGGCCGGCAGCGGAGCGACCACGCTCGGCGTCCCCAGTTCACCCGGCGTTCCCGCTTCCATCACCAGCCAGACCGTCCTGGTCCCCTACAACGACCTCGACGCCGTGGCGCGGGCGATGACCGAACATCAGGGCCAGATCGCCGCGATGCTCATCGAACCCATCGCCGGCAACATCGGCACCATTCCCCCTGCCGGCGGCTACCTTCAGGGCCTGCGCAAGCTGTGCGATCAGCACGGCGCGGTGCTGATTTTCGACGAGGTAATGACCGGCTTCCGCGTGGCTAAAGGCGGCGCACAGGAGTTGTATGACGTCGCGGCGGACCTGACCTGCATGGGCAAAGTCATGGGCGGCGGCCTGCCCTGCGCAGCCTACGGCGGCAAGGCGTCGCTCATGCAACAGGTCGCGCCGGAAGGTCCGATGTACCAGGCCGGCACGCTCAGCGGCAACCCGCTGGCGATGGCGGCTGGCATCGCCACGCTCACCGCCCTGGCGGACGGCACGGTCTACCGCGTCCTCGAACAACAGGCGGCGAAGCTTGAACGCGGACTCGCCCAGGCCGCACGCGATGCCGGCGTGCCCGTCGCGGTGCAGCGCGTCGGCTCCATGATGACCTGCTTTTTCACGAATCAACCCGTGCGGAACAACGACGACGCCATGCGGTGCGATACCCGGGCGTTCGGCGTCTTTTTCCGCGCCATGCTGGAGCGCGGCGTCATGCTGCCCCCCAGCCAGTTCGAGACCTGGTTCGTCAGCACGGCCCATGACGACTCGGCTCTGGATCACACCCTGAATGCGGCCGGCCTGGCAATGCAGGCAGTGGCGGAGTGCAAGGCATGAGTGGCAAGTTCAAGATTCTCGTGGCAGACAAACTCGCGGAGGAGGGCCTGGCTTTCATCCGCAATCAGCCGGACGCGGAGTTGGTCAACAAACCGGGGCTGAGCGAGGCCGACCTCGCCGCCATCGCCGGCCAGCACGACGGCATGCTCGTCCGCAGCGGCGTGCAGGTGACGGCGAAAGTGCTGGAAAATCCCGGACAACTCAAGGCCATCGCCCGCGCCGGCGTCGGTGTGGACAACATCGACCTCGATGCCGCCACGCAGCACGGCATCCTCGTGCTCAACAGCGCCGAAGCCAGCACCATCAGCACGGCCGAACATGCGTTCACGCTGCTGATGGCCCTGTGCCGCCGCGTCGGGCCGGCCCATCTGACCATGCACCAGGGCGGCTGGGACCGCAACAAGTTCATGGGCACGCAGCTCTCCGGCAAGACCCTCGGCGTCGTCGGCTTCGGTCGCATCGGCCAGACGATGGCCGACCGCGCGCTGGCCTTCGGCATGTCCGTCGTCGCCTACGATCCGTTCATCAACGCCGACGTCATGATGGACGGCAAGGTGAAAATGTTCCGCGAATTCACCGAACTTCTGCCCCATGCCGATCTGCTGACCTTCCACGTGCCGCTCAACGACGACACCAAGAGCATGCTCAACCTCCAGACGTTCGGCCTCTGCCGCAAGGGCGTGCTGGTGGTCAACGCGGCGCGCGGCGGCGTGGTCGATGAAGGCGACCTCATCAAGGCGCTGGACCAGGGCCTCTGCGGCGGCGCGGCATTGGACGTTTTCACCGACGAACCGCCGGCCGCGGATTGCCCGCTGCGCAAACATCCGAAAATCCTGCTCACCCCCCACCTCGGCGCCAGCACCCACGAAGCCCAGCTCGCCGTCAGCGTTTCCGCCGCCGACTCCCTGCTGGCTTATCTGCGGGGCCAGAGCGTGCGCGGCGCGGTCAACGCCGGCGGCTTCCGCGTCGATCTCGATCCCATGCAGCAGCGATTCGTCGATCTCGCCCAACGCATGGCGGCACTCATCAGCCCCATCTGCACCCGCGGCATCGTCAGCGTCAACCTCGAAATCGCCGGCGGCGAACTCAAACCCGCTCTCGGCACCATCGAACGCACCGCGCTGATCGGCCTGCTCCGCCAGCACGTCAACGCCGCGGTCAACATCATCAACATCACTTCCATCGCCAAACAGCGAGGCATCGAGGTCCGCACCACCTTCGTCGAACAAACCAAAATGGGCCTGCCGCAACTGACCATCGAAGTCTCCGGCCCTCCCGGCTCCGTCACCGCCGCGACGCATCCGGCCGACCGCACTCGCCGCATCGTCGGCCGCGTCTACGACGACCTGCGGCCCCGCGTCATCGAAATCAACGGCTACTTCAGGGACATGGTCCCCGCCGGAACCATGGTGCTCATCCGCAACGAGGACCGGCCCGGCATGGTGGGGCTGGTCGGCAACGAAATGGGCGCTGCCGGCGTCAACATCGCCGACATGGCCATCAGCCGACGCGACGTCACCGCCCTGATGCTGCTCAAAGTCGACGGCGAGCCGGACTCACGCCTCTTCGACGGCTTGCGCCAGAAGCCGGGCATCCTTTTCGTCTCACCGGTAAAGCTGCCCCCGGAACGGGCGTGAAGACGCATGTGCTGTCAGCACGCGGCTGAAAAAGACGCTGTGTTTTCGTAGCCGTGAGCTGACAGCTCGCGCGTCCCGTTACGCTCACATCAGACGCAACATCAACAAAAAAACCGACCCGCCGGATTCGCCGACGGGTCGGTTTCGTTTTGTCATTCAGTCGATCGTCAGTCGATCAGACCTTCTTGTCGGCCTTGGCCATGTGCAGCATCAGATCGACAACGCGGTTGGCATAGCCCCATTCGTTGTCGTACCAGCTCACCAGCTTGAAGAAGTTGCTGTTGAGTTCGATGCCGGCGCCCTTGTCGTAGATGCTCGACAGGGGGCAGTGGACGAAGTCGGCGGAGACGACTTCCTCTTCGGTGTAGCCGAGGATGCCCTTGAGCGCGCCCTCGGAGGCTTCCTTCATCTTCTGGCTGATTTCGGCGTAGCTGGTGGCCTTCTCCGTGCGGACGGTCAGGTCCACGGCGGAGACGTCGGCGGTGGGCACGCGGAACGCCATGCCGGTGAGCTTGCCCTTGAGGGCGGGCATGGCCAGGGCGACGGCCTTGGCGGCGCCGGTGCTGGAGGGGATGATATTCATGTAGGCGTTGCGGCCGCCGCGCCAGTCCTTCTTGCTCGGGCCGTCCTGCGTCGGCTGCGTCGCGGTCGCCGCGTGCACCGTCGTCATCAGGCCTTCCAGGATGCCGAAGTTCTCATGCACGACCTTGGCGATGGGCGCCAGGCAGTTGGTCGTGCAGGAGGCGTTGGAGACGA
>JADLAP010000324.1 GCA_020848195.1 Phycisphaeraceae bacterium
CGTCAATCTTTCCCTGCGGCGCAACGCGTGGCAGCGGATTGATATGCTGGCGCTTGACGCCAAGGCGGGCGGCAAGCCGCTCTTTATCCGCTATCTGCCGCAAAGCGCCGGACATAGCCTGCGCGTTGAAGCGGATAATGCCGGCGCGGCCTTGAGCGTTTTGGGCGTGACGCATTCGGTGCGCGGCGGGAAGCTGATCGTGGACGGCAAGACGCCGCCGAAGGGCGGCACGCGCGATCTGCACGGGCGAGTTCTTTTGGGGGATTTTTCCCTGAAGGATGCGCCGGTCATTGCCAAGCTTTTGAATGCCATGTCGCTGCCGGGTCTTCTGTCGATTTTGGCCGGCGAGGGCGGCATTTCGTTTAAAAAAGCGCGGGTGGATTTTACCTGGACGGATCGCGGCCAGCCCGATCAGGCAAAGAACGTCCGGCTGATCGGCTTGAAAAACGGGCAGACCTCCGGCGCTTCTCTTGGCCTGACTTTTGGCGGGACAATCGACAACTGGAAAAATATTTATAATCTGGACGGGACGATTATCCCCGTATCCGATCTGAACAAGATGCTCAACGTCATCCCGATTGTGGGGCAGATTTTGACGGCGGGCGGCGAAGGCATGATTGCGGCGACCTATACCGTCAAGGGATCGAAAAGCCAGCCCACGGTCATGGTCAATCCCTTGGCGGCTTTGGCACCCGGGATTTTAAGAAAGATTTTTTTCGAGCATTAATTTCAATCGGAAATCGTCACCAGCGCGATTTTCTTTTTTCCGGCGGAAAGCTTGATCGTGCCGCTGCTCAGATCTTCCGGCGTGACAATGCGCTGGTCGTTTTCGACTTTTTTATCGTTGATGCGCGCGCCGCCGCCCGCGATCAGACGCCGGGCTTCGCCTCCTGAAGCCGCCAGCCCCGCATCCTTGAATAAAACGAAAGCCGGAATGCCTTTTTCCAGCATCGCGCGCGAAACGGAAACGGAAGGCAGCCCCTCTGCCGATGCGCCTTCTTCAAAAGCCTTGCGGGCGGTTTCGGCGGCCTCCGTCGCGGCGGCCTCGCCATGCACCAGTTTTGCGGATTCAAAGGCGAGAATCTTTTTCGCTTCGTTGACCTCGACA
>JADLAP010000059.1 GCA_020848195.1 Phycisphaeraceae bacterium
CCGCGCGAACCCCGCGCTGGCGGCGGCTTCGGTGGCGGCGGCAGCCGGGGTGGCGGTCGCGGCGGCTTCGGCGGCGGCGGCGGCAACCGCAGGTATTGAACCTCGGTCCACGACAACCTCACAACAACCCCACGATCGGGTCGCGCAAGCGGCCCGATTTTTTTGTCAGCAAGATGCTTGGGGTCAGGCGATCCGACAATTTATTCGGCGCGGCTGGCGCTGACCTGGAAAAAGGTCAGGGTATTGGTGATCTCGCCCTTGGCCGCCTGCGAAACCGTCATCGTCACACGGACCCAAAATTGCGTGACGTTCGAGAATGCGCTGATCTGCGAAACGGGCAGCCAGTTGATTCCGTCGGCGGAAACCTCAACCGTGTTGGCGGCATCCTCGCTCTCCGTGGATTCCGTCAGCGTCACAGCCAGGTTAGCCATGGCGGTGGCGGAAACGAAATGATAAACCAGCCGCACGATTCGCTCGCCATCGTCTGCTGCCCGCAGGCACAATTCATGCGCGTCGTTCCAGAGCAGATCCCGGAATCCGGTGATGGTCGCATCATCCATGAACTTCGCCGGCGTGGTGCCGACGGCGGTGAAATCATCCTCATACACGGCCGTCGCTCCGCTGAACACCAGTTCCACCGGCTCGGCGGGCGCGACGTCATCCCAGCGCGCGTACCGTTCGGAATCGGTCACCGCCAGGGCGTCCAGACGTTCCTGCAGGATGATCTGCCATCTGGCCTGGGTGGCCGACGGCGCATTTGAATTCCAGCCCCAGGAATCGTTCGACGGAGCGTAGGCGAAAAACGCCACGGGCACGTTGTATTTGCGGCAGACATCCAGTTGCTCGTCGAAAACGAGCGGTCCTTCATACGGTTCGGCCTCAAAGTCAGGCGCCGCCCAGAGCATGTGGACAAACGGTTTGCCGTGAACCAGGTAACGGCGAACGTATTTTTCAAATGCGGCGAAGCCGGACGCGTAATCGGTTCCGTCGCCCAGCCAGTACTCGTCGCTCATCCAGCCGTCCGCTTTGAGCACCGGATAACCGAAGCCCGGCGGGAACGCGCTGGGGCTGTACCACTGGTAGACCGGTACGTCGTAATTCGCCTTGATGTAATCGTACAGATGGTCGAGGATCTCCTGCTGTTCGTTCCAATATCCGTTTTCCTCGTCGAGCGTCACGGCATATACCTGCGTCAGGTCAAGTCCGGCAAGGGCGGCATCCACCCGGCTTTCATACGCCTCGTCCGACAGCATGGGCAGCCAATGGGTGATGTTGTAACGGTCCTGTGCGTCAAAAACATCGATCTGCACGATGAACCGCCGGCCCACAGTCCTGAAGGCGTTGATCATGTAGCTGTCGGGACCAGCGACCGTGAAGTCCAACGGCCCGTAGATATAGGTTCCAAACGACGTGAAATCCAACAACTGCCGCGAATCCGTCGTCAGCGTCAGATTGCCCACCGTCGTCCAGTTGGGCAAGGCCCAGATGACTACAGGTTCACCGTCCGCAATCGGCGTTCCCCCCGGTTGATTGTTCTGCGGGACCGCCGGCGTTGTGTGCGGCACGGTCAGCACGGTCGGCACGCCCGCCTGGAGCTGTACGCCGTACGCCATGTATTCATTGATCCCGCTGAAGAACAGATGCACGGTCTTGCTTTCGGGGGATAGCAGCGTGATCGTTGAGCCTATCTGGGGACAGTCCGGCTTGATGGAGATGCCGGTGGACAAAGTGAAGGTAGCCAGCGTTGTCCATGTGGAGCTGTTCCATACATAGACATACTGTCCGCCGAGAATGACCTCTCCGCCCGTCTGGATGCCTTGAATGAGCGGCGTCACGGTCGGAATCTTCAGTTTATAGGGAACATTCGCCTGTAACGAAGCATTGAAGGCGATATATCCGGCATTGATTACGTAGATATGCACATTCTGATTCACCGGCGAGACGAGACGCAGTGTCCGTCCGATCTCTGGGTGCTCCGGATCGACGGAGACTGGCGCGACGTCCGCCCGCGCCAAAGCCGCCAAGCCCAATATCGCCGCCAGCCCGACCATTCCCATCCACAATCGCAACGGATGTTGCATGAACCTCGCTCTTGCTGGCGTTGGTTCGCGGACGGGCAAGAGTGTTCCCCATGCGACTTCGGAATGCCGTGTTTGATGGCTTGGGGATGAGGAATAAAGCAAGTCAACCATTTGGCTCTCCTTCCGCAAGAGACGATGTGGGGATGACTGACGCAGGAATAGCGGCTGATTCGTGCAACCCAAAAACCGTACCCGACACCTTTTTTGTCTGGCGTTAAAACCGGAGCTTGAAGACCTTGTCCCCGCACTCCGCCACGTCGCCCCAGCCGCCGCTTTGGATGATCAAGGTGCCATCGACTTTGAACTCCACCGGTGCCCCGGTCCGCAAATCCGCCACCATCTCCGGGACATAGCCGGCGCCGGGAACGCGGACGAAGCCCTCCGTCTCCGGCGGTGTGGTCACATGGATGTAGTAAGTTTCGGGTTCGGCGAGGCTGCGGGTTATGGAGCCGAAGGCCCCGTCGTTCCACCAGCCCGGGGCCAGCAGGGAGTTGATCCCACCGGTGGTGCCGTGGATGGACTCCTTGGCCCAGGCCATGAAGGCGGCCAGGTTGGCGAACATGGGCTTGAACTCGTTCGGGAGCGTCCCGTCGAGCTTCGGCCCGATGCCCAAGGCGTAGTTCCACTGGCCGCGCTGCCCCAGCGAGGTGACCAGCTCCTTGACCAGATAAGTCTTGTCCGCCAAATATGGTTTCCGGGCATTGAGGTGGCCTTGCCACTCATCGGGGGTGTACCACGACTCGCCCTCGTGGTGGAACCAGTTGTTGCAGGTGGGGATGTCCTCGTTGAAGTCGTCCGGCGGCGGGAGGAACTTCCAGAGCTTGTGGGGTTGGCGCAGGGCGCCGGGGCGGTTGTAGAGGGGGCTGGCCAGATCCCGGTCGCAGAACTCGGTGGTGCACATGTCCATGCCCGGGAAATCGAACCGGGTCCAGTTGTTGACGTTGAACACCGCCTCCGGCAGGAGCGTCCGCACGAAGGCCGGGAAGTCGGCGACGCTGGGGATGAGGCCGCCATCCATCCAGAACCCGGCGAGCTTGCTGCCGTGGGCGGCGGTAAGCTCGGCGATGATCAGTTTCATGAGGGCGGCGAAATCCTCCCGGCCCTTGTAGTGCTCGTCAATCCACGGGCCGCCGGGGGTGTTCCAGCACTGGTCGGGGCAGCAGGGGAAATACAGCAGGCATTTGACGCCCCGGGCGGCGCATTCGTCGAGCACGGCGCCGACATAGTCGTTGCGGGTCTTGTTGATGAAGCCGGGGAGCTTGGTGGGGTATAGCAGCAAGAGCGCGTCGCCCGTGTGGATCAAGGTGAAGATGATGTATTTCGCACCGACTGCGGTGGCGTTGGCGACCAGGTTCCTGGCGAACGTGGTGGGCGGCGGGACGGCGGCCTCGAACTCCGCCACGCTTGTGAAGCGTAGCGACCTGCCGGAGCCGGGGTTGGTGAACCCGCCGCCAGTGGCGATCCCCCAGTGGAAGAACAGCCCGAAGCGGCTCGGACCGAGCCATTTGCCCACATTCTCCGTCCGCCGTTGGTAATCCTGATCCCGTTTCATACTTATCGCCTCCGTCCTCTGTTCAGGGCATTCGTATCCGACACCATTATTTGGTTTACGGCTGGAATACCAGTACGCCCATCGCGGCGGGGACGTTGTTGGCGGGCTGGTAACGGGTGCTCCAGCGATGGATGGTCCCTTCGCTGGTGGCGTTGCGGTTGCGGATGAAGTTGGCTTTCCAGACGTCCCCGGGTTTGGGGCTGTGGTTGGGAACCAGACTGGCGAAGGGGATGAAGACTTCCAGCGTCCAACCGGCGTCGCCGAGGGCGGCCCCGACCTGCACGCCGTCGAGGGCGCAGCGGTCGTTGAACCATGAGCCGTCGGGGTTGCGTGTGCGGAGCATGTCCCACCAGGCGGCCTGCGTGTTGGCGATCAGTTGATATTGGGCTTCAATCTGGCTGGGCGGCATGAGGAAGAATTCGGCGCTGTCGTCGTGGGTCAATCTCACGTCTCGGGTGGTGTAGAACCGTTTGAGCAGGTCCATGCAAGGCTCGCTGGCGGTCATCGCCAGAGCGATGCCTCGGGCGCACCACGCGGCCCGGATGATCGTGGCCTGCTCAGGCTCGGTGGTCCATGAGATGTACGCCCGCTGCAGGGATTGCGTGGGGGTTTCCGGGGCCTGCTGCCAGCAGAGTTCATCCAGCTTGCCATCGCAGACGGGGGCGTCATCGGTATGCACAGCCTTGAGCGTCGGCGGCGACTGGCGCGAACCTTCATGGTAGAAGTCGGATTCGCGGAGGAAAACGTCAACGGTTCGGCCGAAGAAATCGACGCGCCGCCGCGTCAGGCCGGTGTCGCCTGCGAATTGCCGGGCTTGTGCAAGCAGCTCACGCAATCGCTGCGCCTGCTCACGCGGCATAGTCTGTTCGTGGATCAGCTTCAGGTCGCCGTTGTATTTGTCCTCCGGCAGCGGGGACCAGCGGGTTTGTTCCCAGCGATCCTGCAGCAGATGGATCAATTCGCCCATCGGCTTGCTCGCCGGCCCATACATGCGGACGACATATTCGTTGAGCATGGCGTCGACGTCGTAGTCTGGATTCCACAGCAGGCGGAACAGAGCGTTGATGTTGATGTGCCCACAGGCCCAGGTTCCGCCGGGGACATCCTGCGGGCCGGCCGAGGGACCGTTGAGGAACGAGCCGATGCTGTCGTTGGCGTGCTGCTGTTTGAACGCCTTGATCGTGTGCAGGCTGACAATGGGCAATGCGTGATTGTCGGGCCAGCAAATGTATTCCCACAGTTGCACGGGATGGCCGGTCAGCTTGCGCCAGCCTCGGATCCAGCGTGCGTATTTTTCATTGATGGTCGGCTCCTTGGACATGCCCACGCCGTTCATGAGGCAGACCATGACGTGTACATTGTCAGGGAATGTCACGCCCTGGGGCGGCTCGGTGTAGTTCATATACGGCAGATAGGTCAGCACCTTGTCCGGCCAGCGTTTCTGGATTTCCCTTGCGAGATTGGCGGCGAAGGTCGCGGCGATCTTGCTGTACCGGCCCCACTCGCCGCCGTTGGGGTCGAGGTTCGCCTTGCACAACTCACACTGACATCCCAGCGGCAGGTCGATCGGCGAAAAGCTGATGAGGTCCTTCAGCGGCAGGCCGAAGGCTGTCTTGTACTGCGGGGGCAACAGCCACGGGGTCACGTCGCCGTCGGCGTAGAACTTTTCCAGCGATTGCACATGAAGTTCAAGTGTTTTCGGATGGCTGTAGCAGGGCATCGCCATGTCGCCGGAGGTGCGCTGGCCGGATGTGCCAAGCTCGAAGCATTCGGGGTAATCCTTGGCGTACATGTTGAAATTGGGGAAGGTGTGACAACCGACGGTCGGCCCGGCGTAGCCGGCGCGCAGATGGCGGACCATGGCCATGAAGGTCGGATGATCCCCCAGTTCGCCGAAAGTCATCCGCTGATCGTCGGGCACGACGCCCTTGGCCTGCCAGGGCCACATCATGCGTTTGCCCTGTCGGGGAAAGTCGCTGTAGGCGCAGGGAGGCAGGGACAGTTCACGGATCGGAGGCGAGTCGGTTCCATCGGGGCCTGGGTAGTACCAGCGCAGGTTGAGGATGCGTTCCTGAAAGTCGGTGACGCCGTAGCCGACTTCGTGGCCGACGATGGCTGCGGCGTTGTTGAGCGTGGCGAAGCGGAATCCGTAAGCGGGCAGGTCATCGCAGCTCAGTCCCGCGGCCCGGGCTTCCTCGGTGTCGCCGATGAGGATGCGTGGGCCGGCGACGGTTTGCGGTTCGCGCACGATGGCGGGCGCGTGGCCGGTGACCAGGCGAAAGCCTTCCGCGATCTGTTGCGCCGCTCCCATGGCGTTCCACGTGGGATCCGACGCTTCGCGGGGGACGACGAGGGTGACGCACGGTTTGCCGCCCGCGATCAGCGAAAGTTCAGTCGTACCGCGAGGGGTTTCCCACGTGACGGGATTGAGGGCGGGATTTCGCAGATCAGGCGTCGCGCCGAGCGCCAAGGTCGCGCCGATCAGCATGAATCCGATCATGGGAAGGGAATGCCATCGTGAGTGCAGCATGAGAATCCCGGACTCGCAGAGTCCGGCTCCAAAAGGTGGAACGTTTCGATTGTCACAGTATGTCCGAGCCGGACTCTGCGAGTCCGGCATTTCCCGCATGACGCGGCATCACCAGCCCAGCACGCTGTGTTCAAGCACATAGAAGGTCCAGAAGGCGTGCCCGGACCATCCGTTGGTGACGTCGCCATTGCCAAGCATCCATGCGCTGACCTTGCCGCCGGCGTCGAGGATGGAGGCGGCATGGCCGTCGAAGGCGACGAAGTTGTACAGGCCATGATGCATGTCGGTTCGGATGGACGGAGACCACCAGTTGCAGTAGCCGGAGGCGTTGAGCATGGGATCAGCGACGGCGATGTTTTTCGCTGGGACGAGAATTTCATCCATCCGCATCATTTTGCTGGGTTGGGAAGAGTAACCGGAGGTGTTCAGGCCATAGAACGCCGCGCCCCAGGAGAAAGGCTTCTGGTTGTAGCAGCCAAGGAAGGTTTTCGGCCCTTCCCATTCCGGGCACCAGAGCAGAGTGTTGTTCAGGTCCGTGCTGCCGGCGAGATAGCGTGAGTAGGCCAGGATGGTCAGGCTATACGCATTACCGCCATAGTAGTAGCTGTAGGTCATGTCGTTGAGGGTGAACGCGCCCTTGAAGTCATAAGAGTACATGGTGAGCGTGCTGCCGAGTTGCTTGAGGTTGACCAGGCAGGCGGTGGTGCGGGTCTTTTCGCGGGCCTTGGCCAAAGCGGGCAGGAGGATGGAAATCAGCAGTGCCACGATGGAAATGACAACAAGAAGTTCGATAAGGGTAAAGGCGGCATGGCATGACCGAATCGCGCGAGGGCCGTGGGATTGACGATGGGTGTGGGATGCTGTCATGCGGATGCTCCTTGTTCGATATCGGTCGGCGGCTGACGGTGGTTGACACGGGGCATTCAGGAACGGGAATCGCCGGCATGTTGCGGAGCCGGCGCGACGGAGTCACGGTGAACCAGTTCGCCATCGACCTGGATCATGGCGGCGGACCGCTGGGGATGCGCCAGGCGAGTCAGCAGCAGGTTGACCGCGTGGCTGGCCATGGTCTGAAAGTCCTGGCGATAGGTGGACAGGTGCATGGGGCAAGGCTTGCCGAACATGAAATCGTCGTAGCCGAAGATGCTGACGTCGCGGGGAACCTGTTTGCCTCGTGCTTGCAGTTGGCGGATCAGTTCGCCGGCATACTGGTCGTAGGTGAGAATGGCGGTGGGTGCATCGGCGTCGAAGGCCATGACGCGATCGAGGAACGCCGCGACGGCCGGGGCATCGCTCTGATTTTCTATGCTGATCGGTACGAGATATGGGTCGGGGATGGCCAGACCCAGATGCTGGCAGGCATCTTCGTAGCCGCGCCAGAAGCGTGCATCCTGCCAGTGAAGGTCCAGGCTCATCGCGGAAGCTCTGGGCCGGAAGCAGGCGATGCGGCGATGACCGAGTTCGACCAGGTGCTGAATCTGTCGCGTGGCTGCCCGTTCCACATGCGGTATGACGACATCCACGTGCGGCAGGACCATATCCACGTTGATCAGCACCACCGGGACGTGGGCGGAGAATTGCTGAATCACCTGGGCGTCGTGTACTTCGGCAATGATGCCTTTGCACAGTCCCTCCGCGACGCAGTTGAGATTGCCGTCGGCCGTGCGGTCGGTGCTGGTGTTGACCAGGAGGGTGTGATGGTCGTGTCGGCTCAGTTCACCCTGGACCGCCATGCTCAGACGGGAATAGAACGGCTCGCCGCCGGGGGCCAGACGATCCATGCGATGGGCGAAGGCGAGGGCGACGGTGTGGTTGCCGCCGTGGAGGGTTTTGAAGAACCGGGCGACCTGGGGATTCGGTTCGTAGCCGACATCTTCAATGGCTTGTTGCACGCGCCGGCGTGTTTCGTCGGCGATGCCCGGCCTGCCGTTGATGACACGCGACACGGTGGCCGAGGAGACCCCTGCCCGCCGAATTACGTCTTGTAAGGTTCCACTGCTGCTCATATCAAAGGCCACTGGAATGTACCATTGCAATGAAGTGTTACAATCAGGATATCAACTTCGCTTATGGCGTCAAGATATTTTTTTTGCTGCCGGCAGGATGCGAGGTGAACAAGGTTCTTTACATTCCACTTGGGGGTGCAGTTGCCGATGGCGGGGAAGCCGGTATAAGAGAGCTTCGGCACGGGATTTCGTGGGGTGTATCCGCGACGTTGTCGCGGCGTGCCAAGGGGAGATTTCTGGGGGCCGGGGGAAAAGGGTGGATCA
>JADLAP010000325.1 GCA_020848195.1 Phycisphaeraceae bacterium
GTGAACCCGGGCATTGTGCGCAATCGGCTGAAGATAGCGGCGGCCATCCAGAATGCCCGCGCCGTCCTGCGCCTGAGCGAAGAAGCGGGCTCGCTCAGCACCTTCCTCTGGCGGTATGTCGACCAGGTTCCCCGGCAGAATGCCTGGACCGCGCTCGACCAACTGCCGGCGCGTACCGAGCTCTCGGACCGGATGAGCAAGGATCTGAAGCAGCACGGCTTCACTTTCGTGGGTTCGACCATCTGCTACTCCCTCATGCAGGCGGTGGGCATGGTCAACGATCACCTGGTGAGCTGCTACCGGCATGCCGAACTGCGGGCACTCGGCCGCGACGCCACAGCCGGCCGCTGACGGCCGCGGTGGTCTGCCGCCGGAGCGCTACATTACGCCCAGGCGCGGCTGCGGCTGCGGTCCGCCCGTTGAACGCCCTGGATGCAGGTTACCACCATGACCCACAACGATACCTTGCGACGGCTGCGCTATGCGCTGACCTACGACGATGCCACCATCGCCGCCATCTTTGCCCGCGGCGGCTACCCGGGCCCGGCCGCGGCGGTGGCCGCCTTCCTCAAGCCGGAGGATGAGCCCGGCTATGTGGCATGCGACCACACGGCAATGGCGTGCTTCCTGGACGGGCTGATCATCCACCGGCGCGGCCAGAAAGAGGGGGCGCCGGCGCCGCAGCCGAACCCGGGTGTGAGCCTCACCAACAACGACGTGCTGAAGAAGCTCCGTATCGCCCTGGACCTGCAGGACGCCGACATGCTCGCCATCCTCAAGCAGACCGGCGTGGACCTCACCAAGCACGAGCTCAACGCCTTCTTCCGCAAGGCCGGTCACACGCACTACCGAACGTGCGGCGATGTGGTTCTGCAGTGTTTCCTCAAAGGACTGACCGCGCGCTACCGTGTCCGGGCCTGACGTCGGCGGTCAGGGCGCCATGCACCATCACTCAGCAAACTCTGTCCGGGACCACCACGATGCCACGCTGCTTCTCGGAACTGCCCCTCCCGGCTCCCTGCCTCAGCAACCTGGCCGCTATCGGCTATCAGGCCATGACCCCCATTCAGGCGGCCAGCCTGCCGGACGTGCTCAGCCGTCGGGACCTGATTATTCAGGCCAAGACCGGCAGCGGCAAGACCGCCGTCTTCGGGCTCGGCATCCTCGCCAGGCTTGACGCGCCGGCCTGCCGTGTCCAGGCCCTGGTCCTCTGCCCGACCCACGAACTGGCGGAGCAGATCGCCAGCGAACTGCGGCGCCTGGCCCGCTTCCTGGGCAACATCAAGATCCTCGTCCTGTGCGGTGGTGCGCCGCTGCAGGGGCAACTCAGTTCGCTGGAGCACGGTGCGCATATCGTCGTGGGCACTCCCGGCCGCATCCAGAAGCACGTCCGCAAGGGCTCGCTGCCCCTCAACGCGCTGACGACCCTGGTGCTGGACGAGGGCGACCGCCTGCTGGATATGGGCTTCTATGACACCATCATCGACATCGCCGCCGCCGCTCCCCGGCACCGGCAGACACTGCTGTTCTCCGCCACCTTTCCCGAGCGAATCACCGAGATGAGCCGGGCGGTGCAGAAGCATCCCGCCAGGATCACCGCCGATGCCGAGCACGCCGACAGCAGCATCCGCCAGCTCTTCTACCGCGTGGCGAAACCCGCTCGGAACCCCGCCCTCTACACGTTGATAGCGCATTATCA
>JADLAP010000060.1 GCA_020848195.1 Phycisphaeraceae bacterium
AAGACCTGACATTAGGTTGTTTGCAAAGGAGAAAGTTCCACATGTCTCGCAGAAGTATGCTGTTGGCGGCATTGACCGTCATCATGGCTTTGGTCGCGCTCGCACCGGCCATGGCGCAGGACAAGATTCAGATCCCGGTGTGGATCGCGTTTACCGACAGCCGCCTCGACTGGTCGCGCGAACGCGCCGCGGAGTTCAACGAACTGTTCCCGCAGTACGAAGTCACCATTGAGGGTTACGCTGACTACGAATCGATCTTCGCGGCGGCCAGCCTCGCCTTCGAGCAGGGCACGCAGCCCGCAATCGTTCAGTACTTCGAGGCCGCGACGCAGGACGCCCGTGACGCTGGTTTCGAGGGCAACCCGCAGTTCAAGAGCGTGGCCGAAGCCTTCGGTGATCGCACCGAGGTCAACGGCCTGCCGGTGAATTTCGACGACTTCGTCGACGCCGCGCGCAACTACTACACGCTGGACGGCAGCTTCACGTCGTTCCCGTGGAACACCTCGTCGGCGATCATGTTCAGCAACAAGACCATGCTGGAAGCGGCCGGTGTCGAGGGTATCCCGGCGACGTGGGCTGAGGTCGATGCTGCCTGCGAAAAGATCATGGCGATGGAGAACGCACCCGCCAACTGCATCACGTGGCCGAACCACGGCTGGTTCTTCGAGCAGGCCGTCGCCATGCAGGGCGCGGATCTGGTCAACAATGGCAACGGCCGTGAGGCCCGCGCGACCGAGACCTTCATCAACAGCGATGCCGCGGTCGCTTACGTGAGCTGGTGGAAGGATCTGCAGGACAAGGGTTACTACATCTACACCGGCGCGCAGCGTGACTGGGGCGGCACCTACAACGCCTTTGTCGCCGGGCAGGTGGCGATGCTGCTCTACTCGTCGTCGGACACTACCGCGCTCACCAATGACGGCGCTGCGGCAGGTTTCGATGTTGTCGCCAGCTTCTACCCGCACAATCAGGATGTCGAGTATGCCGGCAACCTGATCGGCGGCGCCAGCCTGTGGCTGAGCAACGACCTGTCGACCGAGGTCGAGGACGGCGCGTTGACCTTCCTGCTGTACTTCACCAACACCGAAAACGCGGCGTCGTGGCATCAGTTCACGGGGTACGTGCCCATCACCAAGTCGGCCATCGCCCTGCTTGAGTCCGAGGGCTGGTACGAGGAGAACCCGAACAGCTTGGTCGCCAGCGATCAGCTCGCCGCCGCGATCCCCAGCAGCGCGACCGCCGGCGCTATCGTCGGCGCGTTCCCGGCCATCCGCAACCACGTCACCAACGCCATTGAGCAGGTGCTCGTGAACGGCCGCGATGTCACCGAAGCCCTGACCGAAGCCAAGGAACTGGCGGACGAAACGCTCGCGGAATACAACCTGCTGTACGCAGGCGAATAGCCCCGCGCGTGAGAGGCTAATCTGAAATCCGCCTCGGGGTGAGACAAACGCTCACCCCGAGGTCGTTTACGCTGAGGATGAAGGAATGCTCCCGCCAGAACTCATCGTCTTGATCAGCATCGCAGCGCCTGCACTCGTAGGGGCAGCATGGCTGTATCGCGGCTCGCGGACGCTCTCCGCAGGTTTCATCGGCGTGATTGCCGGTGGCATCGGCGGTGCGCTGTTCATGGTGCCGCTTAACTACTGTACGTTCGAGGCCGACCGAACCAGCACCGATGTCGCGTTCGGCGTGTTTCTCATTGCGCTCGGCGCGGTGATCGGAATCGCCGTTGGCGCGGGCGTGAATCGAATCGTCGGATCCGGCAAGGGGATCAGTTCCCTGACCAGCGAACAGAACACGGCTGGCACGTTCAAGGGGACGGTCATTCCGTTCGCCCTGCTCGCGCCCACACTGGTGATCCTCGCCCTGTTTCTATATGCTCCGGCGCTCGACAACCTGCGCCTATCGACGCTTTTAGCACGGCTGGGCACGGATCGAACAGCGTTCGTCTGCGTCGACAACTTCACCAAGCTGCTCGAACCTCGCCAAAATTACGGCCAAACGTTATACGCGACCTTCTTGATCTCGTTCTTTACGGTCATCATTGGGCTGGCGATCTCGCTGATGATCGCATACGTCGCGTATCAACCGGTGCGCGGCGCAAGTATTTATCGCACGCTGCTCATCTGGCCGTATGCCATCAGTCCACCCGTCGCCGGCATCATCTTCGGCATGGTGTTCAATGAGGGGGCCGGCATCATGAACCACCTCATTCGATCCGGTGGAGGAGTCCCGGTTCAATGGCTGCAAAGCGCCTCCATCGCGCCGTGGACGATCATCGCCGCCAGCGTGTGGAAGTCGATGGGATTCAACATCCTGTTCTACATCGCTGGCCTGCAAAACGTGCCCAAAGACCTAATCGAAGCGGCGGCTATCGACGGAGCCAATTTCGTGGTGCGGTTCCGCCGCGTGATCATCCCGATGCTCTCGCCGATCACGTTCTTCCTAATCATCACCAACATCACCTACGCGTTCTTCGAGACGTACGGCACCATCGACTTCCTAACGCGAGGTGGGCCGGCCGGCGCGACGTCCACCATGATCTATCGGATCGTAGACAACGGGTTAAACCAGCGCGATCTCGGATCGGCGGCGGCGCAGTCGTTG
The DNA here is from genome assembly GCA_020848195.1 of Phycisphaeraceae bacterium. Classification (GTDB taxonomy): domain Bacteria; phylum Planctomycetota; class Phycisphaerae; order Phycisphaerales; family Phycisphaeraceae; genus JADLAP01. Next base: position 2,611 of record JADLAP010000060.1, read on the forward strand.
ATTCTCTTCAGCCTCGTCATCATCATCACGCTGATTCAGTTCCGCACCAGCGGCCGGCGTGTAACCTACGGGCGGTAACTTATGGCTGAGCTTTCCCGCCAAATAGGGACTGTTGCCCCACACGACCGCACGACTTCACTGACTGGCCCGCCATCGTGGAAGCGGTTCGTCCCGGAGCGCTGGTATGCGCACGTCATCTTGTGGATCGCCTGTCTGCTGATCGGGTTCCCGCTGCTATATGCCGCGCTGGTGAGCACGCAGAACAACGCACAGGTCGCCAACTTCGTCCTGTCCCCCGGCAGTTCGTTCGCCGAGAACTTCCAGCAGGTGATGGTCAACCGCTATCTCGGCGAATATATGCTCAACACGATTTCGCTGGCGGTGGTCATCACCATCGGCAAGACCATCCTCTCGCTGCTGTCGGGGCTGGCGTTCGTTTACTTCCGGTTCCCCGGCAAGTGGATCGTGTTCGGGTTCGTGCTCGCCACGTTGATGATGCCGACTGAAATCCTGATTATCGGCTTGTACCGCTACGTGAGTGGAACGCTCGGATGGGGCGGCACGTTTCAAGCGCTCGCCGTGCCGTTTCTCGCCAGCGCCACCGGCACGTTCCTGTTTCGTCAGCACTTCTCGAACCTGCCTGCCGAGCTGAGCGAAGCGGCGCAGATGGATGGGGCCAATCCGCTTCAGTTCTTGTGGCGCGTGCTGATCCCCATGAGCTGGAACACTATCGGCGCGCTCGCGGTCATCCAGTTTGTGTATTCGTGGAACATGTACCTGTGGCCGCAGCTTATCATGCAGGGTGGCGACTTTCAGGTCGTCCAAGTGGGCTTGCGTACCCTGCTGGCCGTTGATACCAGCATCGCCTATGGCCCGCTGATGCTCGGCGCGGTGATCGCCAGCATCCCACCCGTGATCGTGTTCATCATCCTGCAGAAGCAGTTTATGAGCGGCTTCCAGATCACGACGGACAAATAGGGCCGGGTAACGACATGCGGCGGCGGGTCGCTTCGATGGCAGCGCTCGCCGCCGTGTTCAT
>JADLAP010000061.1 GCA_020848195.1 Phycisphaeraceae bacterium
GCGCGCAGCGCGCTGTGCGGGGCCAGGACACCGTGACAAATCGGCAGGACTGCCGATTTGCACAGCCGCAGGCTGCCCCGCAGGGGCGCGGCACAGGGATGTGCCGCGTGAAAGCGGGTCAAATGCACCCGCGGTCTCGGCACCAGCGCGGCCAATCTGGCCATAAAGTCCAGCGGCTCAAAGATGACGTGGGTCGTGCCGTCGCGGTACGGGGTCTTGAGCGTGTAGCGCACCAGCCCCTGGGCGGTGAGCGAGAGTCGCCCGGTCGCCACCGCGGGCCGCGCGATGTAGCGGCACAGTCGCTCGACCTTGTCGCGTTGATGGGTAGATGGTTCCCGTGCGAAAGTTGCAGACGCTCAGGCGATCGTGCCCGAGCGCTGCCAGCTGTCGTTCTATTTCCACGTAGACCTGTGCCGCCGGGGAGGCGGCGTTGGGAGGCGTGTCCTCCGTGACGGGCGTCGCCCCGTGCGCATCGCCATAGGCGTTCATCGAACTGCAGAACACGATCTGCCGCAGTTCCGGTGCGGCATCGAGCGCCATGGCCAGCCCTTCGGCAGTGCCCACGTAGGAGTCACGGTAGGCCACAGGGTCCATGTAGGGCTTGCCGTCCTTCACGCCGAGTCCCCCGGCCATCGTGAGCACGACCACGTGAGCGTCGGCGATCAACTCGCGCATACCGGGTGCGTCGCTGCCTTTCGTCACGACCACAAGGTCGGCGACCTGCTGAAGCTCGCTAACCCGTTCTGCCCGCGTGGTATTCACGCTGATCGTATGGCCGAGTCGGCGGAGGTGCCGGGCAGCCGCCAGGCCTGTGTACGCTGCCCCGACGATCGCGATTCTTATTGGAAGACTCCCGGGAAAAGTGGTGACGCGCGTTGATGGCCAGGGCGGGCCACGCGAAGACCGGACACGCCGCCCCGCGGGCGCCATGCACGCCGCGCGATTCAGGGGCGAGGGTCGGTCCGGTTCAGGACCTGCGGCGACCCGAGCGCACGGCCGCGGCGGCCACGGCAGTCGCCAGCAGCCCGAAGGCGCCCGGCACAGGCACCGCCGAGGTCTGCACGAAAGCGCTCGGGTTGCCTTCGAGCGTGGTGAAGATGATCTCCATCTTGCCGCCAGCCGCGACCGCGTGGTCGGCCGCGGTCCACAGCGTATTGACCGCCTGATTGCCCGCAGCGGATTCGCCCGGGCCCGGAAGATACGGGCCACCGAAATTGGTCATCTGGCCGTCGGTATTGCGGTCGAAGGCCCGGACAGAGAGCAGGACTGGCATGTTGCTCCAGGTGATCGTGCCCGTCAGCGAACCGAGGCCGCCAAAGCCTGCGGTGTCGTAGATGCCTTCGAATGTGCCTGTGGTGCCGAACTGGTTGGTGGTCGCGCTGTAGTTGATGAGCGCGGCGCTGGCGGGTACGCAAGCAAGAAAAGGCCGTCAGGTCTTGAGCCTGCCGAGAAGGCGGATGAGCTGCTCCCTGAGCGGTGCGGGAAATGAAAGCTGCCCGTTCTGAAACTTTGCAAAGCAGGTTTCAAAAAGAACAATAAAATCGCCGCGCAGCGTTTGGGGCGTGTGGTGCCGATAGAGGGTCAAGAGCGCCTGGCCATGACATTTCCGCACCGTGAAGCCGCTTCCGCAAGGGCAGTCATGATGGCCGCGGTAGCCGTGTTCTAAAAGAAAACAGATGACCGAGAGCGCAGCCAGTTCGCTGGAGAGATGCAAAGTGTCAAGGTAGTGGCGGAGGATGCCTTCGTATCCGTGCGCGGCTTCATCGAAGGGATGCCGCCCGTGTTTCTTCCAGAAGCAGTAGCCGTATAGGTACGGGATGACAAGCCGGTTGACAAAGCCGAGCAACGTCGGCTGCTCGAAGAAAATGCTGCGCTGCTCAACCGGGACTGCGAGGCAGAGCGTGCCGCTGGGGTTGAGATGGTTGTAATCGCCAGCAATCCGGCCGCCCGTCTCCCTGACGCGCGGGAGCGTGTCGGGGAAGTCGTGAGGGATCGTCAACTCGATGTCGAACGAAGCTGTTATGGTTTCCAGCCCGTCGGCTGACGCTTCGAACGGCAGCGCTCCAGACAGGAGTGTTTCATGGTCGCGTTCGACGATTGCCGTCAGTTCCTTGTGGATTTCGGTGAGTTCGGCAATTTGCCGGCGCAGGTTTTCCGTCACTCCTCCCTCCACGGCTTGGCGGGACTGGTGATGTGAATGCGGGGCGGAGCGTCGATGACGACGTCAGGTGGCATGATGACATCGATATTCTTGGACACGATCGCGGCGCCCAAAGCCCGGTTCAAACGCTCCTTGAAGAAGCGCGGATTCGTTTCGCCGAGAATATTCACGAGGTCTTCCTGGAGGGCGCCGACCCAAGAGAAGAAAGCTCGTGCGCGGGCGTCATTGTCTTCATGCCAGCGTTCAGCGAAATTTTCGTCGGGGTTGACTGGATTGCCGATGTACCAGGTGCCGTCCGGCCTTCTCTGGATCAGGCGCATCGTGGCCATGGATGGGTCGATCGCCTTGCCTTCGACGAGAGTTGCATGGGCCTGAAGCTTGTTGACGATACCGGATAGCGTCGAGTAGAGGTCAGTCTCGTTCGCGTAGAGATGCGCCGCCAAGGTCGTGATGATGATCGAGATCGGCGCATAATCAATGCGCTCGTGATGGTTGAAGCGCAAGTCCCGGTGGCGCTTCATGAGCTGGATTGAGCGTTGAAGCGGCGTGCGCACGAGTTGGTCCGGAACGGCGTCAATACTTGCGTAAATGTGGGGAGCGCGGCGCTGGATGGACTGCTTCTGTTCGAGCAGGACCTGCGTAAAGGCCGCCGCGTTCTTACCGTCGAACCAGGCGCCGTAGCCGCGCGGGTTGCTCGCTGACCAGAAATAGCCGGCGCGCGTCTTGTTGGTGATCGCAATCGCGGTATCGAGAAGCCCGCGTGCGTCCGGAACCGCGGGCAGGACGTCGAGGTGAAAGCCCACGCCGTCCTGCTCAGCATATTCGAGCGTCCAGCAGCGCCGTCCTTCGGGATCGAGGAGCCTCTTGTAGGTTCCGTTTTCACGGAGCCTTTCGCCGACCATGAATTTTACGGACTTGGGGACCGTCAGGCCCTTGCGCAGCGGGACCTCGCATACGAGGTCGATGTCATAGGAAGCCTCGATGCCGTCGCGGATCGGCCTGACCACCGTGCCAAGGCGGAAAGAGCCTTGCGGGTAGATGCTGAGTTCCGCCGAGCAGCCGGCATAATCACCGTCTTGCAACCACCGGCCAACAGCCTGATAGCGATCCACGGCGTCCTGATATTTGCCGGGCGGGATGTCGATCTCGCTGGCGACCTGGTCCAGGAACCGCGAATAGTTACTTTCATCAATCGTCATGACGTCAACCTCTGTTGGTTGTTTGGGGGAGCGTGTTCGTACAGGGTGTGAACCGGAATGAAGCCTTCCGCCGGCGTGTCGAAAAAGACGGGATCGAGGATGGGCTGGCGGTCGCGGGCGAAGGAATAGCCGAGACCCTTGAGGTCCTGAAGAACCCGCGTGTCATCCATCTTGTAAGTGTTGTGTGGGACGACGTGATTGATACGGTAGATCGCCGTCCGTTCGTGCTCATGGGCGGTGAGCAGCTTCGCGATTCCCATCGCGCCGCGCGACTGCCCGTCCATGAAAAGCTTGATGGCTTTCGGGCCAAGCGTTCCAAACCCGGCCCATTTCGGAATTGCATAGGCCTCTTCCAGGCAACCGATGCTAAGGATATGCAGCGAGTTTGCGGGCCAGCCGAGCAGCGTGATGGCCTCGACGACTGCGAGTGCTGTCGGGTTATTCGCCCAGACACCGCCGTCCACGAGTCCGACCGCATGCTGCGTCATGTGATGGGGAAAATAGGTCGGCGCGGCGGCCGTCGCGAGCGCGGCGTCAACCGCCGTCGATTTGTAGTCATTGCGCAGGCGCGGATGATGCGCCGTTTTGTAGATATAGACGGACCGCGCGACTGGATTCCACGCGGGGATAAGTAACCGGGTTTGCGCATCGCCGATCCGCCTGTCGCCGAGCACATCATTCAAGACTGCACGCAGGGGGCCGGGGTCATGCTTGGTGCGGTACGACCAACGCACGGCGCGAAGCAGCCGGAAGACGCTATCGCTAAAACGACCACGCCCGTCTCCGAAGATTTCGGGACCGCGTTTTTCGTATAGTTCGAGGAGTTCGGAAGCGGTTAATCCCATCGCCAGGCCGATGGCAATGATGCCGCCCGTGGAGGTCCCCGCGATCAGGTCGAAGTACGAGCCGATCGGACGGGGGAGATGCTGTTCAAGTCCGGCAAGGAAGGCTGCGGGGAAAGTCCCGAGAATGCCGCCTCCGTCAATGGAGAGGATGCGGCGCTTGGGGGACAGTTGGTCTTGTTTCTTCATGGCCTTTTTTCTTTCCTCGATACCTGGTTCCCTTCGCTGGGCTCACTTTCGACTTGCCAAGGGCAACTCTGTTGTCTAAGGTGTATGCCTGAACAGGCGACGAGCCGTGATGACTTCACGCGACATGATGCGCCTACAAACATATACTTAGTTAATACTGTTGTCCATATGGACAACACGGTAGAGAACGTTTTGGCGCCCGTCAAGGGGAGAATCAATGTCTTTTGGTTACGCGCTTAAGAGGTTCCGGGAAGACCGCAATCTGAGCCTGCGTGAGTTCGGGAAACTGTCGGGCATCGACCACGCCTATATCCACCGCCTGGAGAAGGACGAAAAGACCGCTCCTTCCGAACAGGTTATTGAGTCGTTCATCCGGACGCTGAAGCTGAGTGCCCGCCGGGCGCGGTTGCTGCGCCTGCTCGTCGGCAAGACCGTGAACGAGCAGCTTGTTGACGTTTTTATCGAGGACGAGGATCGGCCGGTGGAGTTGCTGGAACCGCTCGCGCAAATGAGTTTCCGGGGAGCCCGGCCGGAAACGAAAGACGACTGGCGCACGAGAGCGAATCAGCTGAGCAAGTTCCTAGAAGGGGATGGGACGTGAATGGACGAGTTCCCGACCATCATGAAGGCCCGCCAGTTCGTTCGGAGCGCCGACATCACGTCGGTCCCGGTGGATATCGGGCGGCTTGCAGCCACGGCGAACGCAAGAATCAAGGTCGTTGATGATCTGAATGGCGACGAATCCGGATACACTTTTCCGTTGAACGGGAAACACGTCATCGCGGTGAACGGGAATCATCGGGAGGAACGGCAACGCTTCACGGTCCTCCATGAAATCGCCCACATTGTCCTTGATCTCCCCTCGCAGCATCACGGGGGGAAGCTCACGATCAGCGATCTCATGCGGTACGGCCGCCGGCCGCCAGAAGAGATGCTTTGCGATGTGTTCGCAGCCGAATGTTTGTTGCCATATGACTTTTTCAGCAAGGATGTCGGTAATGTTGACATTTCGATGGAGGCGGTGAAAAAACTGGCGCGGCAGTACAAGGCGTCCATAACGTCCACGGGGTCGCGGTTTGCGATCAACGCGATTGAGCCGTGCGCCTTCGTGCTGAGCGAAAATGGAATGGTGCGCTACGTCTCGCGCTCAAAGTTCTTACGGGAGATGAACGGCTGGATCGAGTTCAATATGCCTGTTCCCCAGGGCAGCGTAGCCCAGCGTCTATTCCAGGGCGCGTCGAAGACGGAAGACTACGATGAGATCGCCGCGGACACGTGGTTCAGCAATGGAGTGAAAAACTACGACATGCTGGCGGAGGAAGCCCTGCTCCTGCGGGAATGGGATCAATGTCTATCACTAATATGGTTCGATGAGAACCTGAGGTCGACAGCGGCGGGGCAAGATTCAGGCGAAGGGGACGAGCCTCTGCTTAGAGAGCTGGACGGCATTCTGCCGTGGCCGTCGAAGAGCCGGAGGAAATAGAAGGGGATGCGGCCGTCAGGGCTATGCTGGTAACGGCAGAGAGCTGTTAGGCCGCTACCTTCTGGTCTTTCGCGGATAACTTTCCAGTTTTTCGGTCGATGGTGTATCCCGCATTCCGGAGCGAGACGAGCACATCACCCAAGTGGAGGTCATCTAGGAAGAGGTGTCTCTGTATGGCCTTGCGGAGTATCCGCGCGTAGATATGGCTGGGGTTGTCTCTGTCTGCCGGAAGGAGCTCGCGGATGACCTCCGCAATCAGCGCGTCCTTGTCGCCATTGACAAGTGGCCGCGCGTCGTCGGCACGCTCGGTGTCGAGTGGTTTTTGAACGGTGAGGATAAGGTCCACGGTAACAACACCTTCCGAGCCTGAATTCAGTCCCTTTACCGAACGCTGCCCTTTGTCAAGGATGGCCACGTGAGCAGGGGTGCTCTTGAAACCGGCGTCTCGGAGCGCACGTTGCACCAACCCCCAGATACGCCCTGAACTGTTACCGAAAACAACGGACATGTACTTGCCTGGCTTTAGTACACGCCATGCCTCTTCAAAGGACGTGCGTAAGAGATTCTGGTAACGCTGTTCCGCTCCATTCTTTCGCTTTCCCGTTGTATGCACGACGGCCTCTGACTTGTAGTCGGTGACGGTGCCCAGCCAAGCTTCATGAAACAAATTCATGTCGCTGTAAAAGATGTTGCTTCCAAACGGCGGGTCGGTAAAAACGTAGTCGATGGACTCATTAGCAAGGTGCGTCAACGCATCCGCGGAAGCGATTTCGTATGAAGCGACAGCTTGCCGGACAGCGCTGAACAGCTCACTGGAACCGAACATCTGATCCGCCGCCTTGATCGCTGCGTTGACCTTTCGGTCATAAAGCTCGAATACGTTCCATTCGTAGTAAACCGGAGCTATGTAGTAGGTTTGGTTCTGAGCGTTAAGCGGTCGTTGCGGGCTCCACTGGTATCTCTTGGAAGCGCGGGGCAGGATCGCGGTAAACGCAAACCGAAGTTTGCGTCTGATTGGTTCATCGCGGACGGTGTCGATGGTTTTCCAAAGCTCAAGCAAGGCGATAGCGTTGCGGGACGAGAAGAATTTTGCTGTTTCGGTCAGCCCGACTTTCGCGAGGCCGGAGCGGCTGTACATTTCACGGTGTTTCTCAATCGGTAGCGACGGAATTTCGCGGAGGCGCTTATCGCGCAGTGCATCCCTTATCTTCTTCAGGTCGCGTTCGGTAACCGCCTGTTCAACCTGCTTTCCATTCTCCCCGTCTACAACCACGCAAACCGGAACATCTTCACCTCGCTGCCACAGGCGCCTCGTGAATGGGGCCGTGCACGAAGGGCAAGACTGGGGCGCCTTACCCTGCGCATCCAGGTGATCGTAGTAAGTAACGGACGCAC
>JADLAP010000062.1 GCA_020848195.1 Phycisphaeraceae bacterium
CCACGGCCGCGCCATGCAGCGGTTGGCCGATGTCACCGGCCGAGACGGTGCGTTCGTGCCAGTCCTGCCGCTGCATCAGGCCCACGCCGGTCGCCGGCGCGTTGCCCATGATCGCGGTGATCCGGGCTTGCAGCAGCACGTCGATGCTCAGCGTCACGTCCTGTCCCGCCACCGGCTCCACGCGATCCGCCGCGTCCGTCTGGCGATCGCGGGTCAGTTCGCCGCGCCGGCCGTGCAGACGGTTTTCCCGCGACCGCTCGACGCCCCAGCCGCCGACGTCGTCACCGGCGCGGTAGCCGCCGAGATCGACCTCGCTCCGGCCGGCGTCGTCCTTCTTCACGAACGGCCGTTCCGTCAGCCACGGATCCTCAGGCCACAGCGGGCGGATGCCGCCGATGATGTGAATGCCCACGCCGCCGACCTCGATCTCCGCGGGCTCGGGCCTGCGCAGCGGCGCCGGCAGCGTCGAACGATCCACCCGCACCGTCACCGTCTCGAACGGATACGACCGCCGCTCCGAGTCGATCACACGCACCTGATGCCAGACCGACTGGAGATCACCCTCGGCCTCGGCTGACTTGCGCATCACCGCGAGCTTCGTTTCCGGATGCACCGCGCGGAGGATCGGATGGGCGTCGAGTTCCTCGGCGATCGGAGCCGCCACGTCCGCCAGCAGCAGCGGGCCGGACGTCGTTTGCGATTCCTTCCGATACCACTGGAGCCAGAGATGCGACTTGAGATTCTGCACTTTTTCAATGATGGCGGCCCGGACGCGTTCCAGTTCCACGCGATCGACGCCGCCGAATTGGGACAGCTCGTTCCACATCCGGTCGACCTGCGCGCGGTACGGCGGAAGATAGTCGCGGACCAGTTCGTCCCGCTGACGCGAATCCATCTGGTTCCACCGGCCGGCGTTGCCTCGCCGGGTGTCCTTGCGGGCGTCGGCCAGCGCCATGCGATACGCCCATCGGCCGGTGAGGACCTCGTACCGCACCGCCACGTCGTACGCCGGACGATCCTCCGCCAGCACGCGCTGACGGCGATCGAGGATCCGACCTCGTGCCGTGGGGATGAATGCATGTTGCACCAGGCGCGACTCGGCTTTGTCGCGCCACTGGCCGGCGTCCACCATCGTCAGGTACGCCATCTGGCTGAGCATCGCGGTGGTGACCAGCACCATCCCCGCCGCCAGCAGCAGGAGCCGCCGGTGGAACATGCTCGGCACGATTCGACGTAGAGGATTGCGCAGACGAATCATGATCCGCGCGATTATACGCCCCCCGGACGTTTTCCCCCGCCAATACCCCGGTTAGCGGCGAGGCCGAAGGCCCGCCCCGGAATTTTCCCGAAACAATCATCGCCCGCGCTTACACCCCCTGCGCCACATGCCTGGCGATTTCCATCAGACATCGCCCGCGCTTCACCGCGCGCTGCCTGGTCGCCACGTCGTCTTCCGACACCGCCGCGCGGGCCAGCGCTTCCTTCAGCCCCGATTCCGCGTCCTGACGCACGACCTGCTCCGCGGCGATCGCTTCCGGGGTCAGCACGATCAGCTTGTTGTCCACCATCTGGGCGAAGCCGCCGGCGAGGAAGAACCAGCGGGAGCCGCCCTGCTGAAAATCCAGCCGCAGCGGACCGTCGCCGAGCTTGATCAGCATCGGCGCGCGGCCAGGCTCCACGCCCAGCAGACCGTCCCAGCATGGAACCGACGCATACGTCACCGGCTCGCTGAGCACCTGCTCCATCGGCGTCACCAGGGTGCATTGAAATACGTCTGCCATCGGGGCGCTCCTTCCCTGTGTCACCGCAGATCGTAGACGGCGATCCCTTTCCGTTCAACAAGGCGGGCGCGGACGCGCGGGCTGTCAGCCCGTGGCTATGAAAGACGAGGTTCTCTTTCCCAGCCGCGGGCAAACTGCCCGCGCGTCCCGTCTGTCCGTTTTACCCTGCCCCCGTCGCGTATTACACTGATGCCCTTGGACCTGCGCGTCGATGACGCGCCGTGTTGGAGCTATCGCGTGGTAGATCATGCAGGCAACGGCGTGTCATGTCGCATCGGACTGGTTGTCCTTTTGGCTCTGCTGGCTGTCTGCCCGCTGTCGGCGCAGACGGTCGACTATACCGGCAGACCGATCACCGACATCAAGGTCGAGGGACTCAAGGATGTGCCGGAGTCGCTGGTGCGCAACCAGATCCGCGTCACCCGCGGCGAGCCATATGATCCCAAGACCGTGCAGAACGACGTCAGCCGCATCACCCACCTCGGCCGGTTCATGACGGTCGAGGCCAAGGTCGAGACCCTCGCGGACGGCACGGTGGTGCTGACGTACGTCGTTCAGGAGCAGCCGCAGATCGCCGACGTCCGCGTCGTGGGCAACAAAGCCATCAACGACCAGGATCTGCTCCGCGACGTGGTCATCCAGAAGGGCGACCCCATCGACAGCTTCCTGATCGATCGCGGCGTCCAGTCCGTCAAGCGGGCGTACGAAGCCAAGGGCTATTTCGATACCGAAGTGGTTATCGACAAGCAGTTGCTCGACGAATCCCATGTCGTGCTCTACCGCGTCCGCGAAGGGCCGAAGGTGCGCACGCGGGCGATCCGCTTTGAAGGCAACCAGGTCTTCAGCGACGACGAACTGTACAGCCAGATCAAGACCCGGACGTACATTTTCCTGCTCCGCAGCGGCGAAATGAGCCGCACCGTGCTGGAGGATGACGCGGACAAGCTGCGGGCGTACTACCGCGACCGGGGCTACCTCGACGCCGAGGTCGGCCGGCGCATCGACCTGTCGCCCGACCAGAAGGACGCCACCGTGGTCTTCTTCATCGAGGAAGGCAGGCAGTACGTGGTCGACTCCATCCGCGTGGAGGGCAACGTCGTCTTCAGCGCCGAGCAGATCATCGAAACCCTGCCGCTTCGCGTCGGCGGCATCTTCTCGACCAAGGCCCAGACCAAAAGCCAGGAAGCGGCGATCGACCTGTACGGCAAGCTGGGCTACATCGAAACCAAGATCACGATCGACCGGCTGTTCCACGAGCACGAGCCTCGCGTGGACCTGGTGGTGCGGATCGAGGAAGGCTCGCCGTATCTCGTGGGCAAAGTCGCCGTCCGCGGCAACGAGATCACCAAGGACAAGGTCATCCTCCGGCAGGTCCGCGGCATGACGCCCAATCATCGGTTCGACCGGGCGGGCATCGATCAGACGCAGAAACGCCTGAAGGAATCCGCCCTGTTCGAGGACGCCAAGGTGACCGTTCTCGACAACGAGGAGAACGACGAGCACCGCGACGTGCTGGTGGAAGTGAAGGAAAAGAACACCGGCAGCCTCAGCTTCGGCGCGGGCGTCAGCTCCGACGCGGGCGTCATCGGCGCGATCGAACTGACCCAGCGGAACTTCGACATCACCGACGTGCCCGAGAGCTTCGGCGAATTCTTCACCGGCAAGGCGTTCCGCGGCGCGGGCCAGTATTTCGCCCTGACCCTCCAGCCCGGCAACGAGGTCAGCACCTACTCCGTCAACTTCCGCGAACCCTACCTCTTCGACTCGCAGTATTTCCTGGACACCTCGGCGTTCTTCTTCCAGCGCGACCGCGACGACTACGACGAACAGCGCATCGGCGGCAACTTCGGCATCGGCCAGCGGTTCGGCGACGTCTGGTCCGCCAAGGTCGTCACCCGCGTCGAGCAGGTCACCATCGACGACATCGGCGCCGGAGCCGCCACCGACATCGCGGCCGTCGAGGGCGACAGCCTGCTGACCTCGCTGGGACCGGTCATCACCCGCAACACCACCGACAGCCGCATCCTGCCTTCCGTGGGCAGCATCACGACCCTGGGCGTCCACCGCATCGGCGCGCTCGGCGGCGACTACGACTTCACCAAGGCCTCCATCAACTTCAAGAAGTTCTGGACCGTCGACGAGGACTTCCTCGGCCGCAGAACCATCTTCAGCATCGACCTCGAAACCGGCTACATCTTCGAGGAAGACTCCGCCCCCATCTTCGAACGCTTCTACGCCGGCGGTCACCGCTCGCTCCGCGGCTTCCAGTACCGCGGCATCGGTCCACGAGGCCTGAACACCGCCGGCCAGACCACCGATGACTCCATCGGCGGCGAATGGCTCTTCCTCGCCAGCGCCGAATACAACATCCCGATCTTCGAGGAAATCATCCGCTGGGTCTTCTTCGTCGACAGCGGCACGCTTTCCCGCGACGTTTCACTGGACAACTATCGCGTCTCCGTCGGCACCGGTCTGCGGCTGACCATTCCTGGCTTCAATCAGGCGCCGTTCGCCTTTGACGTGGCGTTCCCCGTCCGCAAATTCCACGGCGACGAGGAGCGCATTTTCAGCTTCGACGTGGCGCTGCCGTTCTGACGTCACGCCTAACATGTGGGGACATCGGTCCCGTTGGAGCCGCCTTCGCGCGGCGATCCTTCTTACTCTGGAGATGTTTCGGATGAAACGTACCGTTCGGATCGCGTTCCTCATGGCCACCCTCTGCCTGCTGTCGCACGCCGCCACGCGCGTCGCCTTCGCCCAGACCAAGCCGGAGGCCGGCCAGCACGGCAGGCCCACCGCCATCGCCGTCGTCGATGTCGAACGCTCCATGAACGCCATGGACGAGATGACCCAGATTCAGGCCAACATGAACACCCTGCTCGACCGCAGCAAGAACGAAGAGCTGGACCGGCGCAAGAAGCTCGAGCAGCTTCAGCAGGACCTGCAGCTTCTCCAGGCCGGCACCGACGCCTTCAGGCAGAAGTCCGACGAGCTGCAGCTCAAAGCCATCGAGCTGGATTCCTGGTCCAAATTCCAGCAGGGCGCCCTCCAGCGCGAACAGGTGCTGCAACTGACCAACCTCTACCGCAAGCTGCTGGACATGGTCGGCAAGGTCGCCGGCGACAACGGGTTCGACATGGTGATCTTCAAGGAAAAAGATCCCGAGTTCCGCAACGTCAAGCCCGACGCCCTCAGCGCGCTGATCTCGCTGCGGAAAGTCCTCTGGGTCCGCGAAGACCTCGACCTGACCGACCAGGTCATCCTTCGCATGAACAACGAATGGAAGAACAACAAGAAGTGATCCGCCCGATCGATCATCCGAGCCTGTGGAAAGAGAGTTGACGTGTCCAGCTATACCGCCAGCCAGATCTGCCAGCGCGTCGGCGGCCGCTTGACCGGCGACGCGGAGGTGCTCATCGAGGGCGTGGAAATCCTCGGTCGGGCACAGGCCAGGCATGTCACGTTCATCCGTGACGCCCGTCATGCCGCCGAGTGGGCGCAGTCCAGCGCGGGCGCGGTGCTGGTCGCCGACGGTGTCGACGTGCAGCCGATCCCCAGCCGCGCGGTCATCCATGTGCCCGAAGCCGATCTGGCCATGGCGATCATGCTCGACCTCTTCGCCCTGCCCCGGCCTCTGCCCAAGCCGGGCGTCCATCCCTCGGCCGTCGTCGATCCCTCCGCGCAACTCGGTCCCGGCGTCGCCATCGGGCCCCACTGCACCGTCGGCGCCCGCGTCAATCTCGGGCGCGGCGTCGTGCTACACGCCAACGTCGTCGTCCTCGACGACTGCGTCCTGGGCGAAAAGTGCGAACTCTTCCCCGGCGTCGTCGTCCGCGAACGCTGCGAACTGGGATGCCGCGTCGTGATCCACAGCAATGCCGTCATCGGCGCCGACGGATTCGGTTACCGCGCTTCACCCGACGGCAAGGGCGTGGTCAAGATTCCCCACATCGGCTTCGTCCGGCTGGGCAACGACGTGGAAATCGGCGCGGGAACCTGCATCGACCGCGGCAAGCTCTCACCCACCACCATCGGTGACGGGACCAAGATCGACAATCTCTGCCAGATCGCCCACAACTGTGAAATCGGACGCATGTGCCTGATCGCCGGTCAGGTCGGTATTGCCGGCTCCGTCACCGTGGGCGACGGCGTCCGCATGGGCGGCAAGGTCGCCATCCGCGACAACGTGACCATCGGCTCGGGAGCGAACCTGGCGGCGTGCTCGGCGATCATGGGCGATGTCCCCGAAGGCAAAACCTGGGGCGGATACCCGGCCCGCGACGCCGGCGAGGCCATGCGCGAAATCGCCATGCTCAAAAAACTGCCCGACCTGGTCAAAATGCTCAAACATTACGAACGCGAACGCGCCGGCGCGAAATCCAGACCCGATGCGGCGCGCTCCACGGACTGCTCCAGGTAAAATGTCGCGTTGGCATCGAACCCGCCACGCCAACCTGCGATGGATGATGTTATGGATTGTCAGCAGACCATCGCCAAGCCCGTTTCCATGGACGGCCGAGGCCTCTTCTCCGGCGCGCCGGTGCATGTCACCTTCCGCCCAGCCCCGCCGGACCACGGCGTCGTCTTCGTCCGCACCGACCTCGCCGGCGCTCGCGTCCCCGCCCAGATTCAGCACGTCATCGACCAGCACCGACGCACCACCGTCCAGCACGGCGAAGCCTCCGTCGCCACCTGCGAACACTGTTTAAGCGCCTTGGCCGGCATGGGCATCGACAACCTCGTCATCGAACTCGACGCCGCGGAACTGCCCGGCGGCGACGGCTCGGCGCAGCCTTACCTCGACATCCTCAGCACGGCCGGTCTTCTGGCTTCCGAAACGCCCCGGCACAGGCTCGTCGTCCAGACGCCCGTCTCCGTCAGCGATGGCGACGCCGTCCTCGCCGCCCTCCCCTGCGACAGCCCGCAGATGCAGGTGACCTACCAGCTCGACTACGGCAAGGAAGGCCCCATCGGCCGGCAACTGCGCGTCTTCGACTTCACCAACGGCGACTACGCCCACCAGATCGCGCCCGCACGCACCTTCGTCCTCGAAGCCGAAGTCCGCGCGCTCCGCGCCGCCGGCGTCGGCGGACACCTCACCGCCAAGGACATCCTCGTCATCAACCGCGACGGTCCCGTCGGCGACAACGCCTTCCGCTTCGACGATGAACCCGTCCGCCACAAGATCGTCGATCTCATCGGCGACCTCTATCTCCTGGGCGCGCCGATCCAGGGCCGCATCGTCGCCCACAAATCCGGCCACGCGCTCAACCACGCCCTCTGCCGCGAACTGGTCAAGCAGGTCCAGACCCAGAAACGACAGGACTTCGCCCGCAGCCGCAACGTCCTGGACATCCGCCGCCTGAGCCGCATTCTCCCCCACCGTTATCCCATGCTGCTGGTCGACCGCGTGATCGAAATCGACGAGCAGCGCCGCGTGGTGGGCATCAAGAACGTCACCATCAACGAGCCGTTCTTCCAGGGCCACTACCCCGGCGCTCCGATCATGCCCGGCGTGCTGATCGTCGAAGCCATGGCCCAGATCGCCGGCGTGCTTGTCGCCCAGAAACTCGAACACACCGGCAAACTCGCCGTGCTGCTGAGCCTCGACAGGGTCAAGCTCCGCAAGCCGGTGACGCCCGGCGATCAACTGATCCTCGAAGCGCAGACGATCCGCATTCGCCGTCAGCTCGCGCACATGCAGTGCTACGCCTACGTCGGCGACGAACTGGCCGCCGAAGCCGAGATCAAGTTCATGCTCGTCGACGACGACCAATAGCGCCGTAATGACAATTGTTTAGCAGGAGGCCCGCAGGGCCCCCCTGCGAACAACCCAAGGATCCGCGCATGCCCACCCCCCGCCAAACCATCGAACAGGGTTGCCTCACCCCCGGCATGAACTTCCACGAAAAAGTCTGGGCGCTGACCGCGCGCATCCCCCAAGGCAAGGTCGCAACCTACGGCCAGATCGCCGCGGCTCTGGGCACTCGCGCCGCCCGCGCCGTCGGTCAGGCCCTGCACCACAACCCCTACGCGCCGCAGGTCCCCTGCCATCGCGTCGTCGCCTCCACCGGCCACCTCAACGGCTTCGCCGAGGGCCTGGACGCCAAACGCAAACTGCTCCGCGCCGAAGGCGTCGCCTTCCGCGATGACGATCACGTCGATCTGTCCGCGTGCCGGTTCGCGCTGAAATGAGCTGTGACCCGAACCGGAAAATGCGCGCATGAAAAAAGCCCGCGCCGATCTGCTCCAGGCATGTATTTTAGCCACAAGGGCTAGTGTGTAAGGTGCTGAGCAAGGTCGCGGGCTACTGTCATTATCGTCGCGGATACAGCCGCGACGTTAGCTCAATTTACATATTTCATGCGGAAAAAACGAAAATATCCATTATTCAGACGCAAAAATCCGAATAACACGCACAGGACGCAGCGCCATGTGGTTGGCGGCGCGGTCGAAGGCCCGCCGCGGCGGTTCACCGGCGACCTGTTTCCTCGCCTTGCATCGTCGGCAGGAGTTGAATGCTCTCCCACGATCCCCGCAGCCAGCGGATCCAGAACGTCACGCCCAGCAGCATGATGTACACGGTGGCCACGGACCACGGCCCCAGCGCCTGCCACTGAGGCCGAAGCCATGCGATCAGGAAGCTGCCGCCGAGGAACAGCGTCACGCCGTAGCCGATGGCGAGATAGGCCGGCCAGTGGACATCGCCCGCTCCGCGCAGGGCCGAGACATGCGTGATGCCCAGCGCGTCGAAGACCTGGAAGATCGCGCAGCACAGCAGCAGCTTCGACGCCCATGACACGACTTGCGGATCATCCGTCAACAGCCCGGGCAGTTTCATGCGGAACACGAGGTAGCACGCGGCGATCAGGCCCATGTAGCCGACGGCGAACATCGTCGCCCATCGCGTGACGAGCCGCGCGTGGTCGGGTCTGCCGTGACCGATGGCTTTGCCCACCGCCGCCGTGACCGCCGCGCCCAGGCCCACCGTCGGCATGAACGAGATTTCCAGGAACTTGAACACCACGTTGTGCGCCGCCAGTTGTTCCGTGCCGAACCGTCCCACCAGCCACAGGGTGAAGATCGACCACGTGATGATGTCCGATGTGAAGTGCAGCCCGGCAGGCAGACCGAGCTTGATTAATTCCCAGATTTTCCGGGCATTCCATCGCCATGTGGCGTGGGATTGGAATTGCCGGTGCGCCGCGGGGCGGATCATCCACGCCAGCATGATCAGGGTCTGGAGCGTCGAAGCGGCGGTGGTCGCCCATGCCGCGCCGGCGATGCCGAGCGCGGGGCAACCCCAGTGGCCGTAGATCAGCGCGTAATTGCCCGCGACATTGAGCACATTGGCGATCAGCGCCGACCACCAGCCCACCGCGGGTTGATGGATGCCCTGGTAATAGTTCGCCAGCGCGCAGCCCGCGGTGGCCGGTCCCAGACTCAGCAGCGCGATCCGCGCGTAGTCCGTTTCCATCGCCGCCACGGCCGGGGCGTGGCCCACCCATGCGAACAGAGGCCCGACCCCGAACCACGCCGGCAACGCCGCCAGTCCCATCAGCAGCGACAGCCACACGCCCTGCCATCCGTACGCCGAACAGTTCGTCCATTCCCGCCGGCCCAGCGACTGCGATACGTACGTCGCCACCGACGTCACCAGCCCCATGCAGAACGAAATGCAGCAGAACACCACCAGCTGCGCCGGCCCGATCGCCGCCTGCGCTTCGGTCCCCAGCTTCGACACCATCACGAAATCGATGAAACTCATCGCCGTCCGCGACACCATCGCGGCGATGATCGGCAGGGCCAGAACGCCCAGTGTCCACGGAACCCGCCACCCCGTCGGCAACGGGTCATGCTCATGCAATGCGTTGTTCATGGGAGACGGACATCATACCCGGCGGCGAAGACGCCGTGGCGACGACAAGTCTTCTTTCATAGCTCATAGCTGCGTCGTCTTCGACGCAGTCTTCATGCGGGCAGTTGTCGAACGATCTCGCGGGCGACGCGATCCGGCTGTTCCGCGCCGCAGATGGCGCTGCTGACGGCGACGCCTCGCGCGCCCGCTTCAGCCAGCACAGGCACATTTTCCGGCGTGATGCCGGCGATGGCCAGATGGGGCAGGCCGTTCCACGCGACGTATTGCCGCAGATAGTCGGGGCCGACGATGACGTTTTTGGTCTTGGTCGTGGTGGGGAACATGGGGCCGACGCCGCAGTAGTCCGCGCCGTCGCGCCGGGCCTGCACCGCTTCGTCGAGTTTGCTGGTGCTGACGCCGAGGATCATTTTCGGGCCGACAAGTTTTCGGGCTTCGGCGCAAGGCAGATCGGTCTGGCCGAGGTGGACGCCGTCGGCTTGCGCGATCAGGGCGATGTCGGGCCGGTCGTTGAGAATGACGGCGACGCCGCGCGGGCGAGCCAGCGCGATCAGTTGCCTGGCGCGCTGCAGCAGCGGGCCGGCGTCCATGGTCTTTTCCCGCAGTTGAATGCAGTCCACGCCGCCGTCGATGGCCAGCTTCGCCACGTCGGGCCACGGGTGATGTCGGCACAGCGATTCGGTCAGCAGCAGACACAATCGCCACTGAATGGACCGCTGACCGACGCCGAGAGCGATGGCGAGCCGGCGTTCCAGTTCGTAGCCGCGGTAGCGAAGCTGCTCAGCCGCGCGGGCGAGGGTTTGCCCGGTTTCGCCGAGAGTTTTGCTGTATTCCTCGATGGACCGAAGCGCTTCGGAGAGCCGTTTGCCCGCGGCCTGCGTGACATCCGACACGTCGGCGCGGTGGAATTCGCCCGCGCCTTCGATGGCTGTGCCCACGTCGCCGGGCGTGTCGCGGTCGTGGATCATGCCGGCGAAAGGCTGAATGGCCGTGGCGAAATCGTGGCGCAGGCTTTTGACTTGTTCGCTGAGCCTGGCGTCGTCGAGCAGAAACCGCGCGGCATCCTCCATCACCCGCATGGCTTCGCGGGCGCGGTTGGCGTTGGCGTCGAGGATGCGATACACGCTGGTCATGACGTTCGCAGGGAATTCCACGCGGCCACGATGGCGGAAGCGGGCGTGTCGCCGACGATGGAGACCGCGCCCATGCGATCGGGCAGGATGAGCCGCACCTTGCCGGAGGCGACTTTCTTGTCCAGTTGCATCGACGCCAACAGCGCGTCGGTCGGCGGCAGATTCTTCGCGCTGGTCGGCAAACTAAGTCGATCGAGCAGGCGAATGAGGCGATCAAGCACGGAAGCGTCGCAGCGTCTGGCATTCACAGCCAGTCGCGTGGCGGCGACCATGCCGAGGGCGACCGCCTCGCCGTGGCTGTAGCCGTCCGAGGCCCCGTAGGTCTGCACGGCTTCGATGGCGTGGCCGAACGTGTGGCCGAAGTTCAGGTGCGCCCGTTCGCCGGTTTCCTTTTCGTCCGCCATGACGACATTGGCTTTGATCCGCACATTCCAGCGGACCAGTTCGACGAGCGAAGCCGAGTCCAGCGCGAGGATGGCGTCGAGGTGGTCATCGATCCAGTTGAAGAGTTGCTCGTCGCGGATGACGCCGTGCTTGACGCATTCCGCCAGACCGCCGCGGAATTCGCGGGCCGGCAGGGTGCGGAGCGTGTCGGTGTCGATGGCGACGAGTTGGGGCTGATGGAACGCGCCGACGAGGTTTTTGCCTTGCGGGAGGTTGACGCCGACCTTGCCGCCGACGGAAGCGTCGACCATGGCCAGCAGCGTGGTGGGAACCTGAACGAAGGGGACGCCGCGGAGGTAGGTGGCGGCGACGAAGCCGGCGGTGTCGCCGATGACCCCGCCGCCGAGGGCGAAGATGGGGCTTTTTCGCTCCATGTGATGCTCGACGAGCGTGCCGTACAGCGCCGCGACAGCCTGAAGGTTTTTGTGGTTCTCACCTGCGGCAACGCTTTGCACGACGACGCTGTACCCGGCCTGTTCGAGCGACTGCTTCGCGGCCTGGCCGTGACGGGGCAGCACCTGCTGGTCGGCGAGTATCGCCGCGCGGTCGTGAGGCACAACGGCGCGAACGAGCGCGCCAAGCTCGGCCAGCAGCCCGGCCCGGACGTGGATGACGTATTGATGATGCGGCAGTTTCAGGTGGACTTCAGGCATGACGGGATTGTGACGCCGCAAGCGATGGCAGGCAACTGAGGCGGGGCAGGACGCGCGGGCAATTTGCCCGCGGCTGGGAAAGGATGGTTTTCGTCATCCGGATATTTCAGCCGCGGGCAGACTGCCCGCGCGTCCGGTCAGCTCCAGTTGGCGGCGAGGTTGTCTTCGACCATGAAGTCGGGGGGATCGAACTGGAAAGCGCTGACGTCCATGTCGTCGGCGAGGACGATGCGCAGGCCCGGGCCGCACTGGGAGAGGTCCAGCGGCTGGCCGTCGCCGACGGGATCGGGCCGGCTGGGGCTTTGGATCAGCAGCACCTTGGGCCGGCATGGATTGAGCGGATTGTGATCGACCGCCACGGCCCAGTCGCCGTTGCTCAGGCGGAGCATGGATCCCGGCGGGAACGGCGGCGCGACGGTGAACAGCGCGCGGACGACGCGGACATCCATCGTCGCCAGCACGGCCGGGAGGGTCATGATGTGCAGTGCCTGCACGGTGGGCCTTGGATCGGCGGCGACGGGAAAGCGTAGCCGGTCGAAGATGTCCGCCACGGCGACGATGCGGGCGAAGACGTGAATCCGGCCGCCTTCGAGCGAGGGCCAGTCCCGCCCGGCGAAGCCGCTGCCGTCGTATCGCTGATGATGATGCAGCACCACGGTGGCGGCGGTGGGCAGCACCTTGTTGTGCACCATCTGGTAGCCGATGTTGGGATGTTCGCGCCATTCGGGATCGGTGCGATCGCCGCTGGCGTAGAACCGCTGCTTGATCTCGGGATCGAGCTGGAGCATGCCGATGTCGTGGAGCATGGCCCCGACGCCGAGCTGTTCGACTTCCTTGGCCCGCGCGGGCGGGATGAGCCTGCGCTGCTGAACGAGATAGCCTTCGAGCTTCAGGCCCATCATGAGACTGAGGTAGGCCACGGTGGAGCAGTGTCGCATGAAGGCGGCGTCGTCGGTATCGACGAGGTCGCCGAGGAAGACGCCGGCCTTGGGATTCTCCACCAGGCCTCGGATCATCTGGCCGATGGAGCTGGTGTAAGTCTCAAAATCCACGCGCGGGGCGGCGATGCCCTGGACATTGTGCAGACAGGAACCGAGGTCCTGGAGCAACTGGCCCTGCGCTTCGGCGACTTCGCGGGAGACGAAGGATTCGAGGTTGGACAGATTGGGGCACTGCGTCCAGACGGTGCGGACGCCGAGTTCCATGAGTCGGGCGATCGCGCGGCGATCGAGTTCAAAGCCGACCTTCAGCAGCGTCTGCGTGGGCGACTTGGGATGTCGCACGGGCAGAGCGAGCGTCATGCCGGTTCGCGCTCGGCGGATATCCACGCGAAGCATGGGCGGCCAATCCTTCCTCATGCCGCCAAACGACAGCGGCGGGCTGACGCGGACCTTCCCCCGGACCTTCCCCCGGAGCTTCCCCTCCACTGGCATCGGTCAGATCAGCGGTGAACGTTGTCGCTTGGTACGGATCGCCGCCGGTTCTGTTTGGGCGCAGTCGGCACAATCGTCACAGATGGAATGCGCCATGGCCTGACGCGCTCACCCTTCCACACATCTGCAATTTCGCCGTCGCAAGGCCCCGCGGAAGGGGCGAAGACGCCCCATCCACGGGCTTTGCCCGCACCATGAACCAACCCAAGCCCGTGGATGACCCGTCCCCCGGGGGCGGGTCTTCCGCGGGGGCTTGCGACGGGGGAACGGCGATGCGTGGAAGGGAGCGGCCTTACGCGGGCGGCCGGCGGATGAGGATGGCGGTCAGGTCGTCGGCCTGCGGGGCGGACCCCCGGAAGTCGTCGATGGCGCGGACGAGGCGGTCAAGGAGTTGCGAGGCGGATTCATGCGGGTGATCGCGGAGGATCGTACCGACGCGATCTTCGCCGAACTGGTCGTCGGCCTCATTCATGCACTCGTAGAACCCGTCGGTGAGCAAAGCCAGCACATCGCCGGGTTCGAGTTTGAACGGTGGGGACACATCGCGGGGAATGCCGGGCATCAGGCCCAGGGGCAGGCCGCACGCCGCGCGGGATTCGCATCGTCCATCGCGGGCGTGGACATGCAGCAGCGGGGCCTGGCCGGGGGCAACGTAGGTCACTTCATGGGTTCGCGGATCGAGCCTGCCGACGAAGGCGGTGACGAAGCGTGAGCCGCCGAGGTCCTGTTCGAGTTGTTCGTCGATGTGGCGGACGATCTGGTCGATCGTCGCGCCCAGACGCAGGGCCATGCGGAACATGGCGCGGACCTGCGTGACGCTGATGGCCGGTCCGACGCCGTGGCCCGTGGCGTCGCCGAGCAGGAGCATGACGGGGTCGTCGTGGCTTATGGTTTGGCCATCGAGCGTCAATCGCACGACGTCGAAGATGTCGCCGCCGGTTTCCTCGGCTGGCCGGCTGAAGGTCGCCAGGTCGTAGCCTTGCGCGCGGGGCAATTCCCGGGGCAGACTGCCCTGTTGAATCTCACGAGCCAGGGCGAGGTCGCGTTCGAGCTTGAGTTTGACCTTCTGTTCCTCGATGAGCTGCGCTCGCTGGATCGCCACGGCCGCCTGACCCGCCAGAGCCAGGGCGATCCGTTCGTCCGCGGCGTCGAAGCGGCCTTTGCCCGCGTTGAGCAGTTGCATCACGCCGACCAGCCGGTCGTTCAGCCCGATGAGCGGCACGGAAATCAGGCATTTCGTGCGATAGCCCGTCTTGCGGTCGATGTCCTGATTGAACCGGGCGTCGGCGTAACAGTCGGGAATGCTCAGCACCTGCCGTGACCGCGCACACTCGCCGGCAATGCCCTGATCCACGCCGAAACGCAGGGTTTCCAGGCCCGTGCCGGTGATGATGTAAAGCTGCTTCGCCGGCTCGTCGTAGAGGAAGACGGAGCCGCGGTCGGCGTCCAGCACCGCGCGGCCGGCGTCGATCACCTTGCCCAGCAGCACGGGCAGATCGAGCGGCGCGGCCAGTTCCCGGGCAACCTCCAACACCTGGAGCATCGCCGGTTCGCCCAGCCGGGATAGGTTCATCTCCGCCATGCGGGGATCAGTATCGGGTTCCGATGGTGCAGCGTCAAAGCCATTTTTAGCCGCAGATGAACGCAGATGAATACAAAGACAGAAATTGATTTCAATTCAAAACAGCTATTTTTAATTTGGTCTTATCTGCGTTTATCTGCGTTCATCTGCGGCCAAAAAAAAACGAAGTGGCGTGAGCGACCACGCCACTTCGTATGGTTGTCCATCGGTGGGCCGACGGATCAGAACTCTTTCATGTCCTCGTCGTCGAGGGGGATGATCTGTTCAGCCTTGCTGCCGGTCTTGGGCTTGTCCGCGACGGCGGTGGCCGAGGCGGTGGAGGCGTGGCTGGTCAGGTGCTTGGTCGCCGGCTTGGACGCGGGCTTGATGCTCGTGGCCGGCTTGGTGACGGTCGAGGTGGACGGGCGGTGCAGCACCTTCTTTGCCGCGTGCATCGTGGCGTCGAGCTTGAACTTGCTGACGAGGTGGTCCAGATCGGTCGCCCGCTCGCGGAGCTGCGTGCTGGCGGCGGCGGATTCCTCGCTGCTGGCCGCGGTTTCCTGCGTCATCTGGTCCATCGAGGTCACGGCCTCGGTGATCTGCTTGATGCCCTCGGCCTGTTCCTTCGACGCCGCGGCGATCTCGCCGATCAGGTCGTCCACCTTGCCCGCGCTGCCCACGATCTCCTTGAGGATTTCGCGGACTTCGCTGCTGTAGTTCACGCCCTGATCCGCATTGGTCACGGCCTGGGCGATGAGGCTGGCGGTGGTCTTGGCGGCCTCGGCGCTGCGCTGTGCCAGCGAGCGGACTTCCTCGGCGACCACGGCGAAGCCCTTGCCGGCGTCGCCCGCCCGGGCCGCTTCCACAGCCGCGTTCAGCGCCAGCAGGTTCGTCTGGAACGCGATCTCGTCGATCGTCTTGACGATCTTGCTGGTTTCGTCGCTGGACTTCTTGATCGCCTGGATCGCGTCTTCCATCCGGCCCATGGCGCCGTTGCCGCGCTCGGCGGAAGTGCGGGATTCCTTCGACAGGTTGCGGGCGCGGGACGCGCCGTCGGCGGCCTGGGCGGTCATCGAGTTCATCTCTTCCAACGAAGCGGAAACTTCCTCGATGCTGCTGGCCTGGTGGTTCGCGCCTTCGGCCAGGCGCTTGGCGCCTTCGTTGATCTGATCGCTGGCGCTGCTGACATCGAAGGTCGATTGGGCGACTTCGGACAGCACGTGGCCGAGCTTTTCGACCAGTTCGTTGAAGCCGGTGGCGAGCTGGCCCACTTCGTCCTTGCTGCGGATATCGACGCGCTGCGTCATATCGCCGGCGGCGACGAGGTGGAACTTCTCAAGCAGCAGGTGAATCGGCTTGGTGATGCCGCGGGTGATGATGGCGGCGGCGACGAGGCCGATGAACGCCGCGATCAGGCCGACGGTCAGCACCGTCCACTGGGCCGTTACGACGCTGTCGCGGACGGCGGCGGTGTTTTTCTTGGCGTCGGCGGAGCGGAACTCCTCGATCTTCTGGCCTATGGCGGCGATGCGCGGACCGATTACGCTCAGCGTGCTGTCATAGATTTGATCGCGTTGCACGATGAGATTGGTAAACGTTTCCATCGCCTTCTGGTAGTCGTCAACTTGCCCGGTAAGCTGCTCCAGCAGTTTTTTGGCTTCCAGATTGTCTTCGCCGCGAACCGCTTTGGCTATGATGTCCCCGGCTTCCTGGATTTCCTTGAGCGCACGCGTTCGATCGGAATCGTCCCGGGAATGCAAGAACTTCATCTGGTACACACGGCCTTCCTGGATATGGAAGTTGGCGCCGATGAGCATGGCCGCCAATTCTTTCTTGCCGACCTCGGTGTAGTCGTGCGCCAGCTTGAGCGAAAGCTCGGCCATCTTGGGACCGACGACCGCCAACTGGCCCTTGTACGTGGCGTTTCGTGACTGGATCAATTGCTTGATCTGGTCGAAGTTGGCACTGTAGGTTTTGAATTCCGTCTGGATATCCGAGATCATCTTCTTGCGTTCGGGATTCTTGAAGGATTGAGCACATTCATCGATCTTGCCCGTGAAACTCTGCTTCCATTTTTCGTAGGTATCGATGGCTTTTTCGTCGTTCGTCTGCAGAAAGTTCAAAACGCTCAGACGGACCATGAGCAAGTTCTGCATGGCCTCGTTGCCCACGCTGGCCGTGTCGGCCTGGCGGGACAACTCGTCCACGCCGCCGACGCCTTTGGCGCCGCCTTGCCAGCTCACATACCCCAGGATCGCCAGAAGGACGATCATGGAACCAAACCCGCCCGCCAGTTTCATACCAATGGACATTTTCATCGTGTCTGCTCCCTTAATGTGGTCCCCTTTTGGCCACAAAAGTAAGGTCGGCAGAAAATCGGGGGCACATAAGGATCGTTACCCCGAAAATTCCGGTTTGCGTTTTTACCGCGAAATGAGCGGAAATCGTCGGCGAAGTTATACGCCGCAGTAGATGTCCAGAGGCAATTGCGGCAGCCGCGCGCGGACCTGACGCGCCAGGTCGTCCAACTGGTCCGGCTCCAGCGGTGAAACCCACGCTTCCGCCGGCTTGCGGGCCACCGTGTAAAGCTGGAGCTTGTGGATTTGGCAGCCTTCGCGGCTCAATTCCGCCAGACGGTCCAGATAAGCGTTGAACTCCGCCGCCGGAGGGGGACAGCCATGAACCTTCATGAACAGGGACTGAATGGTGATTGGACGTTGCCGGCCGCAGGTCAGCAGATTGTCCATGACCAGACCGAACGCGACGCGGCTGCGATTGATTGCCTGGAAGTACGGCTCCGTGCCGGCGTCGAGCTTGGCCCACACTTCGCCCTGATGCTGATCCAGCAGCGCCAGGGCTCGCTGCGTCGCGGGACGATGCAGCAGCGTGGCGTTGGTGATCAGCACCAGCTTGATTTCGGACAGCGACAGTTTGCGTTGGATGGCGATCACGCGTTCGACGACCTGTTCCAGTTGCGGACAGGAAGTGGGTTCGCCGTTGCCGGAGAACGCGATGTCGCTGAGCCGGCGCTGCTGGGGCGAGACGTTGAGGAAGCGCGGGTCGTTCCAGATGTCGCCGGAGACGACATGGCCCAGCAGCGTTTCCAGTTCCGCGCCGAGCTGATCCACATCCACCGCCTGCCGGCGAGACGGATGACTTCGATCCACCTGACAGTACACGCAGTCGAAGTTGCATGCCGCGTCGAGATTCAGGTTGATGCCGATGGACAGACCCTGACTGCGGCGGCTGATCACCGGATACACATAGGTGAAGTCGCCGTATTCACGGCGGTGATCGGCATAGGCGGAAGTTGTCGGAGAATCAGTCATAACGCCTGTGGGGATTGTAGGAACGTAGCCCCGGTCGCAACAATCTGAAAATCATTGAGCATGGCTGGTCACGGGGCAAAGCGAGGGCAGAATACGTCCGAAGGTTTGGTGTGGTCAACGCCAAACTCGTGGCTATGATTCCCGCCCGCATTCACAAGAACAGAGGAAAACCCGCCATGCCGATGGGCTACAACCGTATTCTGGGCGACTCGACGAAACCGGAAACCGCGCGGCCGCATCGCGTCGGACTCGGCGGCTGGCCGGCGAGCATCACCGATGCCCGCACCGCCACGCTCGACGCGCTGCTGAGCCATCTGGTTGTCAGCGGATATGAAGGCGTGGAGTTCGGGGCCGCCAGCTTCGCCCGCTACTTCCCCGGTGAATCGTTGACCGCCGTGGCCCGCAAGGCGCGGCAAGCTCTGGACAAGCGAGGCCTGGCCTGCTTCGGCGCGACGCTGCATCCGTCCGACGAAGTCCTCCGCAAGCTTCGCTGGCAGGATGCCGTCGCCGAGGAAATGCGAACCATCGTCGACATGGGTGGCCAATTCGCTTCCGTGCAGTTCTTCCTTCACCCGGACTACTGCAACACCGGCGGCCTGTACCGCGAGGATGAAGACTACCTTCGCTGGTGCGCCGACCGCGTGGCCGCCATGAGGCAGATGGCGTGGGACATGGGGCTGAACTTCTATCTGGAAGTGCACGTGGACCGCATCACGGAAGACCCCGCCGGGTGTTGCCGGATACTCGACCTTGCTCCATGCGAACTCAACGGCGACCTGTCGCACTTCCTGTTCCGCGGCTTCACCAAGGGCAAGCATGTGGAACGGATCGTGAAGCACGTGGGCCACACGCATGTGCGCATGGCCCGGTTCTACGGCGACCTGTCCGCGGCCGTGCCGGACCCGAAGGCGGACTGGGCGGCCAAGGGTTCGACGTGGCAGATGTTCCAGCTCATGAAGCCCGCGCTGGCGCAGGGACTCAGCTCGCGCTGTGTGATCGGCGAATCCGGGCCGATGCACCTGGTCAAGGACACGCTGACGCAGGATGCGCTGCTGGTGCCGCTGTACCGTGCGATGGCGCGGTACGCGGATGCGGCAGCGCAGGGGATCGCGATCAAGGTGGACGAGCCGGGCGATCTGAAGCCGTGGGGTTGAAGACGCGCGACAAGTCGCGGCGCTACTTGCCTTGTGACAGGAATTGTTGCGCGACTTTCCACACGTCGCCGGCGCCCATGGTCACCAACAGGTCGCCGGGGCGGGCGATCAGTTCCAGTTGCTCCACGATCGCCTCGAACGGATAGAGGTGCATCGCGTGCTGGCCCCGCTGGCGCAGGCGGTCCACCAGGTCCGCGGCACTGACGGAATGGCGCTCCTTTTCGCTGTCGCGGACGAAGTAGATGTGCGGCACGACAATCACGTCCGCCACGGAAAAACTGGCGGCGAACTGTTCCATCAGGAACCGCGTCCGGCTGTGCTGGTGAGGCTGGAACACGCAGATCAGCCGGCCGGGATGGTAATGTCTTCGCAAGGCGCGGAGCGTGGTGTCGATTTCGGTCGGATGATGGCCGTAGTCGTCGATGACGGTCACTGCGCCGCCGGGGAATTGGCGTTGTCCGAGCAATTGCATGCGTCGGTCGAGGCCTCGGAACTGGCCGAGGGCGGCGGCGATGTCGCGCCAGGCAGCGCCGGCCCGGTGGCACAGCACCGCGGCGGCGGCGGCGTTGTACGCCATGTGTTCGCCCGGCATCAGATTCGTCCAGCCGCACATCGTCTGGCCGTGATGCTTGAGGCACACCGTCGGCGGCGCGTCCCCGGTGTGCACCAGTTCCACCTGCCAGTCCGCCTGCGGCGCGAAGCCGATGGTTTCCACCTCGCATCTCAGTCCCGCCGTGATCGCCAGGCGGTGCGGCATCTCATGGTTGATCAGCAGCGAACCGTCCGAATGAATCTGCCGGGCGAAGACGGCGAAGCTCTCGACGATCTCGTCCAGGCTGGCGTAGACGTCGAGATGGTCTTCCTCCACGTTGAGGATGGCGGCATGGCGCGGGTGATAGTTGTGGAAGGAGCGGTCGAACTCGCAGGCCTCGGCGACGAGGAGGTTGCTGCGTCCGGCGCGGCAGCCGCCGCCGATCTGGGCGCAGGTCGCGCCGACGATGAACGACGGATCGAGTCCCGCCTGGATCAGCACGTGGCTGGTCATGCTGGTGGTGGTGCTTTTGCCGTGGGTGCCTGCGATGGCGATGCCGGTGTGCTGGTCCATGAGCCGGCCGAGCATCTGGGCGTACTTGACGACCTCGACGCCGCGTCGCCGGGCTTCGGCGACTTCGGGATGGTCCATGCGGATCGCCGCCGACGCCACGAGCATGTCGCAGGCCTGCGGCACGGACGCGGCAGTCTGGTTGAGGGCGACGTCGATGCCGTCCGTGGTCAGCCGGCGGACGGTGTCGCCGTCGCTGCTGTCGCTGCCGGTGCAGGCCGCGCCGAGCTGCCGGGCGATGCGCGCCAGGCCCGACATGCCGCAACCGCCGATGCCGACGAAGTGAATCCGCCGGCCGGCCAGAACCGCGCTGTCGCCGCCGGAGGCGGCGTGGGACGTTGGTGTGGGTGTGCTCATGACCATGAGCATTGTAATCGGCAAACGGACGTGAATTGGCACAATTAGCCCCCGTCATTTAGCCCCCCGTCACTGACGGGGGGTTCGCATGTTGTTTCCCCGTTCGTGACGAGGTTCGCATGTTGCCCCCCGTCATTGACGGGGGGCTAAATAGGCGTCGACATCCGTGATGAACGGATACGGCCGGGGCGACAGACCCATTTGCTCGTTGTGCCGTTCCACGTAGCGCACGCGGGTTCGCACCGACATCACATCGAAACAAAAACGTTTGTCGTACCCGTCTGTCCAGATCGGCCGGCCGGGACGCAACGCATACCGCGCGGCATCCTTGAAACATTTGACCACCACCGCCACATCATGCGGCGTCGCGCCGATGACCACGTGCAGATGCCAGGTCTGCACCGCCAGCGCCAGCAGGGTTACGTTCAAACGCGACGTGAGGGATACCGCCACCGCCTGGCCGACGTCGTACAACCGGTGTTGCGGAAACAGAAAGGGTTCATGGGCCATCTTCGCGGCGTCGGCGGCTTCGAGGAGCGGGTTCGGCGGAAGGATGCGGCCATCGTCCACCCAACCCCGGCGATCCCCACGCAACCATTGGCCATAGGCGGTTGCGGTGAACAGGAGGGCAAGTGTGGCGCTCATGGTTATTCCCAATTAGCCCCCCGTCATTGACGGGGGGCTAAATACCGGTGACGTGCATATTACACCGCGTATCCACACGGATTGCATGAATCCGCCAGTTGGGTACAATGCTTGGCTCGCGCCGCTGGCGAGCGGCCTTGGAAGGAATGCCTCCCATGTATAAGCTCAAGTCCCACAAAGGGCTGCTCAAGCGGATTCGCATCACCGGCACCGGCAAGGTCAAGTTCCGCAAGTCCGGAACCGGTCACCTGCGAAGCTCGAAATCCGCCAAGAAACTGCGGCATTTGAAGCTCAAGGGCCTCGTGAGCGTCACCGACATCGAACGTCTGGAAAAGATGCTCAAGCGCCCGCTCAAGGGCCGCGAACAGGACTGATTGGGTCCTGTTCCATTCCGCCGGTCGTCTGACGTACAAGGCATGGACGGCCGGCCTAACCCGCGGACCGGGAACCAAGCTTCGGGCATTGACCCGAACCCCGCATCCGCCATCGAGGAGACTCGATCATGCCTCGTGCCATGAAGGGCGCTGCCCGTCGTCAAGCCAAGGAACGCTGGTTCAAGAAGGCCAAAGGCCACCGCGGCGCACGCCGCAAGTGCTGGCGCAAGGTCCGCGAGTCGGTCATCCGCGCCGGCGTCTATGCCTACGAGCATCGACGCCTGGTCAAACGCGACTACCGCGCGCTGTGGATCACCCGCATCACCGCCGCGGTTCGTCTGCGAGGCCTGAGCTACAGCCGGTTCATGTTCGGCCTCAAACTCGCCGGCGTCACGCTCAACCGCAAGATGCTCAGCCAGATCGCCATCGTCGATCCCGCCGCGTTCGACCAGATCGTCGAACTGGCCAAGGCGGCGGTGGCGAAGAAGCAGGCGGCCTGAGTCGCATTCGTTCCCGATGTCGCGGACACCACGGGTTTCCCCCGCGGCGCGATGTCATTTCCGCTTCGGATTGAAGCCGTCGATCAGCGGACGCTTGATGTCGCTCGTCCACGCCAGATGCACCACCAGGGCGCGGTGGTCCGACCCGAGCGTCGGCCCCAGCGTGCGCGACACCGTGACCAGGTCCGAGTCGTGCAGGCAATGATCGATGGGAATTTCGCCCAGCGGGAATCCGCCTCCCGCCGGCCAGGTCGTTTCCATCCCGTAGCCCAACTGCGAGTTCACCAGCGCCGTCTTGGCCAGCAGCGTCTGAAAACTGGCGGCCCACGGCGCGGCGCTGAGGTTGCCCAGCACCACCGGCGCGTATTCCTGGTTCGACACCCACAGCGCGATGGCCTGGTACTGGCTCTGCCGGATCGCCTCGGCGCGGCTGCTCAGCGGTGGCGCGGCATGAACCGCCAGCAGCGACACCGTTTCCCGGCCCCAACGCACCCGCGCCACGATCGCAGGCAATCGCATCTCGTCGTGCGAAAGCTCGATCATCTTCGCACCCAGGATACGCACCTTCGGTCGCATCGTGATCCGCACCAGCAACGCCATCCCGAAGCCGTCCGATCGTGCCGCCACGTGTTCCATCTTGAACGGCGCGATCTGAAACTCCAACCGATGCCGGAGATCCTCCGTCACGCCCTGCAGCACCACCACATCCGCGTCCAGCTCACGCAGATAGTCCAGCAGGTTGTCCATATTCCGTTCCGGCACATCCGCGTACACGTTGGCCAGACGCAGAATCTGGCGGTTGTCGCTCGTCCACCAGCCG
The DNA here is from genome assembly GCA_020848195.1 of Phycisphaeraceae bacterium. Taxonomy (GTDB): domain Bacteria; phylum Planctomycetota; class Phycisphaerae; order Phycisphaerales; family Phycisphaeraceae; genus JADLAP01. Next base: position 23,163 of record JADLAP010000062.1, read on the forward strand.
GACTGCTGCTGCGGGTCGTCCTCTGCGCCGGCGGGCTGCGTGGACACGGGCAGGGCGGTCGGTTGACGATGATGACGGCGGGCGACGGAGTTGCCCGGAGATTTTTCCACGGCGGCCGGCTGCGTCGTCGCCGGTTGAGTACTGGGCTTCTCCGCCTCCTCGTCGGGCGCATCCCATCGCGTCGCCGAGGGCACCATCCGCGACATCAGGCCGTACTGCCGGTACGCCTGCACATCCGTCGTCGGCAGATACACCGGAAGAATCACCGCCACATTCAGCGCCAGCGGCAGACAGAACAGCAGCGCCAGCTTCCATCGCAGCGTTGCCAGACTGACCACCGCCGTCACCAGCAGAATCACGGCATACTGAAACCGAAAGTTCGCCAGCACGTCCAGCGGCCACCAGACCAGTCCGAGAAAACCGAGCAATGTCGCCACCGTCGGCAGGCCGCCGGCAATCACCAGCAATACCCGGCTGCGCGCACGACCCCGCGGCACCACCGGCTCGGCGTCCAGATCCACACGCTGCTGATGTTCATCATGATGGAATGCCACCGCGTCACCACCTTGCCCGACCCCGCCCCCGGCCCCCGGCCCCCGGAAGTGTCCCCCGGTCAGCCGTGGACGCCCAGGGATGAGCGAAGCGAATCCCTGGGATTCGCCCCCCTGCCCCTTGGCCAACTGTCGTCCAATTCTATCTTTCCTGACGTTGTTGCGCAGACGAATCCGTCAATGATCCGCTACCATGTCCGCCGCGAAGGCTGCTCCAGGCCATCCCGGATGACATTCCCATGCCCCTGAACATCTGCGTGTACTGTGGTTCGAGCACCCGCGCCAGCCAGGCGTATCTGGACGTCGCCACCGACCTTGGCCGGCGGATCGCCCAGCGCGGCCACACGCTCGTCTACGGCGGCGGCAACATCGGCCTGATGGGCCAGCTCGCACGCACCGTCCACCAGCACGGCGGCAAAGTCCTCGGCGTCATCCCCGACGCCCTCGTGTCCGACGAAGTGGCCTACCGACAGGCCGATGAATTGATCGTCACGCCCGACATGCGCCAACGCAAGGACGTCATGGACAAACGCTCCGACGCCTTCATCACCCTCCCCGGCGGCTTCGGCACGCTGGAAGAACTCTCCGAAGCCATCACCCACCGCATCCTCGGCTACCACGGCAAACCCATCGCCATCGTCAACACGGCCGGCTTCTACGACCCCCTGATCGCCCTGTTCGATCATTTCATCGAACAGAGCTTCGCCAAGCCCAAACACCGCGACGTGTACCGCATCGTGCCCGACGCGGCGGCGGCGCTGGCGTATGTCGAAACCACCCCATTTAGCCCCCCGTCAGTGACGGGGGGCTGATGGCGTGCTCCCACGAATAACGGGGGGTGATTTGCGAACTCGCGTCCATGCACGTGGGGCAAAGTTGTGCATTGGGTGAACACTCGCCACACGCTTTGGGGAAAATTGGTGGAGTGGAGGATTTTTGGGGGGAAGGGGTGGGATGGTGTTGTATTGTGGGGCAAAGTGGAGTATCATCCCATCCTCAACTTGATGCCGTGGGAAATACATGCGTGGTCTTAACGGGCATCTACGAACACACCATCGACGCCAAGCATCGGCTGGCCGTCCCCTCGGAGGTTCGCAAGCAATTGCGGAGCGAACAGGGTTCGGAGGATGCCGAGGAGATTGTGTTGTTCGCCACGCTGGATCAGGGGCGTCAGGCGATCTGTCTGTGGCCGAGGTCGCGGTTTGAGCAGCGGGCGTCGGAGCTGGACCAGAGCCAGCGCCCGGCGAGCGAGATTCTGCCTTACGAGCGGATGTTCTACGCGATGGCGGCCCAGGTGGAGATGGACAAGCAGGGTCGGGTCAGGTTGCCCGAACGTCTGCTGGGTCAGTCGGGATTGGGCACGGAGGTGACGGTCATTGGTGTGAACGATCACCTGGAGGTGTGGCGCAGGGAAGCGTGGGACGCTTACATGGCTCAAATGCTGGAGCAGAACCCGTGGGTGCTGATGCATCCGCGGGAGGCCATGCGAAGCGAGGCGGCGGGCAAGGCTGACCAGGGGCCTGCCTGAGTCGCCGGTAACGGATGACCGCATTTGATCGGGGAAATCGAAGCGAAAAAGGCCCGCGGAGCCTGGAATCCGCGGGAGCGCGAAGGCCAGCGAAGGTAGAACGGATTCGCTGTCGCCGACGAGTTGAACCAGAACCAGCCCGGTGGCTCAAGGAAGAGCCTCCGAGGCCGGGCCAGAAGCATCGGTGATCGGATGTCCGCAAGGGTCCGTTCAACCACTGGCTGGAAACCGACGTCGGAGGCGCCTTCGCTGAGCTTCGCGGACTGATGGACACGGCCTTGACGTGTCCCACATTTCGGCGGGCCAAACGGGAGCGCGACAAGTCGCGGCGCTTCGTTTATTCAAGCAACGCGACAAGTCGCGGCGCTTCATCATCATTGTAACCGCGGGTATCGGGGATTTCTTCCCGCGCGATGACGTGGGCGCTACCTGTGGACGCGCTGGGGATGAACACCTTTCGCGCCTTCATTGACGTCAGACGCGGCGACTGGCCGGCTGACGTCAGGATTGCGTGACGGCTGTCGTGCCGTGATGGCGACCCATGTTCAGGGCTTGGCATCCGCCGCCAGCAGTTTGCGGAAGTGGCTGTAGCAGTGGACGAGGATGCCGGCGCAGGCGGGGTCGCTGGCCAGTTCCTTGCGGATCAGGTCGCGCTGTTCCCAGAAGTAGGACGCCGGCTTGCCGAAGAAGGTGATCTGCGGGGTTTCCTTCTGCTGGCCGGTTTCCAGGCCGATGCAGACGGTTTTGCCGATACCGCGGGCGTATTCGAGTTCTTCTTTGCTCACGCTGACCGCCGAGTTGTCCCCTACGCCCCGCTGCCGGTAGGACATGATGCCGACGTAGTCGGTGATGTCCTGGATGTGCTGGTGGAAGTTCTTTTCCGTGCCGTTCCAGGTGATGATGCAGGAGTAGTCGGGCGTGGTTTTGCTGTTGTACCAGAAGGGGATGTCCTGCGCGAGGGTCATCGCCATGCCGCCGGCGGCGATGCGGCGGCGAACCTCCGTCAGCACCGTCAGCAGATTCCGCATGGCGGATTCGCGGTTTTCGCCGGCTTTCCAACTCGGCATGACGTAGGGTTCGATGTCGAGATGGATGCCTGTGAACCGCTTGCCCTCCGGCATCTGCCTGTTGAGCGCGAGAATGGCATCCACCAGCGCATACATGCCGGGCTGTTGGGCTGGCTCGGCGCCGTCAGGCTCGCCGTACAGTGCTTCGACCGCGATATTCCGATCAGCCGCTTCGCTGACCAGGGCGGTCAGCTCGCGCGGATACTGGATCACCGGCTTGCCCGCCTTGTAGGAGCCAGGCTCCAGATGAATCTGCATCAGCAGCAGGTTAAAGCCATGCTCCACCGAGAAATCCAGCATCTCCTTCCGCTGCACGGGATCGGTGATGTACTGGCTCTTCCAGACCCACATACCGAAGATCGGCTTGGCCGGTGATACCGGTTCCGCCGCGTTGGCGATGGAAGCTAATTGAACATAAGCACCTAAAACGACGATAGTTGAAAGGATGCGAAGGAAGTGTTTCATGCCCCAGAGTGTACTGCGAGAAGTGGAAATGTCAAGAATAATTTCATTCGATGAAGTTTATATTGACTTGCCGGATGGCACATGGTACTGTTCAGCAGAGGTTGATCGATGATCCTTCGATCCACATTTCGGAGCCTCGCCATGACCACCCGTATCCGAGCCTTGAACCGACATTCAGCCGCGGCATTCACGCTCATCGAACTGCTCGTGGTGATTTCCGTGATCGCACTTCTGATCGCCATCCTGCTCCCGGCCCTGCAGGTGGCCCGCAAGTCGGCGGAAGTCTCCGGCTGCTCCTCCAACCTCCACCAGCTCGGCGTCGCCCTGACCGTCTTCCGTACCGACAACAAGGAACGCTGGATCACCCGCAGCAACGGCTCCAACCGCTGGACCTACGGCCTGAGCACGTTCACCCGCCTGCCCAAGGGCAAGACCAACATCTTCCTCTGCCCCAGCGACCGGACGCCTTCGACCAATCCTGCCGTCGATCGCTGGGAGTACGGCGGAAGCTACGCCTTCAACAACGACCTCGAAGCCTTCGGGGCCGGCCCAGCCTCCGGAAGCTCCTTCCTCGGCAAATCCGCCATGCAGGTTCGACAGCCCGAAGCTTACGCCGTGCTCTGGGATTCCCATATCCCTCTGGTGGCCAGCAGCACCTACGGCTGGAGCTTCGACCACACCACCTACTACAACCCTCCGACCGATGATCGTTTGCCGGAGATGGTCCGACACAACCAGATCGGCGACGTGCTCTTCATGGACGGCCACGTTGTCGCCGTCAAACCCTATGACATCCCCAACACCAGCTACTGGGTCTACTACAACCGCGGCACGCCGTGAGTGCGATACAACTCCCGAATGTCCAAATCCGAATGACGAATGCAATGCATTTTCACCACCACGACACGACGGCACGACGATCAACCTGTGAATGTGACGACTTTCGTGTTGGCTGTCGTGTTGTCGTGGTGATGCACGATTTGAATTCGTCATTCGGACCTGGACATTCGGTCATTGCTCCGTGATATCCTCCATGATCGTGACCGCCACCAAAGTCAATCAGCGAACCGGGGCGACGTGGAACCGGCGACTGGTGATGAACCTGCTTCGCCGGCAGGGGCCGCTGTCGCGCCGGCAGCTTTCGCAACTGACCAAGCTCCAAGGCTCCACGCTCACGTACATCGTGCGGGAACTGCTGGACCGCGGCGTGCTGACCACGGCAGGCAAACGGCGCGAACAGCAATTGGGCAAACAGCAACTGCTGGTGACGATCAATCCCGACCTCGGCTGGGTGCTCGGCGTGGACCTGCGCCGGCGCACCGCGCAGCTCGCGGTGACGGATGCGTGCGGGACGGTGCTGGACCGCTGGCTGCTGGCGGGCGAGAGCGCGATCCCTGGCGATCCCCAGTCGATCGGCTTGCAGTTGCGGGAATCGGTGCAAACCTGGCTGGCATCCCGCGACGCCCCGGCGGGAAAGCTGCTGGGCGTCGGCGTCGGCGTGCCCGGCGTGGTGGACCCGCAGGCCGGCGTGGTGCTCAAGTCCACCGCGCTGAACCTGACGGATTTCCCCCTGCGCCGGCAACTGGAAGACAGGCTGGAATGTCCCGTGCAGGTGGACCACAACGCGAACCTCGCCGCGCTGGCCGAATCGCGCCAAGGCGCTGCCATCGGTCTGGATGACTTCGTGCATCTGCTGATGAACCCTTCACCCGAAGACGACGGCGTGCGGTTCCAATCGTTCGGCACGGCGCTGTATTTGCGGGGCGAGCCGTATCGTGGCTGCCACTTCGCCGCCGGCGAACTGGATCGCGGGTTCGCGCCCGAAAGCGAGCAGCGGGCCGGCGCGGAAGACCTCGCCATCCTCGCCGACGAACACGCTCCGTTGTCGCCGTTTCTCGTGAATCTGGCGGAAAATGTCGGGCGTTGCCTCGGCCATCTGCTCAACCTGCTCGATCCCCAGGCGATCCTGCTTGGCGGCGATCAGCCTTTGGCCAACATCGGTTTCCGCGATGCCGTGCGGATGGAAGTGGACCAGCGCCTGATTCCCATTCGAGGCCGAAAGCCGGACGTGAGACTGGCGAGCTTCGCCCAGTTCGGCGTCACCACCGGCGCCGCCATGGCCGCCCTCGACCACGCCCTGCTCCACGACTCGCTGCAGCCGTTGAACTGATCGGTTTCCCTGTCATCTTCGATCCTTCACATTCGTCATTCGGATTTGGATCTTCGGTCATTTCACCAGCCGTTTGCTCCCCTACCATTCCCCGGTCATCATGCGGCTTTCACCGAAGAACCGAGGAACCGTCATGCTTTACCGACGTTTCGGCCGGACTGAGCTTCAGATGCCTGTCGTCAGTTGCGGCGGCATGCGCTATCAGCACCAGTGGAAAGATGTCGATCCCCAGGATATTCCGGGGGAAGGCCAGAAGAATCTCGAAGCGACCATCGAGCGCTCGCTGGCTCTGGGCATCAACCACATCGAAACCGCGCGCGGCTACGGCAGCAGCGAAATGCAGCTTGGCTGGATTCTGCCGAGGTTGCCGCGCGAGAAGATGATCGTGCAGACCAAGGTCGCGCCGATGGAGGACACGGACAAGTTCGTCAGCACGTTCGAGACGTCGATGCGCTACCTCAAGCTGGATTACGTGGACCTCCTCGGCCTGCACGGCATCAACAACGAGCAGGTGCTGCACTGGGCTGTGCGCCCCGGCGGTTGCCTGGAAGCAGCCCGGAAACTGCAGGAAAAAGGCCTCTGCCGCCACGTCGGCTTCTCCACGCACGGCTCGTGCGACACCATCATTCGCGCGATTTGCACCGACGACTACGGCGGCTTCGATTACGTGAACCTGCACTGGTACTACATCTACCAGCGCAACTGGCCGGCGGTGGAAGCGGCCGCGAAACGCGACATGGGCGTGTTCATCATCAGCCCCTCCGACAAGGGCGGCAAACTGTACGAACCTTCGCCCAAACTGGTGAACCTGACGAAGCCTCTGCATCCGATCATCTTCAACGACCTGTTTTGTCTCAGCCGTCCTCAGGTGCATACGCTGAGCATCGGCGCGGCAAGGCCCACGGATTTCGATCTGCACGTGCAGGCGGTGAACATGTTCGATCAGGCTGCGACGCTGCTGCCGCCGATTCTGGGCAAGCTGCGCGACGCGATGCGCAAGGCCACCGGTTTCGTCCATCCCGAAGACGGCATCTGGTCCCTGCCCGAACACGACGATGCCCCGGCCAACATGAACCTGCCCATCCTGATGTGGCTGCTCAACCTCGCCCGCGGCTGGGACATGGTGGAATACGGCAGGATGCGCTACAACCTGCTGGGCAACGGAGGCCACTGGTTCCCCGGCCAGAACGCCAGCCACCTCACCGTCGACAACGAACCCGCCGTCATGGCCGCCGCCGCGCTTTCCCCCTATGCCCGCGACATCGTGCAACGCCTGCAAGACGTTCACAGCCTCCTTGGCGGCGATGCGGTCAAGCGATTGTCCAGCACGGATTGAAGCTGTCCTTACCAGAGGCATTTGCACATCGTCGTGGTCCATCACACAAAATAATGTCAATTACTTGTGATTTTCGCTTGCGATGTGAAAATTGCCACGGCTGTACAGCCAAAGCTCTGGACGGTGCAAAACCCGGTCGATACCCTGCGCCGATCCATGCGACAATGTGGAACAACTTTCGCCGCCTGCGTGCGGCGACTTTTTTACGGAGCAGCAATCCATGGCGGGCACACTGAACTGGGGCATCATCGGCACGGGCAACATCGCGCACGCATTTGCCGGCGGGCTGGCGCACTGCAAGACGGGCAAGCTGGTGGCGGTGGGCAGCCGGACGCAGGAATCGGCGGAGAAGTTCGGCAAGGAGTTCAACATTCCCCAGGCCGGCCGGCACGGCAGCTATGAGGCGCTGCTCGCGGACGCCAACGTGCAGGCGGTGTACATCTGCACGCCGCATCCGCTGCATCCGCGGTGGGCCATCCGCGCCGCGGCCGCGGGCAAGCATGTCCTCTGCGAAAAGCCCATGGGACTGAACCACGCGCAGGCCATGGCGGTCATCGATGCCGCACGCGAGCACGGCGTGTTCCTGATGGAAGCGTTCATGTACCGCTGCCATCCGCAGACGGCGAAGCTCATTGAACTCATCCAGAACAAAACCATCGGCGACGTGCGGGTGATCCAGGCGACGTTCAGCTTCCACTGGCCCAGGCCGTATGACGTCAATCACCGGCTGACCGCCAACGAACTCGGCGGCGGCGGCATCCTCGACGTCGGCTGCTATCCCGTGAGCATGTCGCGCCTGATCGCGGGCGTGGCGCTGGGGCAGAACGCGCCCGCCGAGCCGGTGGCGTTCAAGGCGGTGGGCAAGGTCCATCCCCAGACGCAGACGGATGAGTACACCGTCGCCGTCGCCGAGTTCCCCGGCGGCATCGTCGCGCAGCTTTCCACCGGCGTGCAGTGCAACCAGGAAAACGTCGTCCGCATTTTCGGCACGGAAGGCTCGATCCTCATGCCTTCGCCGTGGATTCCCTCGAAGGAAGGCGGCCAGACGGAAATCATCGTGAATCCCGGCGGCAAGGACGAGCGGCGCATTGCCATCGAAACCCCTGACTGGCTCTACGGCCTGGAAGCGGACACCGTGGCGAAGTTCGTCGACCAGCGCCAGGCAAGTTTCCCCGCCATGTCGTGGAACGACACGCTGGGCAACATGAAAGTGCTGGACGAGTGGCGACAGCAGATCGGTCAGGAATATGCCGCGGAAACGCCGGCGGTCAGCGCGCCGGTGCGGGGCGAGATGCCGCGCTATGCCGCGCGGATGGACAAGATGATCTACGGCACGATCGCGGGCATCGACAAGGCCGTCTCCCGCATCGCCGTCGGCGGCGACATCGGCTGCATGATTCCCCGCGAGGCGATGGCCATCTGGGACGACGCCTTCGAGCGCGGCATCAACATGATCGACACCGCCCACATCTACGGCGGCGGCAAGTCCGACAGCATGGTGGGCCACTGGGTCCGCACCCGCGGCATCCGCAAGGACATCGTCGTGCTGGCCAAAGGCGCGCACACGCCCAACTGCACCCCGGCCGGCTTCGTGAAACAGTTCCACGAAAGCCTTGAGAGCCTGCGGATGGACTACGTGGATTTGTACATGCTGCACCGGGACAACCTCGACGTGCCGGTGGGCGAGTTCATCGACGTGCTCAACGAGTATGTCCGCGCGGGACGCATCAGGGCGTTCGGCGGGTCCAACTGGTCGATCCCGCGCATCGAAGCCGCCAACACTTATGCAGCCAAACACGGCAAACAGGGCTTCGCCGCGGTGAGCAACAATTTGAGCCTGGCGCACATGGTCGATCCCGTCTGGGCCGGCTGCGTGCATTGCTCGGACCAGACGTCGCGCGCGTGGCATGCGAAATCGCAGGTCGCGGTGGTGTCGTGGTCCAGCCAGGCGCGGGGCTTCTTCACCGATCGTTCCGGCGTGGATAAGAAGGACGATGCGGAACTCGTGCGCTGCTGGTACAGCGAAGACAACTTCCAGCGCAAGGCGCGGGCGATGGAGCTGGCGAAGAAGAAGGGGTGCGAACCGATCAACATCGCGGCGGCGTTCGTGCTGTCGCAGCCGTTCCCGACGTTCGCGCTGATCGGGCCTCGGCAGATCAGCGAAACGAGGTCGAGCCTGTCGTCGCTGGCGGTGACGCTGACGGCGGAGGAAGTGCGGTGGGTGGCGGGGGATCGGTGAGAGCGCAACGAGAGAAGACGGCGGGCCTTCGGCCGCGCCGCTAAACGGTTGAAATGCCGGGGAAATCATGCGGCGTCGGGTTCGGCGGGCGCTGGCGGTTCGGCGCTGGCGTTATCGTCGTTGGACTGGATGCGCGGGACGTAGTCGTCGCCGATGGCTTTGCCTTCGGTGTTGCGGATCACCGGCGCGGGATGTTCGGCGATGTGCGTGTGCCACGCGGCTTCGAGGGTTTTCTGTTTTTCCGGCTCGACGCCGGACCATGCGGATCGGCCGCGGCATTTGGGATACTTCGAGCAACTGAGCCAGAACCCGCGCTTGGAGTCCCGCATGTTCAGCGGCGACTGACACTTTGGACACGGCAAATCCGTCACCAGCGGCGGCGTCTTGGGCAGTACGACGATGCCCTTCTTCGGATCGAGATTCACGATGCCCTTGCACTGCGGATAGTTTTCGCAGCCGAGGAACGGGCCGAAGCGTCCGGTGCGTTTGGTCATGCCATGACCGCAGAGTGGGCAGAGGATGTCGGACAGTTCCGCCTGAAGCGGATTGCCCTCGCGGTCGATCGGTGCGGCGAAGTCGCAGTCGGGATAGCGCGAGCACGAGAGGAACCGGCCGTTCGTGCCGAAGCGGTAGACTGTTCCCGCGCCGCATTTGGCGCACTTGTGCGGCGCGGGTTCCATCTCCGCTTTCGCGTGCGTCATGCCCTCGTACGCGCGGTCGAGGTGCTCCTTGAACGGGCCGTAGAACTGTCGGAGCATCGTCACCCAGTCGTGGTGGTCGTCCTCCACCTTGTCCAGCTCCGCTTCCATGTCGCGGGTGTAGGCCACTTCCATGATGCCGGGGAAAGCTTCGACGAGTTTGTCGGTGACGACCTTGCCCAGGTCGGTGGCGTAGAGGCGCTTGTCGCGCGGCGCCACGGGCTGGGCGTACTTACGGTCCTGAATGGTCTGGATGATGGCGGCATAGGTGGACGGCCGGCCGATGCCTTCCTCTTCCAGCTTTTTCTGCAGCGACGCTTCGGTGTAGCGCGGCGGGGGGCTGGTGAAGTGCTGCGACGGCTGATAGTCCACGGGGAACACGGGCTGGCCTTCCTTCACGGGAGGCAGGATCGCTTCCTCGCCGCCGTTGGGGATGCCCGAAGCGCGGTAGTGGCCCTCGAACGCCAGCGTGCGCCCGGTGGATTTGAAGGTGGATTGCGCGGCATCGGCGCGGATCAGCACCGTCGTCGAATCCCACTCGGCGGGAACCATCTGCGAAGCGAGGAAGCGTTCCCAGATGATCTGATACAGCTTGAACTGTTCCTCGGAAAGATGGCCCTTCAGACGCTTGGGCGTCAGCGTCACGTCGGTGGGCCGGATGGCTTCGTGCGCTTCCTGCGCCATCTTGTTGCTGGAGGTGTAGACGTTGGGGCTGTCGGGGAGGTAGCGCTGGCCCCATTCCTGTCCGATGTACTGCCGGGCCATGGCGATGGCTTCGGGTGACAGGTGGGTGGAGTCGGTACGCATGTAGGTGATCAGGCCGGTCTGGCCTTCGGAGCCTTTGATGTCGACGCCTTCGTAAAGCTGCTGGGCGATGCGCATGGTGCGCTGGAGGGCGAAGCCCATGCGATTGGCGGCGGCCTGCTGGAGCGTGCTGGTGATGAACGGCGCGGAGGGCTTGCTGCGCGTGCGCTTGGTCTCGATGGAGGCAATCTTCAGCGACGCCGGCGCCTTCACGTGGCCGTGATAGATCACCCGGCTCTTCGCCGGACCCTTGGCTTTCGGGTCGTCCCACGGCTTGGCGTCATCCACCACGAAACCCAGCGATTGGGCGATCTTCAGCGCTTCCTCGCGGTGGGTCGGACGGAACGGCTGGCCTCGGACGTCGACCAGCTCCGCCAGCAGGCACTGGTGTTCGCTGACCCAGGCGACCATGGCCTTGCGGGAGCGGTCGTCGCCTTCGTCGACGTCGTCGCGCCGCCATTTGCGCCACTGCTGCGTCAGCGCGTCGAGTTTCTTCTCGTCCGGCGCGAATACGGCCGTGATACGCCAGAACTCCTCCGGCACGAACGCTTCAATCTCACGCTCGCGCTCCACCACCAGCCGCACCGCCACCGACTGCACGCGACCGGCACTGAGTCCGCCGGCCACCTTCTTCCAAAGCAGCGGCGAAACCTGGTAGCCCACGATGCGGTCGAGGATGCGCCGCGCCTGCTGGGCGTTGACCCGACTGATGTCGATCGCCCGCGGCCGCTCGAAGGCGTGCTGAATCTCCGACTTCGTGATCGCGTTGAACACCACCCGGTGCGACCGCTCGGCCGGCACGTTGAGCGCTTCCTGCAAGTGCCACGCGATCGCTTCGCCTTCGCGGTCCAAGTCGGTGGCGAACCAGACAGAGGTCGCCTCCTTGGCCGCCTTCTTCAGTTCCGCGATCGTCTTCCGCTTGTCGGGCATCACTTCATAGGTTGGCGCGAAGTCGTGTTCGAGATCCACGCCCGGCACCGGCTGATTGCTGCCCTTGGGCGCCCGGCTGGGCAGATCCCGCACGTGCCCCACGCTCGCCTTGACCACGTAGTCCCGGCCAAGGTACTTGTTGATCGTTTTGGCCTTCGTCGGGCTTTCCACGATGACCAGTTGCTTGCCCTGCGCCGAAACCGGCGCAGCGGAGGCTGCGCTCTCGCCGTCGCGGCTTGACTTGCGGACGCGTGGCGAATCGGACTTTGGTTTCGGGGTCGACTTTTTTGCCATAGCGCGAACTCAGTGGACCGGAAAAAGCGTCTTCGGTCCCCCCACTTCTCTGAGAATCATCGGCCATCTGGGGGCGGGTCACTTCAACAAGCATAGGCACATTTGTCAAGCCGGAGGGCTAACCGGGCATCGCTTCACTGGTTACGACGTGCAGAGCCTGATCGACCAAATCCGGCGCTTCGCCCGATAGCCAATGCACGCCCCGGAAGCGTCGCATCCACGTCCGCTGCTGCTTGCCGTAGCGGCGGGTCATGATCTTCACTTGCTCCATGGTTTCGTCCAGGGACCACCGGCCGGCAAGGTGGGCAAGCACCTGCTTGTACCCGAGCGCTTCACGGGCCTGGAGACCGAGCTTGCCCTGGGCTTCAAGCGTGCGAACCTCGTTCACGAGGTCCAGCGTACCCCCACGGCTCGCTCCGCTGGCCATGGGGCTTGTACTCCTGCCCCCGGAACTGCCCCCGGAATTTCCCCCGGAACTGCCCCCGAAACTTCCGGGGGCGAACATGCTTTTGACGCGGGCGTTGATGCGACGGTTGATCGCTTCGGTTTCCCAGTGCAGGCCGAGGAGGATGGGCTGGTGGCGGTAAGCGAGGCTGCCTTGCTGAACCGCGTTCATCTGAACCTCGTTCCACTGTTGCTGATGAACGCTGATTGGGATGCCGGTCAGATGGTGAACCTCGATCGCGCGGATCATCCGGCGAACATCGCTCACATGAATCCGCTCGGCTGCGTCCGGATCGACCTGATGGAGCCTCCGGTGCAGCTCCGCCCCCGGAAGTTGCGCAAGTTCCTGTCGAAACACAGCATCGGCGGGCGGTCCCTCGAACATCCCCACCAGCAGCCCCTGCACGTACAAATGCGTTCCCCCCACCACCACAGCGCGAACATCGTTCCGCTGAAGCTCTCCCAGCACCGACTCCGCTCCGGCTAACCAGTCGGCCACGGTGAACGGCTCCGTCGGTTCCACCACGTCCACCATGTGGTGGCGAACAGTGTTCATCATCTCCCGCGAAGGCTTGGCGGTCCCTGCGTCCATGCCCCGGTACACCTGCATGGAATCTGCCCCGATGATCTCGCCCCCCAGCCGCTGCGCCAGTGCCACCGCCAGAGCACTCTTGCCCGATGCGGTAGCGCCGAGGATCACGATGGGTCGCAGGCGTGGCATGGGTGGGGATTCTACGTCGTTACGCCCGTCGTGTGACGATATGTTCGGCATGGGATTCCTGTTTCACGCAATCCAACCCCTGATTCATCTCTACCAGCGGGCCACGCCGACGGAGCATGGCGCGCTGCGGCTGGCCCGACTCGTCCGCCGTTTGCTGCCCCGTGTCCAGTGGGCCGGCACGTTCACCACGCCGGACGGCCTGACGCTCGATCTCGATCTTGCCACCTATCCCGACTGCTGCATGGCGCTGGGGCTGTACGAACTGGCGACCGCACGCCTGATCCGTCGGCGACTCCAGCCTGGCGATCACTTCGTCGATGCCGGGGCGAATCTGGGCTACTTCACCCTGCTGGCGGCACGAATCGTCGGCCCCACGGGGCGAGTCGACGCCTTCGAGCCTCAGCCGGACAACCGTCAACGCCTGATCCGCCACGTCCAGCGCCACAACCTGACCGCCATCGTCCGCGTCCACCCACTGGCCCTGTCCAACCGATCCGGCGAAACCGTCATCCATGGCTATCCCGTCAGCGATGACCGGCACAACCACGGCTGCGCTTCGATGTTCGGCGACTCGCCCGTGCGGCACACCGTGCCCACCGGCCGGCTCGATGAGGTGCTGGCCGGCACATCGCCCCGGATGATCAAGATGGACGTCGAAGGCGCGGAAGATCTCGTCGTCGAGGGCATGGCAAAGATGATTCAGGTTGAGCATCCTCCGTGGATTGTCGGTGAATACAACGTGGAAGCATCAAGGCAGGCGGGCGTGGCGGCGGATGCGTGGCTGCGCCGGGCGATGATGTTGCAACCGCGGTATGGGGCGTTTCGGATTGATGATCGATTGCGGCGCATCACATTGAATGACGCGACGATGCGGCAGGTGAATGTGTTGTTGGATGCGGATTAGCGCGGGTTTGCGCGGGTTTGCGGGAGTTTGCGATGGTTAGCGGCGCGGCCGCAGGCCCGCCCGTCCCGATGGGCGTCCAACGAGCCGGGCGGGCCTTCGGCCTCGCCGCTAACCATCGCGAATCGCGCCATCCGTCGCGCATCGCGGCATTCGTCCTTTTCACCGCCGACAGCCGATGTAACATGGCTGGGGTCATTCTTTCGCGGATGCTGTCGCCGTCATGTTTTACGACCTGATCCAACTTCTGGAACCGTGGCTCAAACAGCGCGGCGTGTACGGCTTTTTCCGCGTCTGGACCTATCCTGAGTTTCGCGCGGTGATGTCGCTCGTGCTCAGCTTTCTCATCGTCATCGGCCTGGGTCCCACCGTCATCCGCTGGCTGATCAAACAGAAAATCGGCGATAACCCCGAATTCAACCACAAGGAACTCAACCAGCTCGTCCGCAACAAAACCAACACCCCCACCATGGGCGGCATCCTCATCGCCTTCGCCGTCGGCTCCACCACCCTGCTGCTGGCCGACATGCGATGCTTCTACGTCCACATGGCCATCCTCTGCCTCCTCTGGCTCGCCGGCCTGGGCGCGATCGACGACTGGCTTAAGCTTACCACCGCACGACGATCCCCCGGCTCCCGTCACGGCCTGTATTCCTGGGAAAAAATGGTCTTCCAACTCGGTCTGGCGGTCCTCCTGGGCATCTTCATCCACCACTACGGCCAAACCAAATACTCCGGCGAAAGCCCCGACATCCTCATGATGTCACGCAGCCTGACATTGCCCTTCATGCGAAGCTGGGAATGGCTCGAAGGCGTCAAGGTTCCCGCCGCGAACCTGATCGTCCTGGGCACCTGGCCGTTCGCCATCCTCACCATCATCGTCATCACCGGCTCGTCCAACGCGGTCAATCTCACCGACGGCATGGACGGCTTGGCGTCGGGCATCATGTCCATCGTCGGCTTCGCCCTGATGGTCCTCGCCCTGATCGCCGGCGATGAAGTCCTCGCCAAACGCCTGCTCGTGCCCTACATCCCCATGAGCAACGAACTGGCCATCGTCGCCGGCGCGATGACCGGCGCCTGCGTCGGATTCCTCTGGTACAACTGTTCTCCGGCACAGGTCTTCATGGGCGACACCGGCTCGCTGCCCCTGGGCGGCCTGATGGGCTTCATCGCCGTCGTCGTCCGACAGGAATTCCTCCTGCTGATCATCGGCGGCGTCTTCGTCCTCGAAGCCATCAGCGTCATGATGCAGGTCAGCTACTTCAAGGCGACGGGAGGCAAACGCATCTTCCGCTGCGCGCCGATCCATCACCATTTCCACCTCGGCGGCTGGACCGAACAACAGGTCGTCGTCCGCTTCTGGCTGATCACCGCCATCCTCGCCGCGATGGCGCTGGCGACGGTCAAATTGCGGTGATTCCACTGCGGCGAAGACGCCGCAGCTAACAAAAATCGGACGCGCATTCCGTCATAGCTGCGACGTCTTCGTCGCAGTCTTCAGTGCGTCCCGGCTGGCGGTTGCGATTGAATCTCAGCACCATGCGACAACCTTCTCTCGCGGCACTTGTCAGGCGCTCATCGTCTGCGATGATGCTGGTTTGGAGGTTATGCCATGCGCATTGCGGTTCCTGTAAGTGACGGCCGGGTGAATCCGCATTTTGGCCAGTCGCACGCGTTTGATCTGGTGGATGTGGACGAGTCGCACCGGACGATCGTGGCGCGGCGCACGGAGTCCGCGCCGGAGGGCGGATGCGGCGTGTTGCCGATGTGGCTGCGCGAACATGGGGTGAGTCTGGTGGTCTGCGGCGGTCTGGGGCCTGGCGCTCTGGCGAAGCTGAACCATGCGGGCATTGAGGTGATCTACGGCGCGCCGGCGGAGGATGTCGGCGACGTTATCCGCGCGATGCTGACGGGCACGCTCCAGACGGCGGGATCGCTGTGCGACCATCACGGTCACGGCGAGGGTCACGGCCATGGTCACGATCACCACCATGAGCATGGCGAATCGTGTTGTCACGGGGATCATCATGGGGTGGAGGGGTCCGCATCGTGAAGAAGCCGCATCGACTGGCTGTGCCGGTGCTGGATGGCCGCTTCTGCCCGCACTTCGGTCGGGCGGAAGGTTTTTTGTTGGGTGACGCGGATCTCGAAGCCAACACGATCTGCTCGCTGCGCACGGTGGAGAAGCCGATCAAACCGGGGCAATGCGAGTCCGTGCCGCAGTGGTTGCGGAGTCTGGCGGTGGATCGTGTTCTGGCCGGCGGCATGGGCATGGTGGCGAGGCAGAGCCTGAACGCGGCGGGCATGGAAGTCGTCACCGGCCTGTCGGGCGAAGACCCGGCCGCGGTCATGCGGCACTGGCTTACGCAGCGGCCCGTAAGCGATGACGCGCCGTGCCGTGCTGAAGATCATGTCCAGCGGCATTGCCGGCGAAGTTTCAAGACGGAGTGAAGGTTCATCATGTCGCGTCGCACTCGCATTACCGTGCTGGTGGAGAATGCCGCCAAAGGCCGGGGCATGTTGGGCGAACACGGCCTGTCGTACTGGATCGACACCGGCGACCATCGCGTGCTGTTCGACACCGGCCAGACGGGTCAGACGCTGCTGCACAACACATCGCGCCTGAGCGTGAACATCGCCATGGCCGATGCCGTGGTGTTGTCGCACGGGCATTACGACCACACGGGGGGCCTGACGGCGGTGCTGGGTCATCATCCGCATCCGCGTGTGCTGGCGCACCCGGCCGCGTTTCAGCGGCGTTACAGCCGCAGCCGCGTGACCAGCGTGGAGGACATCGGCATTCCTGCGGAAATCTCGCTGCATGCGGTGCGGCAGCGCGCGACGGTGGTCGAGACGTCGAAGCCGACGGAGATTGTGCCGGGGCTGTTCGTCACCGGCTTCGTGCCGCGCGGCACGGACTACGAAGACACGGGCGGCGCGGTTTATCTCGATGCCGCCTGCGCCACGCCGGACCCGATCGACGACGACCAGGCGATCTACTTCTCCGCCAGTCAGGGCACGGTGGTGCTGCTGGGCTGCGCGCATGCGGGCGTGATCAACACGCTGGAGTATGTGCGGCAACTGACGGGCGATCAGCCGATTCACGCCGTCATCGGCGGCATGCACCTGGTGGCGGCATCGGCGCGGAGGATGGATCAGACGGTGGCCTCACTGCGACGTCTGAACGTGAATGTGATCGCGCCGACGCACTGCACCGGTCCCGCGGCAACGGCGCGGCTGTGGGCCGAGTTCCCCCAGGCGTGGCGCGCGTGCCCCGTCAGCACCGTTTTCGATTTCACGGATTGACCTGACTGGGACGCGGCATGGGCTTTGGTATTCTGTCCCGCATGAATCCACATGAAGCGCCACATCTGCGGGTCGCCGTGATCGGCGGCGGAATGTTTTTTGAAGACGTCATCGGGCAGAGTCTCAAGGATTTCATGCGCGGCGGCATCGCGCCGGGCCTCAGCAGCATCGGCATGAGCCACCTGGCCCCGGCCGTGGCGCAGGTACGGATCGAGCTGGTCGCCATCGGCACGCACAGTCCCGCCACCGGCACCGCCGACAAACTGCTCGAATGGTTCCGGCAGGATATTCCCGACCTGTCCGCCAAAGCGATGTACGGCGAAACGGTCTGGCGCGACATCCTGTCGCAACTGAAACCGGATGTGCTGATCGTCGCCACGCCGGACCATCTGCACACCGAGCCGATCCTCGACGCCCTCGACGCCGGTTGCGATGTGGTGACGGAGAAACCGCTGTGCCTGACGACCGCCGAGGTGGACCGCATCGTCGCCGCGGGCAGGCGAAGGCAGCGCGTCGTCGCGGTGGACCTGCACAAGCGGTACGACCCGTTCGTGCGCGACATGATGAGCCGGGCGCGGCAGAAGTACGGCTCGATCAATCGCGTCCGCGCCGTGCTGGAAGAGCCGCTGGAAGTCAGCACCAGCACTTTCGCCTGGGCGGAGAAGTCCAATCCATTCGCCTATGTCGGATGCCACTGGCTCGACGTGGTGCATCACTACCTGCACGTGCGGCCTGTGGCGGTGTTCGCCACGGGACAGAAAAACCTGCTGGCCCACTGGGACGAGCATCACGTGGAAATCGCCCGGCGCAAGGGCATCGACCCCGCGACGTTCAAGCGGCGTCACGCGATCCACACGTGGGACAGCCTCGACGTGGCGGTGACGTACCACGACGGCATGCGCGGCGACTACAACAACAACTGGATCAATCCCGCGGAATTTGAAGGCGCGGTGAATCAGGAGATCGAAGTCTACGGCATCTACGGCCGGGGCTTCGTCGATCAGCAGGACCGTGGCTACCGCGAAACCGTCACCGGCGACGGCACGCGCACGCGCAATCCCACCTTCGGCGGTCGCATCCACCATCCCGGGGGCCATCTGGAAATTTTCGGGTACGGCAAGGCGTCGCTCGTGGCGGGGCTGCTGGCGGCGATCCGTCGCCGCATCCTCGGCGAAACCGTGGAATCGCTGGAGGAAACCTATCCCAGCGCCGCCAGCCAGCGCGACGTGGTGCGGGTGATCGAGGCGGCAGGCCTCGTGGCTCAGCACAACATGGAAGCGTTCCTCGCGGGCAAGGGCACGCCTTGCTCGGCGCTGTTGCCGGAGCATGGCGGCGTGGAACTGATTACGCCGGCGGACAGGTGATGGCGCGGACGCGAGGATCATCCGGGTGCTGCGCATGGAGCTGCGCCAGCCGAACGTAATGGCCGGGCAGATGGTCCATGTACCTGCGTTCCTCATCGGTGATGGGCCGGACGATTTTCGCCGGCACGCCCATGGCGACCATGCCGTCGGGGATTTCCATGCCGGGGGCCAGCACAGCGCCCGCCGCGATCAGGCA
Organism: Phycisphaeraceae bacterium; assembly: GCA_020848195.1. Lineage (GTDB taxonomy): Bacteria > Planctomycetota > Phycisphaerae > Phycisphaerales > Phycisphaeraceae > JADLAP01. The sequence goes on from JADLAP010000062.1 coordinate 42,180, forward strand.
GTGACAGCCCACGACCGTGCCGCCGAGCAGGGTGGCGCTCATGCCGATGAGCGATCCATCGCCGACGCGCAGGCCGTGCACCACGGCTCCGTGGCCGATGGTGACGTGGGAGCCGATCGTCAGCGGCTTGCCGTGATCGCAGTGCAGCACGGCATTGTCCTGGATGTTGGTGGAAGCCCCCACGTCGATGGCGGCCACGTCGCCGCGAATGACCGCGCCATACCAGACGGAGACGTCGTCGCCGAGCCGGACCTCGCCAAGCACGCGTGCGGTGTCGGCGAGGTAAGCGCGTTGGAATTGGCGCATGGTCATGGGAGGTTGTTATTTCGAGAAAAGCAGGTCAACCAGTTGGCTGATCGTCATGTGGTGATGTTCGGCCACTTCGTTCAGGATGCCGCGAAGGGTTCCCATACGGAGCGGATCGTGGCGGGGAATGCTGACGTGGTGTTCCACGTCACGGCGGGATGTCAGTCGCATGTGGGAGCCTTTCTGACGAGTGAGCGCATAGCCCAGTGTCCGCAGGGCTTTGGCCAGGTCGTCGCCGGAAAGGTCTCGCGGAAGTCTCATCCAGCGAGGATCTCCTCGTGGACAATGTGCAGGCGGATGACCGCCGGCGCCTGGCCATCGTCGAAATGGCACTCCACGGCTTCACGCACATTGCGGCGAAGCTCTTCCAGCGTGTCGGCTTCCGTGAAAATGGCTTGTCCCGCGGCGCGGGCGATGTATCCGCCTTCCGGGGCTTCCTCGACCAGAAAAAGAATTTCCGACATCGCCCACCTCCACATTTCGGGTTGATTCATCAGGATCATGCATCCTACGCAGTCGCGGACGACGGCGGTTTATTCCACCACGATTTTGAGTCCCTTGTATCCGCCGGTGCGGAGGTCTTCGCCGTTGCCGCCGATCTGGTCGGGGGCGGGGCGGACGGTCCTGCGCTGGCCGCTGTCTTCCAGGTGGTCGCGGATGCGGTCGCAGAGGGCGCGGACGGCGCTGCGGTAGAGGTAGATGTCGCCCTTGGCCGACAGTTCCGCCAGGCGGGGCGATTCGATCTTTTCGCCCGCGCGAGGCGAGACGTAGCCGGCGTAGGACTTCGTCAACTCCACCTTGAGCTGCATGAACTGATCGACCGGCGGAAGCCCGGCAGCGTTTTTCACCACGATCTCGATGCCGTTGACTTCATAGCGCTGCGGGCCGTCGGAGTCGAACGGCACGGGCATTTCCTTGATCCGGAACCGCTGTCCGACCGCCACGACGTGCTGGGGATCGGAAATGAGGTTGTCCTCTTCATTGGACTCGGCGAGCACATTGCTGGAGTCGAGCTTGGCGAAGAGGTAGTAGTCGTCGGTGGGCATCTGATCGCCGCGGAGGGTGAGCGACGCCTTGAAGGAGCGTGACTGGCCGGGTTCGAGACCGCCGAGGGGCTGGTCGCTGAGTTTGGCCAGCGCGATGTCGCGGGTGGCGTCGCGTCCCATGCCGGTGGGCCGGGCGACCAGTTCGATGTCGATGGCGCGGCCGGTGGGCAGCGGCACGTTGCCGCGGTTGATGGCTTTGACGAACACGCCGACGGTTTCCGAGCCGGTGATCGGCGAGATCGACGCGCGGACGACATCGAGCGCGCCGGCCAAATCGTAGCGCGGCTTGACGATGCTCAGCGCCATTTCCCTGGGCATCGCCGCGCGGTTGTTGTCGCGGTTGGGTTCCGCCAGGTCGGTCGTGGACTTCACATCGGCCGCCAGCACGTAGGCATTGCCCGCCAGCGACGCGGGGAACGCCGCTTGGCCGATGAACGACTTGGCCACGCCCGGCACGAGGTTCGACACGTCCGCGCCGACGATGTGGCCCAGCGTGATGTCCGCGCCGCCCTTGACTGGCTGGGCGAGGATGGCGATGTCCACCGTCTGTCCCGCCGGCAGCGGCGCGTTGCCCGCGTTGGTCACGGTCACGGTGACGGGAACCGCCGGGCCGACTTCCGCCACGAGTTCCGGCGAAACCGAACCCATGGCGATCGAAGCGACCAGGTCCACGAACGGACGCTCGACCAGCACAGCCTTGACGTCGCCGGTGAGGACGGTGTTGTTGTCCCGTGCGCGATCGGTCACGACGCCGCCGGGGTCCGCCACCGCGCCGAGCCGGTACTTGCCCGCCGCCAGCGTCGCCGGCAGCAGCACCGTCTGCGTCACGGTCACCGACGCGCCGGTGGCCAGATTGGAGATGTTCTGACCCGCCAGCGTCGCCAGCGCGATGTCGTGCGAGCTGTCCTTCACATCCGCGGGCCGGGCGATCAGTTTCACGTCGATCGCCTTGCCGCCGTCCACCGGCACGTTGCCGAGGTTGGTGATCTTGACCGTCAGCTTCGCGTCAGGCCCCACGCCGGCGACGACCTTCACGGGCAGTTCCGGGTTGACCAGTTCGGCGATCAGATCGACATACGGCGCCACGACGGAAACGACCTGGCCTTCGCTGGTCAGAGCGAGGTTGTTGGCCGTGTCGCGGTCGCCAAGGACATTGGCTGCATCAACCACGGCGGCCAGGCGGTACTTGCCCGGCGGCGTGTTGGCGGAGAACGTCGCTTCGCCGGTGGCGGATTTCGACATCGCGCCGAAGAGCTGCGACAGGTCCTGGTCGGTCAGCGTGGACAGCACGATGTCGCGCGCAGCGTCGGCGGCGATCTCCGGCCGGGCGATGAGCTTCACATCCACCTTCCGGCCCATGGGAACCGGCACGTTGCCGCGATTGGCGATCTTGACGGTCAACCTGGCGCCGGGGCCGAAGCCGGCGACGACCTGGGCCGGCAGCGTTGCGCCGGTCAGTTCCGCCGTCAGATCGACAAACGGAGCCGCCACCGCCACCGCCTGCTTGTCATCCACCAACGCGAGATTGTTCGACGGGTCGCGGTCGCCGAGGCTGTTGGTGGGATCGGCCCACGCGCCCAGCCGGTACGCGCCGGCCGTCATGCCGTCGGGGAACGACACATCGCCCTGCACCATGCGCCAGGCGGTGGGCGCGAGGTTGCCCACGTCCTGGCCGGTCAGCGTGGTCAGCACCACGTCGCGTGAAGCGTCCTTGGCGTCGGCGGGCCGGGCAAGCAGGCGAATGTCTGCCTTGCGTCCCTCCATCGTGGCGATATTGCCCTGATTGACGAGTTTGACCGCGATTTTCACGGGATTGGCGTGGCCCGCGACGACCTGCGAAGGCAGCGGCACATCGGCAAGCTGCGCGACCAGATCGACAAACGGCGCGGAGACGGTGGTCGTCTGCGACGCCGGGGCGAGCGCGAGGTTGTTCTTCGTGTCGGATTCGCCGACGACGCCGGCGGGATCGACCCAGGCAACAAGCCGGTATGTCCCGGCCGCGATCGTCTGCGGAATGCCGACGTCGCTCACCGCGGTCAGCGACGTGGCCGGCGCCAGGCCGGCGACGCTCAGGCCGCTGACCGTGGCCAGCACGACATCGCGGGCTTCGTCGGTCGCGTCGGCGGGACGCGCGATCAGCCGCACGTCGATCCTGCGATCCGCCGGCACGGGGATGTTGCCCGCGTTGGCGATCTTCACGATGACCTTGGCCGGCGCGTTGTAGCCGGCGACGACCTGCGCGGGCAGCGCGGACGAGGCCAGTTCCGCGGTGAGATCGACAAACGGCGTCGCCACGGCGACCAGGTCCGTTTCGCCGGTCCACGCGATGTTGTTGGCGCGGTTGAGGTCGTCCACCGCATGGCTCGAATCGATCATCGCGCCCAGGCGGTACTTGCCCGCGGGGGCATTGAGCGGGAATGCGGCTTCGCCCTGAACCTGCACGAACGCGGACGGCGCGAGGCTGGACACATCCGCCCCCGCCGTCGTGGCCAGCACCAGATCATGCGAACCGTCCCTGGCACCCTCCGGCCGGGCGATCAGCTTCACGTCCGCCTTGCGGTCGGCGGGCACGGCGATGTTGCCCAGGTTGGCGATCTTGACCGCAAGCTGTGTTGACGGGCCGTGACCCGCCACGACCTGCGCGGGCAGGGAGGACGGCATGAGCATGGCCATCAGATCGACAAACGGCGCGGCGACGCTGACCGTCTGGCCGGCCGGGGTCAGCGCGAGGTTGTTCCGGTCATCTGCTTCGCCGAGCGTGCGATTGGGATCGACCCACGCGGCGACACGGTAATTCCCCGCCGGAGTGGTGGTGGGGAAGCTGACGTCGCAGGTCAGCGCCTTGGTCTGGCCGGGCGCGAGGCCTGAAACGTCCATCGCCGGCAGGCTGGCCAGCGCCACGTCGCGCGAAGCGTCCTGGGCGTCGTCGGGCCGGGCGAAGACCTTCAGGTCCACCTTGCGATCCGCCGCGATGGGCACGTTGCCGCGCTGCGTGATTTTCAGCGTGACCTGGCCCGTAGCGCCATGGCCTGCGACGACCCTGGGCGTCAGCGTGGAGTCGGACAGTTCCGCCACCAGGTCGATCACCGGAGCCGCCACCGCCAGCGTCTGGTTCTCGCCGAGGATGGCGAAGTTGTTTTTGAGATCGGCATCGGCAAGGACATTGGCGGGGTCCACCTGCGCGCCGATGCGGTAGCTTCCGGGGTTCATGCCGGCCGGGAAGTTCAGCACGCCGTCCAGCGATTTCGCCGCACCCGGCGTCAGGTTGCCGATCGGCTGATCGGCCAGCGTGGTCAGCACGATGTCCTGTGCCGCATCCTTCGCGCCGACGGGCCGGGCGATCAGGCGGATGTCCACCGTCCGGCCATCGGCTGTGGCGACGTTGCCCACGTTCGTCACCCGTACCGCGATCTTCGCCGAGGGACCAAAACCCGCCACCACCTGCGTCGGCAGCGACGGATCGGGCAACTCCGCCACCAGATCAATGAACGGCGCGACCACGGTGAAGGCGTCCTTCTCGTCGGACACCGCGACGTTGTTCGCCGTGTCCTTCTCGCCCATCGCGTGGGTCGGGTCGGCTTGCGCCACGAGTTGATATGTCCCGGCCGCGGTCCCGGCGGGAATGGTCACGGAGCCTTCCGCCGTCACCGCCATGGTCGGCTGCAGCCCGGCGACGCTCTGGCCCGTCAGGGCTTCGAGCGGCACATCCCGCGCGCCATCCTTCGCGCCCACCGGCCGGGCGAGCACGCGGATGTCCACGCCGCGGCCGTCGGGAACGGGAATGTTGCCGTGGTTGATCAGACGCACCATGACTTTCACGCTGGGGCTGTGGCCGGCGATGATCCGGGCAGGCAGCGACAACGTGGACCACTGGGCCGCCAGATCGACGAACGGCAGCGCCACGTCGATGGCCTGCGATTCGGCGGTGAAGGCGACATTGTTGTTCAGATTCGCATCGCCGACGCTGTTGGCCGGATCGACGACGGCGGCAAGGCAATACTTGCCGGCCGGCGTGCCGGCGGGGAAGGCCGCCTCGCCCTGCGCCATCAGAGACGCCGCGACGCCGAGCGTGGACACATCCACGGCCGGGATGACGGCCAGCGTCAGATCGCGCGAGCTGTCTTTCGCATCCACCGGCCGAGCGATCCATTTCACATCCACCTTGCGGTCGGCAGGCACGGCGACGTTGCCCTGGTTGGCGATCCTGATCGTCAGCTTCGCGGTCGGGCCGTAGCCCGCGACGACTTGAACGGGCAGCGAAGGATCGGTCAGTTCCGCGGCCAGATCCACGAACGGAGCCGCCACGTCGACGGCCTGCGTTTCGCTGGTGAGGATGACGTTGTTCTTCGGGTCCGCGTCGCCGGCGATGTTGGCCGGATCGACGATGGCCGCCAGGCGGTACTTGCCCGCGGGGATGTTGGCGGGGAACGCCGCTTCGCCTGCCGCGATGGTGGACGCCGTCGGCGCCAGGCCGGACAGATCCACGCCGGCGATCGTGGTCAGCACGACATCACGTGCGGCATCCTTGGCATCGGCGAGGCGCGCGACGATCCGCACATCAATCTTGCGATCAGCGGGCACGGGCACATTGCCGAGGTTGGCGATCTTGACGGTCAGCTTGGCGCTGGGACCGAACCCGGCGATGGCCTTCGCCGGCAATGAAGGATCGGTCAGCTCTGCCAGCAGATCGACGAACGGAGCCGCCACGGCGATCACCTGCGTTTCGCTGGTGAGGGTGAAGTTGTTCTGAAGATTCACATCGCCGGCGGCGTTGGCCTGATCGACCATGGCCGCCAGGCGGTACTTGCCCGCGGGCGCTCCGGCCGGGAAGGTGACTTCCGCGGGAGCCGACTGCGACAGGCCGGGCTGCAGGTTGGACAAGTCCACGCCGGTCAGTGTGGCCAGCGTCAGGTCGCGTGCGTCATTTTTCGCGTCCACCGGCCGGGCGATCCATTTCACATCGATCTTCTTGCCGGCGGGCACGGCGATGTTGCCCTTGTTCGTGATCTTGATCGACAGCTTGGCGCTGGGGCCGAAGCCGCTGACGACCATGGCCGGCAGTGAGGGATCGGTCAGTTCCGCCAGCAGGTCGATCACGGGGGCCGCCACGGCGACGGCCTGCGTTTCGGTGGTGAGGGCGAAGTTGTTCTGGAGATTCACATCGCCGATGGCGTTGGCCTGATCGACCATGGCCGCCAGGCGGTATTTGCCCGCAGGCGTGCCGATCGGGAAGGAGACTTCCGCGGGAGCCGACTGCGACAGGCCGGGCTGCAGATTGGAAAGCTCCACGCCGGTCAGTGTGGCCAGCGTCAGGTCGCGGGCATCGTTGCCTGCTTCGCTCGGACGGGCGATCAGCTTGACATCGACTTTGCGGTCGGCGGGCACGGCGATGTTGCCCTTGTTGGTGACCTTGACCGACAGCTTGGCGCTGGGGCCGAAGCCGCTGACGACCATGGCCGGCAGCGAGGGATCGGTCAGTTCCGCCAGCAGGTCGATCACGGGGGCAGCCACGGCGATCACCTGCGTTTCGCCGGTGAGTACGAGGTTGTTCTTCGGATCGACATCGCCGAGCGTGTTGGTGGGATCGACCCACGCGACGAGGCGGTACTTGCCCGCGGCTGCGGTGGCGGGGAACTCCACCTGACCGATGGCGCTGCGCGAGGATGCGGGCGCCATGGCGGCGACATCGACGCCGGCCATCGTCGCCAGCAGCAGGTCGCGCGCGTCATCTTTGGCATCGGCGGGCCGGGCGATCAGGCGGATGTCCACCTTGCGATCCGCCGGCGTGGGGATATTGCCCAGGTTGGTGAACTTGACCACGAGTTTGGCGACGGCGTTGTGGCCCGCGATGACGCCGGCGGGCAGCGTCGGGTCGGGCAGTTCCGCCACGAGATCGACGAACGGGGCCGCGACGGCGACGGCCTGGTTTTCGCTGACCGCCACGCGGTTGTTTGCCGGTTTGGCGTCCGTGATCGCGCCCGCCGGGTCGATCCACGCCGCCAGCCGGTACTTGCCCGCCGGCACATTCGCGCCGATCGTCGCCGTGACGGCGAAGACCTTCGATTCCCCGGCCGGCAGCTCACTGATGTCCTGCCCTGCCAGGCTGGTCAGCGGGATTTCCTTCTTCAGATTCTCCACATCATCCACCGGACGCAGCAGCACGCGCAGGTCGATTTTCTGCCCCTTGGCGGTTGCGACGTTGCCCTGGTTGATAACTTTCACCGGAACCGACAGCGGCGTGTCCGTGCCCGCGACCACGGCCGCGGGACTCTGCAGATTCACGATGTCCGACGCCAGGTCGTACACCGGCGCGTCGACGCGGATCGCCTGCGCAGCCGGGGTCAGCGCGACGTTGTTGGCTTCGTTGGCTTCCTTGACGCCGTTGCCCGGATCAAGCGTGGCGACGATCACATACTCCCCGGCCGGCATGCCCGCGGGGAACGCCGCCTTGCCCGACAATGTGGTCGATTCTCCCGGCGCCAGGCCGCCCACCGGCTGGTCCTTGAGCACCGCGAGGTTCACGTCGTGCTCATTGTCGTCGAGCTTCGACGCCAGGCGGGCCGAGAGCTGCACGTCCATCATCTGGCCCGCGGGCACGGGAACGTTGCCCGCGTTGGTCACCTGCACGGGAACGGGCAGCGCGAACTCCGTGCCGCCGACGATCGCGTGCGGCGGACGCAGGCTGACCACGCTGGCCACGAGGTCCACGAACGGCGCTTCCACCGCCACCTCGTCCTCCAGCGTCACCGTGTTGTTCGATTCATCTGCTTCCTTCAGTTTGCCGGCCTCGACGAGGGCCATCAGCCGGTAACGACCCACCGGAAGATTCTGCGGTATCGCGGTGTCCAGCGACAGCATCTGCTCCTTGCCCGGCAACAACGATCCCAGCGGCATCGCATCAATCGACCGCAATTTCACGTCCAGTTTGTCGTCCCGCGCTTCCACGGGCCGCAGCACGACGCGGATGTCCGCGGCCGCGCCTTCGGGGTACGTCACGCTGCCGCTGTTGCGCAGCTTCACCGGCAACAGCACCGCCGGCGTCTGACCCGCGATCACCCGCCGGGGCCACTGCGGACTTTCCAGCGTCAGCGTCAGGTCCGTCACGCTCGCCATCACCTGGATCGGCTCCAGCAGCATCGCCGTGTTGTTGTTCCGGTTGATCTCGTGAATCCGGCGCAGCGGGTCCACCATCGCGCGGAGGATGTAGCTGTCCACCTTCAGGTCGGCCGGCAGCGTCACGGCCACTTCGATCACCTGCGATTTGCCCGGCGAAAGCTCCGTCAGCGGAATCGCCGTCGCCTTGCCCAGCACGAGGTCGGCCTTGTCGTTCATCGCCTCCATCGCCGGCCGGGCGATGATGTGCACGTCCGTCTGCTGGTCGGCGTCGAACGGCATGTTCCCCGCGTTCGTGATCTTCACGGGTATCTTCAGCGACCGCGCGATCCCCGCCACCACGCCCTTGGGCAGTTCCGCCGTCGCCAGGTCGATCAGCAGGTCCACGCTCGCCGGCGTCACCGCGATGGTGTCCGGCAGCATCGCTTCATTGTTGCCCTTGTTCGTTTCCACCACGGCGCTTTGGCCGTCGATCTTCGCGTGCAGCGTGTAGCTGCCGACTTCCAGCGGGCCGGGAAATTCGGCGACCAGCACGCTCTTGATCGTTTCCCCAGGCGCCATGCCGCCGACCGACTGGTTCGGCTCGTCGACCAGCGTGATGTCCTTGGTTTCATCCACAGCGCCCGCCGGCCTCGCGTAGACCCGCAGGTCCACATACTGCTTCCGAGGCAGCGACGCATCGCCCTTGTTCGACACCATCAGCGTGAACCGCGCCACGCCGTGACCGCCGGCGACGATCGAGCCCGGCAGCGACACCTGCCCGAACGTCACATCCAGATCCACCGTGCCGTCGGCCGACTCGGTCACGGAGTTGCCCGCGTCGATGTAGGCCACGAGCCGGTAGTCCTGCTTGGTGACGGTGGGAGGCAACTCGGCGGTGACCTTGAACCGTTGCCCGCCGCCGCCGGTGGTTTTCAGCGGCTGCACGGCCGTGACCTTCAGCGGAATCTCGGCTGGGCCGTCGCCCTGCATGGCGATCCGCTTGGCGATCAGACGCACTTCCACGTCCTCCAGCCGGACCTTCGCGCCTTCGGGCCACGGCGCGCGGACGGTGACGGTGACCGTCGCGCCGTCGGCTGGAATCTGCGCCGGCTCCGCCTCCTCCGCCCAACTCCACGAAGCGGGCAGCGTCAACGTGAGCAACATCAGAAACAGACGAAGGAAACGACGTTCAACAGGACGCTGTTGCCTCTGCATCGACATGCGATACCACCCTTGCTGGCAAAATGAAAAATGCCCCGCCCCTGACAGCGGGGATGACCTTGGGATTATAAGCGTTTTTCGCAAACGCCTGCTTCGTGGCGTGCTTAGCGGCGCGGCCGAAGGCCCGCCCGGAACGTCCACAGGCGCACCTTACCCCGCCCCCGCCTGCGTCTCATCCACGAACGCCATATCCACCAGAATCGCCACCCCCAGCCCCACGCCCGCCAGAATGTGCCAGAACGGCCCGAAACTGAGCCTTTCACCCGTCATGCACAGCCCCGCCAACATGCCGTTGAACCACCCGCCCAGCACCGGCCCGATGCCCAGGACGATGATCCCGTACATCGTCTGCGCCGAGTGACGCACATCCGCCGGCGCCAGCTTCTCGACATAGATGAACGTCGCCGCGAAGAAACAGCCGTAGCACAGCCCGTGCAGCGCCTGGCTGGCGATCACCATCCACACCGGCAGCGCGGCCGTACCGAACGCCAGATATCGCAGGAAATACGCCAGCGCGCCCAGCACGATCACCCGCTTGAATCCCCATCGCCGCAGCATCCCGCCCAGCACCGCCATCACCGCGACTTCCGCGAAGGGGCCGATGCTCATTGCCGGCAGAATCATCGCGTCCCGCACGCCGATGGCGCTGAAAAAGCTCGGCGTCTGAATGAAATAGATCGTGTGAATGGCGCTGATCATCAGACTCGCCAGCACCAGCAGCATCAGCGAAGGCCTTCGCATCAGCGTAAACGCCTTGGCGAACGCCAGTTTTTCCATCGCCTGGCGCTTCGGCTCCGTCCGCGGCAGGGCGATGATGCAATACGCCGCAAACGCGATCGACAGCACGCCGGCCGCCACCAGCGAGCCGCTGATCCGCTGCGTCACGTCCGCCGTCTCCTGCCCCACGTAAAACGGCGGCAGCAGCGAAGGTTGCACTGTCTTCATCATCCAGATGGC
>JADLAP010000326.1 GCA_020848195.1 Phycisphaeraceae bacterium
CGGGCTTGACCACGCCGTCACCATCGGGGCCGACAAGATCATGGTCGTTACTCCCGGCAAGGAGGGAGTCGCACGCGACGAGACCCGCAGGAACTTCATTGCCGGCCTGAAGCGCGCCGCGCCGTGGGCCAAGGACGCCGGGATCACGCTCACCGTCGAGAACTTCCCCGGCGCCTTCAGTCCCTTCGTTACGGCCAGTGATTTCCACGCGGCCCAGAATGAACTGCCCGACCTGAAGCTGACCTTTGACAACGGCAACGCCGGCACCGGCGAGAACCCCGCGGAGAGCTTCCGCCTCTGCGCCGCCGACGTCGTGCACGCCCACTTCAAGGACTGGGACCTCGTCGGCAACGGTATGCTCGGACTCGACGGCCGCCGGTACCGCGGCGCCCTCATCGGCGAGGGCATAGTCGACCACAGGGCCGTCCTCACCGAGATGAAGAAGAGCGGCTACAGAGGCTACATCAACATCGAGTACGAGGGTGACAAGTACACGCCCGAGGATGCCACCCGCCGCGCTGCCAAATACCTCACGGGCCTCATGGCCGACCTGCCGTGAAGACTGGCTGGCGACACCCCGTCCGCACCCCGAACCGCCGCCGGCAATCGTGGGCACCGGTCGCGCTAGACCTGCGGATGCCCCCTCCTCCGTCACAGACTGTCACGGCTACGGGTGCCGGTTCAGCCGCATGAACGCCGCATGGCCGTCAGCGTAGACGTAGTTGCGCCGGCGCAGTGACCACGACTCGCCGCCCTGCCGATCCGTCGCCGTCTGCTCGAACCCATAGTGCGGTTCCGCTGCCCAGTTGCCGCCAAACACCACCTGCAGCGTCGGGCAGCACGCCATGGCCCGATCCGGCGCACCGCGAACGGACACGCCGAAGAAATCGGCCGGGTAACCGGTGATGTCGGCATTGATCGGCACGTTCCCCATGGGCCGCATCTTGCCGAACAGGAACAACCCCGAGTTGTGCCCGTAGGCGGCAACCGTGTCGGCCATGGCCGCCGGGCCGATGTAGCAGAAGTACTGTGTGTAGTTGTTGCCCGCCCAGGTATAGTCGCCGCCGGGGTCAGGGAACATCGCGCCCGGAGCCTTGGACCCACACGTGAGTCCGGCCACCGTCGTGTAACTCCCCTCCTGCAGCAGCATGTAGACCGGCTTCTGCAGCCACGCCGTACCGGTCCAGTAGCCACCCGACTGGAAGCCCGC
>JADLAP010000063.1 GCA_020848195.1 Phycisphaeraceae bacterium
AGTTCTACTCGGTTGAACAAGGGGACACTTCTACTTCGGTTGCGACAACTTCAATCGGGCCGATGTTCGCGGTGGGGTGCATGACAACCCACGCGGCGACAAAAACGTCCGGACAACCACCACGAAGGTCACGAAGATCGCGAAGGAAGACTGGAAGAGCCATCAAGCGGGAGCGATGGTCCCCGGAAAATTTCCATCGCCCACACGAGCCGCAAGCGTCAGCGACGGCCCTCTTGCGACGACCATCACGGCTGATTCGCGGGAGGGCCGTCGCTCACGCTTGCGGCTCGTGTGGGTCACGGGCACTTTCGGGAGCACGCATCGCGGGCGTCGCGGCGTCGGGTCAGGCCGGGTTCATGATGCTCAGGCCCATCAGGCCGATCACGACGTCCTGCGACAGGGTTTCGAGCGTCAGGTCCGTGAGCGTCGCGCCGGGGCGCAGACGCCGGCCAAGGACCATCGCCCGGCAATTGCGGCCCAGTTGCGCCTGCGGCGGCGGCTGCGGAGGCAGGCAGAAGCCGTCGATTTCGTAGCTGTAATCCACATGACCCAGCGGACAGAGCGACCAGAAATTCAGCGGCGGCACGAGTTCCAGGGCATCTTCGTGGCCGTCGGCGTAGCGGAACCGCAGCACGGCGTTGGCGATGCGCATCTGCATGGGGAAGGTCGTGCCGCAGACGAGCACCCAGGCCGTGTCGCCGGCGAGGTTCACGGGCACGGTGACGGATGTGGGCCAGTTGTCCCAGAGCGAGGTGATCGCGGCGTTGACCGGCCGGCGATCGGTGATGTCGAACGGCACGCCCGGCGGGGTCAGCACGTGGCCGCGGAGGTCCGTCATCGCCGCGAGGTTCGACAGGTCGATTTCCGGCGGCTTGATCTGCCAGTAGGGGAAGGTCCAAGGCGCATAGCCGTCGACGCCGAGGCGTACGGAGCACGTGGCGGGCCGGGGTGTCAGGTACTGCTGTTTGAAGATCGCACGGATATCGCCGTTGAAATGGGGCGAGAGGTCGAGGCAACGCCAGTCGGCGTCGGGCGTGGCACGGCAGGGATGCAGCGCCAGACGAGCGGTTTGCGCCGGGGTGTCGGTGATGTGGAGTTTGAACACCTGTCGGCGGGGCAGTTGGCCGACCCGGGTTTCGGCGACGACCATGTGATGGCCCGGCCGGGCGGCGGCGCGGGCTTCGATCCGGTTGTCCCGCGTGACGGGCTGTTCGAGCGCGTCATGGAAATCCCGGAATGTTTCGATGACGCCGTGCAGGATTTGCAGCGTCAGGGCCTGGCCGGCCTCGGCGTGCAGGGCGATCGCCGCGCCGGGCCGAATCCGGCCGCGAAGCTGGATCGAGATCGACGCGCGGGATGCCATCGGACGTTGCAGGACAATCCACGTGCAGCCCGGCCCGGCTTCGGCGTGCCAGGCCACCGGCTGGTCCGCATCCCACACGCCGGCCACATCCCGCGCATGCACCGGCAGACGCAAGGTCATGGCCGCGGGACGGGCCAGGGTCACTTCGTACCGTTCGCGGCTTCCTTCACGCCGATAGCCAAGCGTGAAGTCCGGTGTGTCGATGGCGGCCTGTTTCCATGCGGCGGGAAAGGCTGGACGAAGGCGGACGACGCCGTTGGGATAATCGGGATCGAAGCCGAACAGGCCCTCGGCGACGGTGCGTGCGAACATGTGGCTGTTGTCGGCGAAATCCGCGCCGGCGCCGATGTGGCTGAATCCGCCGGGCGTGACGCTGGCGTAAGCGGTTTCCAGCGTCTGGCCGTTGAGCAGTTCCCAGCCGTCGTCGCCGAGTCCAGCCTGAAAACAGGCCAGCGCGAGGTGGCAGATGTCGCCGCCGAACATGTCGCGGACGGACCACATGGACGGAACCCAGTTGGAGGGCTGGACGAGCTGGCCGCCGTAGGGCATGGCGATGCGTTCCAGGTCCCATTCCGTGTAGTACAGCGCCTGGAGCGATTCGTCGTCGCTGGTCATCCCGGCGTCGATGGGCAGGAACTGGCTGTAGGTCCAGGCATCTTCATGGACGCGCTGGTGTCCGCCCTGTTCGACGTAAAGGCCGAAGTGGCCTCGGTGGTTGAGCCAGAGCTTGCGGCGCAGGGCGTTTTGGATTTTGTCCGCCCGGGCCTGGTGCTTCGCGGCGGCCGCGTCGTCGCCGGCGCGGCGGGCCATGTCGCGCGCCGCCAGATGCCCGGTGTACACATACGCCGATTCCTCCACGCTGCCGCCGCCGTTGTACCAGACGGTGTCCGTCGGCAGCGTGTTGATGTAGCTTTCGTACAGGCCGTCGTCGTCGGGATCGAAGCATCGCTGGCACCATTGCAGATGCAGGTCCAGGGCCGGACGCATCGCGGATTCCAGTTGCGGATCGGCTGTCCATCGCCAGTCGCGGATCGTCTGGTCGAAGAACTGCGACTGCGTGTTGTACATGTGCTGATCGAGGGGGATGCGTCCTGCGCCGAAGAAGGGCGAATCCGGGCCTTCGTGACAGAGCCGTCGCGCGGGATCGGGCGAAGGCTGACGGGGTTTGTCGTCCTGCCGGATTTGAGCGGCGAAATAGTGCAGGGCGTTGCCGCGCACGCGGTCGTGCCATCCGAGCGCGGTGGCGCCGCAGATGACGCGCCAGCCGATGTAGTGTGCCCAGAAGGACATGCAGCCGTGCCGGAACTTGTTGGGGTTGCGGTCGCAGCCGGCGTCGATGGGATGGTTCACCGCGGTCACGGCGGCGTCGAGATGCGGGCTGGGCGTCCGCGTCCGGATGCGACGGATGGAATCGAGATACGCCGCGGCGCGGTGGAAGGAATCTTGAGGATATTCCAGCGAAAGCGGAGGGATCGCATCATCAGGGATGGCCCGAACGACGCCGAAGAGCTGATCGTCGCCGGGTCTCAGTTCCACGCTGCCGGCGATGAGCGGTCGCTCGCTTGCCGCGGCAGCCAGAAGCTTCACGGGATCGGCCCATTGCCCGGCGTCCGCGGCAAGGACCAGCCCGTCGCGGCTCCACCGTCCGACGGCGGATTCGCCGTGCTGGAGTGAAGGCCAGACGCGGAAGATCTGGCCCATCGCAGCCGCGCGATTGCCCCGGCAGGCTTCGAGGTCCATGGTCAGATCGAGCTGCGGCTTGCGGGGATCGCCGGTTTTCCGCACGACCGGGTTGCCCCAGTTCACGGGATCCCACGCGGTTCGCACGTTGCCGTCGGCCTTGCCACCGCCGAAGGCCCAGACCAGCCGATCGCCCGCCTTCGCGCCGGCGACGGCCACGCGAAGGGCCACGCCGGCGTCGTCGCACAGCGGAACCGCTTCAATCTCCACCTGCACGCCTCTTCCGAAGCCGCCGCGGAGGAGCCATTGCATCCGTCCGCACTGGTAGCGGCATTCCACCGGCGAAACCTCGTGCAGCCAGCGGCCCCGGTTGCCGCGCGTCAGGGCCAGCGTCCACGCGCCATAGACATGCGGGCTGGCCAGCAGGCGGATCACGGGTCGATCGCCGGCAAGCGCCACCGCGCCGGTGTCCGGATTGCCGTAGAGCGGACGGTTGTTCAGGCCGTCGCCGTTGCGGCAGGCGATCCAGCCGTCCCGTACGCCGTATCGCAGCTTCGCGCCGCGCCGCTGCTCGGCGCTGACAGCCTGTCCCGGTTCACGACACAAATGCCGATCCATGGTCATGACGTGTTCTCAAGGTGGTCCGCGATACCGGCAAAACCCCGCGCGGCGGACTTCGCGCCAGGATGTGGGGGCACATCGTATCAATCTCAAGCCACGGGGAAAGGGACGTGAAGACCGCACTGAAGACGGTGCGGCTATGACGGATGTTGTTCCGGGCGGCATTCGGCGTGAACGGTTGCCGCTCGCTAAAATCATCGCGTTGATCTGGAACCGACGCGACATATCGTGGCTGGCGCCGATGCTGCTCGTGGCGATGACCGTCGCAACGTACATGCCGGCGGCGCTGTGCGGATACATCTGGGACGACGATTATTACGTCACGGAAAACAAGACGCTGCACGATCTGCAGGGGCTAAGGCGGATCTGGCTGGAGCCGGGGGTGGTGCCTCAGTACTACCCGCTGGTGCATTCGACGTTCTGGGTGGAATATCGCCTGTGGGTCCTCAATCCAGAGGGATATCACGCGGTGAACGTGGCGTTGCACGCGCTGGGGGCGGTGCTGGCGTGGCGGGTGCTGCGGCGTCTGGGCGTGCCGGGGGCGTTTCTGGCTGCGGCGCTATTCGCCGTGCATCCGGTGCATGTGGAATCGGTGGCGTGGATCACGGAGCGGAAGAACGTGCTGTCGGGGGTGATGTACCTGCTGGCGGCTTTGGCGTATTTCCGTTTTTCGCCCCCGGAAGTTGGGGAGAAGCCGGACGGGGCGCGGTGGCGCTGGTATGCCGCGGCGATACTGCTGCTGGCGATGGCGCTGCTGTCCAAGACGGTGACCTGCACGCTGCCCACAGCCCTGGGCCTGATGCTGTGGTGGAAGCGGGGACGCTTTCCATGGCGGGACGTGGCGTGGCTGGCACCGATGGTCGCCATCGGCGTGGCGATGGGACTGCACACGGCCCACATGGAACAGCACGTGGTGGGCGCGGTGGGGGAAGCGTGGTCGTTTACGCCGGGACAGCGGGTGGTGCTGGCGGGGAGTCTGGTGTGGTTGTATGCGTGGAAGCTGTTGTGGCCGGCGAAGCTGGTGTTTTTCTACGCTTTCTGGCCGCTGGAGCCGGGGCATTGGGAACAGTGGCTCGCGCCGGGCGGCGTGGCGTTGACGGTGGCGCTGCTGGTGTTCTTTCGCAGGCGGATCGGCGGCGGGCCGGCGGCGGGAGCGCTGTATTTCATCGGCACGCTGTTTCCCGCGCTGGGGTTTTTCAATGTCTATCCCATGATGTACTCCTATGCCGCGGACCACTTTCAATATCTGGCGAGTCTGGGCCTGATCGCGCTGGCGGCCGGCGTCGCGGCGACGCTGGGGCGGAAGCTGCCGGCATGGGGCAGACCCGCGGGAACGCTGCCCGCCATCGCGGCGGTGCTGGCGCTGATGGCGCGATCGTGGCTGCAGTTGCCGGCGTATGTGAACGCCGAGGCGCTGTGGCGGCACACGCTGTCGCACAATCCCACGTCGTTCGCCGCGATGATCAACCTGGGCAACATCTGCACGCGCAGCGGCCGATCGTCGGAAGCGGTGTACTGGCATCGACAGTCGATTGTCGCCGGGCGGTCCATCGAAGGCTGGGCGGACTACAACCTCGGCTGCGCGCTGATGGCGGGCAGGCATGACGAGGAAAGCCTGCCCTACTTCCGGGCTGCGATCGCAAAAGGCAGGTACGTGGCGGATTCCTGGGGCCACCTCGGTCAAGCCCTGGCCCGGCTCGGACGGCACGAGGAGGCCGAACACGCCCTGATCCAGGCGCTCACCCTCGGTCCTGAGAATGCGAATTATCTGTTCGATCTGGCCAGCGTCCGGCAGGATCTGGGCAAGGACGCCGGCGCGATGGTCATTCTCGAACATCTGGCCAAGACCGCACCGGACCGCGCGGACGTGTGGGAACATCTCGGCACGCTGCGCCAGAAGCGGGGCGACGCGCAAGGCGCGATCGCGTGCTACGGCAAGGCCCTGGCGATCAACCCCGCCATGGCGGCGGTGCGGGGCAAGCTGGGACTGCTGCTGTGCCAGTCGGGGCGCATGGAGGAAGGTCTGGCGCAACTGGCGGCGGCGGTGAAGCAGAACCCCGGCCTGGCGGCGGCGCAGGCGAACTACGGCTCGGCGCTGGCGGCCACGGGTCAGGTGGACCGCGCCATTGAAGCGTGGCGCAAGGCGGTGGCGCTGGACCCGACGCGCCGGGCCGCCGCCCGAAGCCTGGCCTGGGCGCTGGCCACGTCGCCCACCCATGGCCCGTCCTGTCAGGACGAGGCGCTGCGCATGGCGAAGCTGGCGGGCACGGACGACCTGCAATCCCGCGACACGCTGGCGGCGGCGCTGGCCAACGCCGGTCTGTTCGACGAGGCGGCACGCGTGGCGACGCAGGCGATGGACGAGGCGCGCCAGGCGGGGCTGGACGAGATCGTCAACACCATCGCGCGGCACGCGGAACGGTATCGCGCGGGCAGACCGTGGCGCGTGGAGGAGAAGCAGTAGCGCAAAGCGACCCCCACGGCTCGACGACTCGCCATGGGGCTTGTGGAAGAGGGGGAACGATTTCGTCTTTTCAAGCCGCGGGCAAACTGCCCGTGCGTCTTGTTCGCAGTTCGCAACTCGCAGCACTCGCCATGGGGCTTGTTCCCGGAGTAAGATGCGTTGGGCGTGGCGGCATTGGGCGGCAACCGTGCGGGGATCGAGCGTATGCAATCGCTACAGGGATGCCTGCTGGTGGCGGGTCCGAATCTGCTGGACCCCAACTTCTTCCACACGCTGGTGCTGCTGGTGCAGCACGGCGAGGAGGGGGCGCTGGGGTTGATCATCAATCGTCCCACGCAGGCGAAGCTGACGGAAGTGTGGAATCAGGTCAGCGAAGGGCCTTGCGGCATGGAGGCGGTGTTGCATCAGGGCGGGCCTTGCGAAGGACCGCTGATGGTGCTGCACGAGGAGCCGGAACTGTCGCAGGTGACGGTGATCCCCAGTTCGGGCGTCAGTCCGGGGCTGCACTTCTGCACGGATGAGGAAAAGATCCGCTGGCTGGTGGAACGGGCGTCGATGCCGAGCAGGTTTTTCGTCGGCTACGCGGGCTGGACGGCCGGCCAGTTGGAACAGGAGCTGGACAGCGGTTCCTGGCTGCTGGCGCCGGCGACGTCGGAAGTGGTCTTCGCATCCGATGACCAGACGTGGAGCCTGGTGCTGCGGCAGGTGACGGTGCTCAGCGAGTATCCGCATCTGAATCCGAAGTGGATACCGGCGGACCCCACGGTCAATTGAGAGGGCGGAGATGAGGCGTGCTTCGCGGCGCGGGAAATCGGGAAAATCCTTGACAACCCCGGAGGGGGCATCTAGCCTAGAGACAGCGTTCGGGTGGTGAATCCCCGTTGGTTCAAACGATGGCGACGCGAAGGGATGGAGAGCATCGGCCCAGCCGGGCGTTTGTCCCATGCGAGCAGGGTAGAGCCGGGCGTCGATGCGGATCGGGGGTCCGTCGCTTCGTGGATGGATAGCCGGAAAGGATGGTCGTGAAGACGATTCTGCTGGCCGACGACGAGCCGAACATTCGGCTGCTGGTGCGGACGACGCTGGAGGGTCCGGACTATCGGATTCTGGAGGCGGCGGACGGCTCGACGGCGCTGAAGATGGCGCAGAAGGAGTCGCCGGACCTGATCATTCTGGACTGGCTGATGCCCGGATTGACGGGGATTGAGGTGGCATCGCGCTTGCATGAGAACGAGCACACGGCACGCTTGCCGATCATCATGCTGACCTGCAAAGGCCAGCCCGGGGACATGGCGCAAGGCCGTGCCGCGGGAGTGGACACGTATCTGATCAAACCGTTCAGCCCGATGGAAGTGCTGGACCGGGTTCAGGATGCGCTGGGTCAGGACGCGATAAGTCAGAGTCCCAATGAACAGTGAGCCGAGCACGAGCAGTGGGCGCGACGGCGACGGGATCGATCCACAAGTCAGCACACAGCCTCAGATCGTCATGGGCATGGGTTTGCTGCCGGATCGAACGCCGCGAGGGGGCGAGGATGTCCATTTGTCCAGCCGGCTGGAGCTGCTGAATTCGCAGCTTGTGCTGTACGCCCGGGATTTTCGCCGGATGGTGCAGGCTGAGCAGGCGCGAACGCGGGAGCTGCGGCACGTCAAGCAGGAGCTTGCGGAAGCGACGCGACGATTGCGTCGGATCGGCGTGCCGGCTCCGGAAACCGCTTCGCCGCCGGTCGAGGATCAGGACTGTCTGGTTCCGCTGATCGGTCGAAGCCGGGCGATGCTGCATGTGCTGGACCTGTGCCGGCGTGTGGCGTCGACGGAAACCACCGTGCTGCTGACGGGCGAAACGGGGACGGGCAAGGAACTGACAGCCCGGCGCATTCACGTGCAATCCCCGCGCCGCAATCAGCCGTTCGTCGCCATCAACTGCGGCGCGTTGCCCGAGGCGCTGCTGGAAAGCGAACTGTACGGCCACGAGAAAGGCGCCTTCACCGGCGCCGCCAGCAGCAAGGCCGGGCTTTTTGAACTGGCCAACGGAGGCACCATCCTCCTCGACGAAGTCGGCGAAATGCCCATCTCGTTGCAGGTGAAATTGCTCCGGGTGCTGGAAGAACGACAGTTCCGTCGCGTTGGAGGCACGCGATCCGTCTCGGTCGATGTCCGGGTCATCGCCGCGACCAATCGCATCCTCAAGACCGAGGTGCTGGCCAATCGGTTCCGGGCTGACCTGTACTACCGGCTGAACGTCTTTCCCATCGAACTGCCTCCGTTGCGTCAGCGTGTGGACGACATTCCGCCGCTGGTGAACTATTTCCTGGTCCAGTACGCCCCAGCCGAACCGGTGGTGGATGACGTGAACGGATCAGCGGTTCCGAGCCATGCCCCGGCGATGTCGAGACTTCAGGTGCATCCGGATGTCCTGTCGGCGCTGATGGCGTATGAGTGGCCGGGGAATATCCGTGAGTTGCGCAACATCATGGAGCGGGCAGTGTTGCTGACGACGGGGCCGATCATTGAATTGTCGAGCCTGCCCACGGAGCTGCGAGAGTCGGTGGAGGAGCCTCCGCTTCCGGGCGACCTGCACGCCGCGCCGGAGGGCGCGGGGGCCAAATCCCGCCTGGCCAGTCATGAACTGGCGCTGATCCAGCAGGCCCTGCGTGAGACCCGCTGGAACAAGGCCGCCGCCGCCCGGCTGCTTGGCATCAGTTGGGACAACCTGCGCTATCGCATCAAGAAATACGGCCTCAAGCCGCCGACCGATCGGTGAAATTGCCGATCGGCAGGTGGGAACGAGTCGGCAATTTTGCCGATTCCCTGGTTTGCCGCGCGTGCAGACCCGCGCGATGCGGAACGTCGAAGCGATGCCCAATCCGCACCATCGCTACAGCCGGAACCTCCGGAAGGCCCGGTGGTTTCGCCGGGTGACTTCGGATGGGTTTTCATCCGATCATTTGTCATGGGTAGTTTCAGGCCCGCGCCTTGCATACAGGTTACACCAGTGCCAAGGAGGCAAACCGAAACGGGACAGCACCCGACTGCGCCACGAGCGTCAGGTCATCATTGCCGTCCGTTTGCGATCATTGGATACCCTGCTGAAGCGCGGTCCCCGATATTCATCAGTCTGGCGCTCGTGGCGGAGTCGGGTGGACTGGCATGTCGCAGTGTTGGACACCGGGCACCGATGGCATCCCATCCAGCCGAGGTGGGGGTAATGATTGGCGACCATCAGCAGTCAACCTGACCTGGCGGAAGCTCGACGCCGATGCCATCCGGACCAGCTTGAAGCGCTGGCGCGGCTGGGTCGTCTGGCGTTGGAGAGCGAGCATCTGCCCCAACTGATCGGCCACGTGGCTACGGTGGTCAGCCAGACGCTGCGCGTCGGCCATGTCGGACTGTTCCATCTTCTTCCCGACGAAAAGAGCCTTCGCCTGCTCGGCGGCTGCGGCTGGTCCGACGCGGCGCTGGCGCAGGGCATGATGACGGTGGCGGAGGAGAGTCAGGTCGGCACGACGATTCAGTCGCGCGAGCCGGTGATCGTGCCTGAGATTCGACGGGAGGCATACTTTCAGCCGCCGCAACTGCTGCTGGACGAGCAGATGACCAGCAGCGCCATGGCGCTGATCGAATCGTCGGACAGGCCCCTGGGCGTGCTGGGCGCGTTCGACGCCTCGCCGAAAACGTACAGCACCCAGGACCGCGTGTTCCTCAAGGCTGTGGCGGAAATCCTTTCCCCCGCCATGCAGCGGCTCCAGCAGGAACAGATCAACCAGTTCCATGTGGATGCCATGGAACTGGCTGTGCTTCGCACGAACATGCGCCTGGCCCTGACGGACGTGTGCAAGCGGGTGGAAGAACTGGTGCCCACGAGCCAGTGCGTGGTGCTGCTGTTCGAGGAAAAGACGCATCACCTGCGGGTGGGGGCAGCCCCGAGCGTGGCGCCGGAGCTGCTCGCGGCGATCGACGGCCTGCAGCCCGGCCGAAGCGGCGAAGTCGAAACCATCGCCCAGCGATTCGGTACCCGTGCCTGCTGGTCCACCCCGATCTTCCTCGACCCCGGCCGCGTCGTCGGCACCTTTGCCATCCTGCTCCGCTGCGACGCCAAACCGACCTCCAACGAACTGCAGATTCTCGACCTCGCCTCACGCGCCAGCGCCTTATGCGTTCGGATGGACCGGGAACGCCACCTCCGCCGCCGCGCCGAAGCCAGCGCCACCGTCCTGCAGAACCAGATGGCCCAGTTCCTCCGCGAACGCGATCTTGCCGTCAACCAGCTTCAGCAGGAGTCCGGCGAACGCAAACGCGTCGAAGACCTCGTCCGCGGCGGCGAAGAACGCTACCGCGACCTCTTCGAAAACGCCACCGACCTCATCCAGATCATCAGCCCCGACGGCGGCATCCGCTTCGTCAACCGCGCCTGGCGGCAGGCGCTGGGCTACGCCGACACCGAGGTCCGTCGCCTGAGCCTCTTCGAGGTCATCCATCCCGACAGCCGAAGCCAGTGGCACCTGCTGCTTCGCAAAGCCAACACGGGCCAGCAGGGCGAACGCATGGAGTGCAAGTTCACCACCCGCGACGGCAAGACCATCGTCGCCGAAGGCGCGGTCAGCGGGTTCTACGAAAACGGCCGGCTCACCAGCGTGCGAGGCATCTTCCGCGACGTCACCGAACGCAAACGGGCCGAAGAGGAACAGCAGAAGTTCGTCTCCCTCGTCGAGTCGTCCACCGACTTCATCGCCATGGCCAGCCTCGACGGCCAGCTCATCTTCATGAACGAGACCGGACGGCATCTCGTGGGACTCGACCCCAGCCGGCCGGTTGCCAGCCTGCACCTGTCCGACCTCCACGCCTTCGACACCTGGTCCACGCTGCAGCGCATCGCCCTGCCCGCCATCAACGAAACCCTGCGCTGGGAGGGCGAAGGCAAGCTGCGACACCTGGGCAACGGCTCGCTCCGCGACGTCCACATCAGCCTCTTCCTCGTTCGCAATCCACAGAATAATGAGCCGCTCTGCATCGCCACCGTCCAACGCGACATCACGCAGCGCAAGGAAGTGGACCGGATGAAGGATGAACTGGTGGCCACCGTCAGCCACGAGCTGCGCACGCCGCTGACCAGCCTTCGCGGCTACACGGAACTGCTGCTGGCGCGCGAGTTCACCGCGGAAAAACAGCGGCAATTCCTCCAGATCGTCTACGACGAAACCATCCGCCTCAACAAGCTCATCAACGACTTCCTCGACATCCGCCGCATGGAGTCCGGCCGGCAGACCTACGAGTTCGTCAGCCTTGACCTCGTGCCCGTGGTGCAGGAGGCGATGAAGCTCTTCAGGCACGGAACCAAGAAGCTGACGTGGGACATCCAGCTTCCCCAGACGCTGCCGCCGGTCTACGCCGACCGGGACCGGATGTTCCAGGTGCTGGCGAATCTGGTGGGCAACGCCGTGAAATTCACCAGCGACGGCGGCAAAATCATCGTCGGCGCCCGTCAGCAGGGCGCGGCCGTGCTCCTCTGGGTCACCGACACCGGCCCGGGCATCGCCAAGGAAGAACAAGCCCAGCTCTTCACCAAGTTCTACCGCGGCTCCCATTCGACCAAGAACAACCTCCAAGGCTCCGGCCTGGGCCTGTCGATCGTCAAGGAGATCATCGACGCCCACGAGGGCCGCGTCGCCGTGGACAGCGCCGTGGGCAAAGGCAGCACCTTCTCCTTCAGCCTTCCCGCCCTGACCACCAGCACCAGCAACGCCGCGGTGTAATACCCTTCACATCCCCTGTTCGTTCATGTAGCGCCGCGACTTGTCGCGTCTGTGTATGGCGAATTTACCCTGATCGGTCATCGGATTTGACGGTATTTAATTTCCCTGATCCGCCTGCCGGATTCCCGACAAAATCGCCGAGCGCTGTTCACCGGGATGGCGTTATCGACCGTTCAGAGGGCCTATAACGGCTGG
>JADLAP010000064.1 GCA_020848195.1 Phycisphaeraceae bacterium
GAAGGCTTCGCACATCGTCAGGCCGGACAGCGCCACGCGAAGACGCGCGCCCGGCGGCTCGTTCATCTGGCCGAACACCATGGCCACGCGGTCGAGGACGGAGCGTTCCACGCCCTGGGCGTCCTTGAACTTGGCGTGTTTCATTTCCAGCCAGAGGTCGTTGCCTTCGCGGGTGCGTTCACCGACGCCGGCGAAGACGGAGTAGCCGTCGTGCTCACGGGCGATACGGGCGATCATTTCCTGAATGACGACGGTCTTGCCGACGCCGGCCCCGCCGAACAGGCCGATCTTGCCGCCGCGGACGAACGGGCACAGCAGGTCGATGACCTTGATGCCCGTTTCGAGAATCTGCGTCTTGGGGTTCAGGTCGGTAAACAGTGGCGGCTTTTGGTGAATGGCCCGGCGTTCGGTCGCCTTGATGGGGCCTAACTTGTCCACCGGCTCGCCGAGGAGGTTGAACACCCGGCCGAGCACGCCGTTGCCGATGGGAACCGTCACGGGGCTGCCGGTGTCGAGCACCGCCATGCCTCGCTGCATGCCGTCCGTGGAACCCAGCGCCACGGCCCGGACCTGCCCGCCGCCCAAATGCTGCTGAATCTCCCCCGTCAGCTTCTGCTTCTTGCCTTCCAGCTCGAAATCCACCGTCACGGCATTGTAAATGTCAGGCAACTCCGCCTCAGGAAACCTCGCGTCAAATGTCGATCCGATCACCTGGGTGACAACGCCTTGACTTGCCATGAATGCTTCCTTCCAAGCCGGTAACGCGACCCCTGAACCGCCTCCCCGTCATTCCCCGCAAACCGCCCCATCCTTGGGGAGTTAAGGATAGTCACGTGTCCCGGCGTTGCCAAGTGACCCCCGGAAAATGCACCTTGGAATCCCTCCTCCTCTTCTGCCACCCCCCAAGCCCCATGGCGAGTCTTCGAGCCGTGGGGGCTCCCCCGGAAGTTCACCCGTGTCTCCCCCTACTCCTCACTCTTCACAATCCTCACCTTCGCCAGCACGACCGACAACATCTGGCCATCGTTGATCGAATCATTCTTGCCGAGAAGGCGAAAGGTCGCCAGTGTCATACGGATTCGCCCACTGTGCCAGCCCTTGCACGATGTATTCCACGACTACTGCAACGAGAAACCACACCGCCACATCAGCCAGAACCGCAGAGATCAACAGCCCGGATGTGGAAATGTCCTGATCGGCGGCACTGTATATGGGTATCGGCCAGCCGACCGTGCGGACACATCCATCATGAATCCAACTGAACACGGCACTGGCGATGACGCTGATCGTCCAGAAGACCGCGGCCATGATCGCCACGCGTTTGACGCGGATGGGGATTTTCGGGTGGGGCTTGTCGATGCGGAAATTGCCCCGGAACCAGTTGCTTTCCCGGTCGAAGGGTGTACCGCATTCCGGGCAGGCATCGCCGGTCAGCTCCACCAGACTGTAGCCGCATCGCGGGCAATTCGGCCGCCAGGGCACGTGATGATGCATCAGCAACTGAAACACGCAGGCCAGCCCTGCCTGAATGATCAGCATGAAAAAGACGATCGCCAGTGAAAGATGCGTTGCATACGGTGGCTGCATGATTTTCAGGTGACCCGCCACAATGATCGCGGAGTGAAACAGAAACACCTGCGTCGCCACCAGCAGGGCAAGCCCAAGGATGCGCCCGAGCGACCATTGCTTGCGTTCACGTTTTCTGAACACGAGCCGGGATTGGCAATGCCCGCAGGAACACATCCGGTTGATACCCCGAAACGCCGACATCCACGGCAGTTCACTGCCGCATTCGGGACAACGAGGCACAAGCCTGGATCGCAATGACGGCATGCTATCCCCAGAAGATGCGCCACAGATCAATCACGTGACATCATCGTCACCGCACCGCCTCATAGAATCAAGCGTGCCACGTTACAAGCATCGGGATGCGTGATGGGTCAGAAGGAATCCAGCCGCACAACCTGGCCGGTGTCGGCGGATTCCTCGGCGGCGAAGCAGAGTTTGGTGGTTTCCAGCGCATCGCGGGCCGGGGTCATGGGCGGCTGGCCGGCGATGACGCGGCGGACGATGTCGTGCGTCTGGTCGTGGGTGTTGTGGAAGTAGACGTGATCCTCCGCGTCGGTCCACGTCAGCGTTTCGACCAGGCGGCTGGTCATGCCCTTGGGGGCGTCGCCGAACTGCCAGCGTTTGATGGTTCGGCTGAAGACGTCGGTTTCCGCCGCGCCCTGGTCGCCGACGACGAGGTATTTCAGTTCGTGGCCGTCGCCCTGCTGCTGATCCACGACATTGCGAAGCGGATCGCCTTCAAAGGTTTGCCCGACGTACATGATGAAGTTCAGCGAGCTGGCTGCGCCGTTGGCGAAGCGGTAGAGGCACTGGTAGTTGTCGCGGATTTCGTAGTACGGCACGACGTTGGGCGCGCAGAC
Source organism: Phycisphaeraceae bacterium (assembly GCA_020848195.1). GTDB lineage: Bacteria > Planctomycetota > Phycisphaerae > Phycisphaerales > Phycisphaeraceae > JADLAP01. The sequence goes on from JADLAP010000064.1 coordinate 2,430, forward strand.
CGAGAAGACATCCAGCACGGGCGAGCCGACCCACCAGCGGGGCAGATCGACGTAGTGGCTGAGTTTTTCGCCGAACATGCTGCCTCCGGTGGCGTGTTTGACGCGCCAGGAATCCCGGCCGACGAACTCGCTGCAGATGTACTTGCATTGCGTGTTGATGACCTTGCCGAGCAGGCCGGCGTCGATCCATTTTTTCACCTGCGTGTACAGGCTGGAGTAGCGAAGCTCAAAGCCGATCTGAAGAAAGCCACCGGTCTGCTCCGCGCATTGAACCATGGCCACGGCGTCGGCCAGCGTGTTGGCCATGGGTTTCTCGCACATCACCGCCTTGCCCGCCCGCAGCGCGGCCAGCGTCAGTTCCTTGTGCGCGTGGTTCGCGGATGTGATGAACACCAGCGCGACGTCGGGATCGGCAAGGATGTCCTCCAGTTGCGTCGTGGCGTGGATGCCGTATTTCTGCTTGAGTTCCGCGACGCGCTCGTCGCGGATGTCCTGGGCGACGATCGCTCGCACCTGGGGACATTCCTGGAGATGTTCAATGACGGTGCCGCCCATGGCGCCGGCGCCGAGGATGCCGACCTTGATGGATGTGGAACCAACGGACAGATTCATGGCTGTTTCCCTGGATTCAGGAGATATCGAAGCGCATTTGAGGGGAAATCGAGCGGTTCACGCCGGCGTGACGAAGCGGATGTCCAGTTCCAGCACGAACGTCTGCCCCTGGGCGTAGCGGTCGTGGGATGGCGATCGCAGCAGCAGTTGTGTGGCATCCTGTGTCGTTTGATAGATGCACGCGGCGGTCTGCGTCATTTGGCGAATGGGAAAGTCCGATCGTCCGATGCGAAGCTGAAAGGGACCGTAGGCGTACAGGCCGGGCGCGGTTTCCTCCATCGTCAGGAACCGTCCGAAGCGGATGCGGACCAGCGGCGCAGGCGAGGATTGGTCCTTGAGCGAGACGACCTCGATGTGGCCTCGCAGGGCATGTTCGTCCATCTCCCACCGCTGCCGGCAGTGCCAGGCGGTGGGATACAGTTCCGCGCCCCAGATGCCGCGGAACGTCGCCATGGGATAGTACGCCTCGAACACAGCCTTGCGATCCGTGATGACGGTTGAGCCGTGCGTATCAGGCGGCGTCATGCCCAGCGCGTGGCGTCCCATGCCGGAGTCCGGCTTGCCCTCGGCCTGATGCTCGATCTCCGGCGTCACGCCCATGAGCGCCACCACGTGGCCGTCGTGAAGCCTGTTGGACATCGCGCCCACCAGCGTGTCGCTGCCCACGCGAGCGGTGGCTGCCCACGACCAGTCGTCCCACCGGGCACGCGGGCCTTCGATGTTGGCGTCGTGAATGAGATACGTCCTGTCCAGCGGAACCGGCGTCACTTCCCGCCACAATTTCGCACTGTACACCACCCACGAAAGCAGATATTTCGATCCCACATCGCTGAGGGATAACGGCTTTTCATTCTCCAACGCTCGCAAGCGATCGGCGATCCACCGGTTTTGGCCGTCGCCCGTGAGACTCGCCACGACATCCGGCCCCCATGTGTCCAGTTCCATCCACTGATGCTTCCACCAAGGATCGGTGTAAAACTCGGGGACCATCTCCAGGCTGACCAGACGGGGATAGTAGGGAATGCTGCGCTCGATCATGCGCCAGACGCGGGAATCGCGGCTGATGTCCCAGAGCATGGCGAGGGTGAGCAATGTGCCGCTGTGATAGACCGGGCATTCATTCGTGCCGTGGAAATAGGTCCATGCGCCGTCGGGAAATTGACCCCGTTCGAGGATGTTCAGAAAGCGGTCGGCTTCGCATTTGCACGCATCAACGCCGGTCAGTTTATGACCAAGGATCATGATCAGGGCGTAGATGACGTCCATATTGGGATACGGCTGATCATCCTTGTTCGACCGGCCGAACTCTTCCATCTGCACCCGCATCGTGCGACGGATGGTCTGAAGCACGCGATCCGCCAGTTCGCCATCCATTTCAGCACGAAGCACCTGGAACGCGCACATCAGGTCCAGCAGCACATAGCGGTCGATGTTGCCGTCGCCCTTGCGGGGATCGAGGTGGAACCAGCGGTCATCCCTGGCGGCATCGACGAGGCGCTGAGCCATGCCGAAGCAGTAGCGCCGCGTTTCCTCGCTGCCGTACCACCGGCTGGAAGGCATCGTATGGACCACGGCCGCGGCATACAGGAACCCCCCCATGTCGCGGTATTGCCATTCGTTGTCGTCGTCCCAGTGCAGAATCTGGCCCGACCATTTCTCCCGGGCGATGGCTTCAGGATCGCGCCGGATAAATTGTTCGACGATCCCATCGAGCCAGGGAAGATACGGGTTCAAGGCGACATCGGACGGACAGAGCGACATACGAACGCCCTTTGCGGATGGCGGTCCAAGGAGTGCATTTCATGAACAAAGTATCAGACAGGGAACCAGTCGGCAGATTATTTGAACGATTCGTCCCACGTGTACTGGGCGATGGGGCTGTCGGGATTGAAGGTGGTGGCGTGGCCGTCGAACATCAGGACGTTGGAGCCACCCATGTGTCGCCATGCGGGTCCGCCGTAGCCCGGCGAGCCGCCCAGCAGCGCGCCCCAGCCTGCCTGCTGGATGGCGGCTTTGTAGTGCACGGCGTGGTGGTCCAGCACCGTGGCACACCGGTTCGGACGCGCAATCTTTGTGGCGCGGCGGAAGCCATACGTGGGATGCAACTGCCAACCCGCCGCCCAACTGCCGTATGCACCGTAGCCCAGCCAGTCCGGCCGGCCATATGCCACCAGATACAAGTCCGCCGGTCCCCAGTACGGATTGATCACGGCATCAGGACCGGGATAGGGCAGTCCTTCCGTGGGGCAGACCAGCAGCCGCGTCGGATCACCATAGTCGTCGGCAAACGTCTTGAGCAGCAGGCAGTACCAGAATCCCTCCAGGCCACCGGTGGAATCGGTCGGACAGATCCAGTCCTTGTTGTTGTTCACATACAACTGCTCCGCCACACCCAGTTGCTTGAGATGGTTGGCGCAGACGATGGCCCGGCCTCGCTCCCGTGCCCCCTGCAACGCCGGCAGGAGAATCGCGATGAGCAGCGCAATGATGGAAATCACCACGAGAAGCTCAATGATGGTGAATCCCGCCTTGATCCGGTTCTGTCCACGAGTCAGAGATGCCTGAAGTGTGTTCATCGTCGTCTCCTGTGTGATGTTCTGTGGATCCGTAGTCAAACAGGTGGTCGTATTGTGCCTTGAATAACGATCATCAAAGCCGGCAATGGCTCGCCGAGAATGCGCTTTCACACCAACTCCAGCATATCGCGGGCAAAGGCGTCGGCGGAGCATTCGTACTGGCAACGGGTATGCCGTAGTGTAGATGAATGCCGTCATTGGCCATGGTCGCAGGCTCCGGTCACAAGCAATCCTTTACTTCTTCTTTTGGTAGGTAATCAACGCCGCGGCGGGTTTGCCGTGCAAGGTCACCGTCAGTCCGTTCGACATGAGTTCTTTTCCACTCATGGAAACGGTCTCTTTTTCGTCAAAGTTCTTCACTTCATAGATTTCTTCGGGTTCGAGTCCCTGGAGACGAAGTTGGAGAGAATCCTGGGGGCACTCGGGGCGACGGAACGCCTGCACGACTCCCTCGCCGAGCTCGGGGCGATCGAATTGCCAGGCCATCCAAGCATTTGCGGCGCGGCTGTACGGTGTCAGGGGATAGTAGTCGCCAAGAAAATTCGGGGCCATACGCCGCCATTGATCGATGTTGCGCCGCAGAGTTTCAAAGTCCTGATTCTTGCTTACCAGATCCTGGACAAGGACTACACTCGGGCACATATTGCTGCGGAAGACATAGGTATCGAACTGCCCTCCGCAGTGACCAAAGTACGGGAGCCAGGAGGCCAGGCCATAGGTCTGGCACTGCATCTCGGTGGGTTCCCCCCAATGGTCGCTTCTCCACAGTGGTACCGAACGGCGCAGCGTCTCGATGTCATTCCGCCTTCCGCCCGCGCAACAGTTGTCGATCAGCAGATTCCGATGCCTTTTCAGAAGCTCGTCGTAGAAGGCGAGGAAGCCCGTGACATGCCGGATTTCGCAGATGCCCTGGCGATCGGGAGCATCGGCGGCAAGCCACACATCCAGCGGATTAATATCATTGTCGTTGCGATAAACGTCCAGTTTGAGTTCCGTGATGTATCGGTCCACGTGTTCGACCAGCCAGTTGTAAGCATCGGGGTTGCCCAGGTTCAACAGGCCTCCGCCAAGTAGCCAGTCTTTATGGTTCGTATGGAGTTCCGTCCCTGGCCGAACCGATTCCGGGCAAAACCAAAGCACTGTCCCCAGTCCTTTGGCGTGTGCGTAGTCCATAGTTGGTTTAAGACCCTCGGGGAAACGCGTTTTGTCCACTTCCCACGTGCCGTAGGTCCACCAGGGTGAGCCTTTGGGCACTTGATACCATCCGGCGTCCACCCACCAACGGTCGATGGGAAGTTTCTCTTCGAGACACCTGTCGATCCACTGAAGCTGGTTGTCCGAGGTCATTCCCGTGTAGTCGAGAGCTACGGAATTCATTGCCGACAGGGTGGGTTTAAGAGACTCGCCGTTCGGCCGCGGCATGTTGTGGGCGATCATCCATCGCCGCCACACGTTTTGGCCTCGCACAGTGTCACCTTCCCACCTCAAAAGGACGACCCGGGGACTGGGAACCTCTTCGCCCGGATGCAAACGGAAGTGAGTGAATTGCTGACCCGCGCGCAGCCTGATGCCGCCGGCGTTGTCGCAAGTGAATCGCGCGGACCACTGCCCCGGCCAGCCCAGGACCACAATCAGGCCCTTGCCGCCCCATTCAATGTTGAAATAGGGCATGGCTCCTTGCGTCGGTAAGCCCTTTTCCCCCGCAAACTGAACTTCCTTGCCGGGAACGAGTTCGGTCCGCAACGGCACATAGTTGCCGATGTCGGTTTTATGGACATCGCCGTTGTTGTGGTTCAGTACGTAGTGGGCACCGGCGCCTTGATCGAATTGCTCGTCCAGAGGCAGAATGTCCGACAAGATCGGCGTGTCCTTATCGCCGGTATTCTTAAAGTACAACATCCATTCCACCACGGGAAAGTCTCGGTACTCGATGCCAACACAACGAAGCTCAAGACCCGTCTTCGGATCGGCGTAGACAATCGTGTGTTCCGTCCGTTGGTTGTCAAGCGGACGGCTCGCACGCTTGAATTTCCACGTAGCCAACAACTCCGCCGCCGGCTTGCCATCGTAAGTGAAGGAGAAGAAGGAACTCGATGCCTTGTTTTCCAGGCCGTTTTCGAATTTCATAGCCACCCACTTCCGTGCATCGGCAAACTCAGTAGACGTCGGCGAAACGGCCATGGCAGATTGAACCGACACGATCACGATCCATAGTGCGGCCGCGATGCCATGCTGAATTGAGACCTTTGGAAAACCTCTGTTTCTCATTTTCATGGGAAGGTTCTTTCTCGAACCGACACGAAAACCGATAGGAAAATGGATTCCCAGGCGGGTCGGCGCTAAAGGGTTCGGGGGGGTGAGGAATTAGCGAACAAAGGAAGTTGGAACAACCCGGCGAGGTTATTTGAACGATTCGTCCCAGGTATACAAGGCGATGGGGCTGTCGGGATTGAAGGTGGTGGCGTGGCCGTCGAACATCAGGACGTTGGCGCCGCCGATGTGGCGATAGGCGGGGCCGGGGACGCCGGCCCATGGATCCTGGCCCAGCAGCGAACCAAAGCCCACCTGCTGGATGGCGGCCTTGTAGCTCAAGGCGTGGTGGTCCAAAACCGTCGCGCATCGGTTCGGGCGTGCGATCTGCGTCGCGCGACGGAAGCCATATGCAAAGTGCAACTGCCAGCCTTGCGCTCCGCCCAAGTAATCGTAAAAGCCCAGCCAGTCCGGTCGGCCGTACGCCAGCAGATACAGGTCCTTCGGATTCCAGTAGGGTTGGTGCCAGGCGTCAGGACCGGGATAGGGTTGACCTTCCGAAGGGCAGACCAGCAGCCGCGTCGAGTCGCCATAGTCGTCGGCAAACGTCCGCAGCAGCAGGTAATACCAAATACCCTCCAAGGCACCCGTGGAGTGGGTCGGGCTTAGCCAGTCCTTGTTGTTGTTCACATACAACTGCTCCGCCACACCCAGTTGCTTGAGGTGGTTGGCGCAGACGATGGCCCGGCCTCGCTCCCGTGCCCCCTGCAACGCCGGCAGGAGAATCGCGATCAGCATCGCAATGATGGAAATCACCACGAGAAGCTCAATGATGGTGAATCCCGCCTTGATCCGGTTCTGTCCACGAACCCGCATGGCATGGAGTGAGTTCATTGTCGTCTCCCAAAAGGATCTCCAGGATTACCGTATTTCATCGGACGTCCGAATCGTGCCCTGAAGCACGATCGGCAACGCAGGCAACGGCTCGCCGAGAATGCGCTTCCACAACAAGTCCAACATGACGACGGCCGCGTCACGGGTCGAATATTCATACTTCGTCACGGGCATGCCATAGTGCAGACGAACGCCTTCGTTGGCCATGGTCACCACCGGCAGGTCCTTCGCCGTGATGCCGGCCTCGAGCAGCGCCATCGCCACGCCCCTCATGGCCACGTCGTCGCCCACGATCAGCGCGTCGGGCAATCCCTCCGCCGATGCCCGCCACTGCTGAATCGCCTTCGCCATGCCTGTCTGGATGTCCGCCTCGAAATGCTCGCCCGCCTTGGTGTACGGCACCTCGATCACCTGGGACTGAGGCAGATTCATTTCCCGTGTCGCATCCAGAAATCCATCCATGCCCGGCTTGTATCCGATCAAGTCCGGCTGAATCACCGGCTGCACATACGCCAGCCTTCGCCGGCCCATCTCCATCAGATAGGCCACGCTCCGCCGCGAGAATTGGTGACTGTCGAAGAGAAGGTCGGTTTCCGCGCGGTCCGGGTTCCACCGCGTCACCGGAGCCGGCGCGTGTTCCTTCTCCAAGGCCTGCGTCAGCTCCCACCGCAGCGCCACATGGATGAAGCCTTTGAAGTCGTGATGCGGCACGTCGGCCCGCAGATTGCGCAGCGTCTGTTCCTGATGCGGATGCTCAGGCTTGTTGGCATAGTTCAGGCCGTCGTACAGCCGACAGTCCCACTGATGTTCCGTGGACTGTGACCGAATAGCGGCGAGCAGGGCACGATAGAAATGCGCGGATTCGTCCGACAAATTGGGGCCGAACAGCACCGCCACCAATGCCTTGCGGGCTGACGGCTTGACGAATGTGCCGCGTTTGCGGCTGCGCTCGATCAGTCCCTGCGCCACCAGCGGTTTGATTGCCCGCTGAATCGCGCTGCGATCCACCCGCCACCGCCGCGCCAACTCGCCGGTCGTCGGCAGCCGCGCCCCGGGCGCGACTTCACCGGTCTGAATCTGCTGCCGCAGAAAGCGTTCAATCTGCAGATGAACCGGGTCGGCAGTTTCTATTGATAAGTCAAGTTTCATTTGTTATGCTTTGTTCTTTACAGACAAATAATACAGTATTTTGATGTGAAACGCAATCCGCCGGATGCTGAGATTGCGAAAAAAAGTCATCCTGGCAACGAATCGTCCGACACGCGCCCACCGCGTTGAAAACAAGGGCGAAACAGTAAAATACACCGGCTTATAGCATCAATATCTTATTATCTAAAAAGGTATTACAGGTATGTTGAATGTCAGATTCGCCATGCGACGTTTGGGTTGGATGGGGCTGTTGGCCATCGTCATGAGCGCCTGTCATCCGCACGTTGCATCCAATCCGGGTCCAGCGATGCAACTGAGTCGTCAGGGGGTCACATCCTACGTGATCGTCACGGGTCAGGACGCCCCGGAACCGGAGCGGTACGCTGCCGAGCGTCTGGCGGAGTATCTGCACCGGATCACCGGCGCGACATTTCCGATCATTGCTGAGGACCAGGCCCCGGCAGAGCATCGCATCCTTGTCGGGCAGAGCCGGCTGAGCCAGGCTGTGCTGACCGCGAAGGAACTGGACAGCCTGGGCACGGATGGTCTGATCGTCCGCACGCACGGCACTGATCTGCTTCTGGTCGGAGGCCGGCCGCGCGGAACGATTTACGCCGTCAACAGCTTCCTGGAACAGGACCTCGGCTGCCGCTGGTTGAACATGTATGGCGAGGAACATGTCCCTGCGTTGCCCACGATCGAGCTGGGCCGTCTTGATCGCCGGGAGACGCCTACCTTCCTCAACCGCGATATTTACGTCTTCTACTATCTCGCCGACAACCGCGACCGGCAGAATTTCTTCGTCGGCAACCGCTTCAATGGCGCATGGAACGAGCGGTTCCTCGGCGATCGCGTCGGCAGTTCGTCCCGGCTGTATCAGCAACCCGCCTGTCACACATTTTTCTACTGGCTGGACCCCAACCTTGAACACTCCGGCCCCAACAACAAGGTCATCGCCGAACGCACGCTCAAGGAACATCCGGACTTCCTCTCCCTGATCGGCGGACAACGGGTGACGACGCATCAGCTCTGCTTCAGCAATTCAGAGCTGCGAAGCACGCTGACGAACAACATCCTCAAGGAGATGGGCCGGCGCGGCGGCACGGGGGTTTACTCCGTTTCCGCTCTGGATGTGCCGGGCGACTTCTGCCAATGCCCGCCGTGCCAGGCGATGATCCAGCGCGACGGCACGCCCGGCGCGCCGCTGATCGATTACCTCGTGGAACTCTGCGGGACCGTCAAGGAGAAATACCCCCAGGCGTGGATTTCCACGCTGGCGTATCGTGAATGCCAGACGCAGAAGCCGGCGGCCGGCCGGCGGATGCCGGACAACCTGATCGCCATTTTCCCGCCGGTGGACCGGAACTTTGCCGCTTCGCTGACGCATCCCTCCAACGCCGTCGCCCTGGCCGACCTCAAAGCGTGGTGCTCACTCTCGAAGCATGTGTGGATCTGGCACTACGCCAACCCCTACGGCGCGTGCAACGGCTGGCTGCCGATCGGCAATCTGACCAATACCGTCGAGGATTTCCGGCTGTATGCGCAACTCGGCGTCGAAGGCTTCTTCATCCAGCAGGACGTCGGCGTCAGCGACTCGCACCTGCTGGCGGACCTGCAGATGTGGCTGTTCGCCAAGTTGATGTGGAACCCGAATCAGGACCAGGCCGCGCTGATTCAGGATTTCACGGACCATTTCTACGGCCCGGCGGCGCCTGAAATGCGTCAGTACATCAGCGACCTCGAACAGGCCACCCGCGCCATGAAGGCGACGATGCTCATGTCGCCAAACCCGACCCAGTTCCATTACCTGACGCCGGCCTTTCTCGCCCGGACGCAAGGAATATTTGACCGGGCCGAGTCCGCGGCATCCGGCGATCCCACGTTCCTTCGACGCGTCCGGCAGGCACGCATGAGCCTCGACTGCGCCACGCTGGCTTACTGGAACAACCTCGGCGTCGAACGCATCAGCGGAGCGGACAAGCACGAGATCGCCCGGCGATACGCCGACATCTTCGCCCAGACCGTCAAGCTGCGAAAAAATCCGGGACTTTATGAAGCCAGCATCAAGCAACTCGACGACTTCATCCAGCCTCGGCTGCTGATGGCGAAACCCAAGCCGCTGCCCGCGGAACTGGCCGGGATTCCCGAGGACCGCATTCGCCAGGTTCTGCCGGATACTGCCGGTTTCTGCGTCGATGCGAAGGTGACGACCGACCCGCTCGCGGCCGCGTCCATCTGCGTCACACGCCCCACCGAAGGCGAATTGCCCTTCCTCTTCGGCTATTTCGACTCCACGCGCCACGCCTTTGTCATCAACAGCAAGATCGAGAAACAGGACATCGTCAGCGGCGAGTACCGTTTATACAAACTCGGCCGGACCACGCTCAACGAACGCTGCATGGTGTGGGTTTCCACGAGCTGGTACATCAATTTCTCGCTCAATCAGTACTACAACTCGCTGCAACCCGACCAGGCCTGGGACATTTACGTCTCCCTGCGTTTCGACGGCCCGGCCTACGGCGGCAACGATTCCGCCGCCGTCAACCGCGTTTCGGCTGACCGCGTGATTCTCGTGAAGGCTCCATGATCCCAATCTGCGCGGAACTATCGTCCGTGTGAACTTCCTTACGAATCAACCAACCTCCAGCAACTATCGAACGGGTTTCCGTGACGGAATCGCTGTGGGAGAAATGGACAACACAGGCGATCCGGCGGGTTTTCAACGACAGATACGAAAGGATTGCGAATGTCTCATGCCACAACTTGTACTCTGCGGCTTTCCGGATGGTTTGGGCTTGGGCTTGGTGTTGTGGCGATGGCTCTGGGGGCCTGTCATCCGCGTGTCAGCGCCCAGCAGGCACCTGTGATTCATCTGAGCCAGCAGGGGGCCACCGCCTACACGATCATTATTGGTCAGGACGCCCCGGAGCCGGAGAAATACGCTGGCCAGCGGCTGGCGGATTACCTGCATCGTATCACCGGCGCGACGTACCCGATCGTCACCGACGACCAAGCTCCTGCCGGGCAGCGCATCATCGTGGGGCAGAACCGCCTGAGCCAGGCTGTGCTGAACGCCAAGGAGCTGGAGAGTCTGGGAACGGATGGCCTGATCGTCCGTACGCACGGCGCCGATCTGCTTCTGGTCGGAGGCCGGCCTCGCGGCACGATCTATGCAGTGAACAGCTTCCTTGAACAGGACCTCGGTTGCCGCTGGTTGAGCATGTATGGCGAGAAACACGTGCCGGCATCGCCCACCCTTGAACTGGGGCGTCTGGATCGCCGGGAAACACCCGCGTTTCGCAACCGCGATATTTACATCCTTTATACGCTCCAAAACAACCAGGATCGCCAAAACTATTTCCTCGGCAACCGCGTCAATGGCGCATGGGACTCCGTCCATTTCCTCAATGACAGCGTCGGCGGTTCGGACTGGGCATACACAGGGCCCGGCTGTCACTCCTTGTTCCACTACATGAATCCAAGTCTTGAGCATTCCCATGAATCCAACAAGATCACCGGCGAACGGTTGCTCAAGGAACATCCGGAATATCTGTCGTTGATCGATGGCAAGCGCGTGGCCACGCACCAGCTCTGCTTCTCCAATGCCGAGATGCGCAGCGAGATGACGAACAACATCATGAAAGTGATCGGCGAACACGGTGGAACGGGTTTTTACTCGATTTCCGCGATGGATGTGCCCAAGGAGTTCTGCGAGTGTCCGCGGTGTCAGGCGATGGTCCAGCGCGACGGCACGCCGGGCGCGCCGCTGTTCGATTATCTCGTGGAACTCTGCAACGTCGTGAAAGAGAAATACCCCAAGGCGTGGATATCCACACTGGGATATCGCCAGTCGCAGACGCAGACGCCGCCGAAAGGCCGAGCGCTGCCGGATAATTTCGCCGTTGTCTTCGCGCCCATCGACAAAAACTTCGCGGCATCTTTCATGCATCCATCCAACGCACAAACCCTGGCGGACCTCAAGGCATGGTGTGCGGTCTGCAAGCATGTGTGGGTGTGGTACTACGTCAATCCCTACAGCGGCAACGGGTGGCTGCCCATCGGCAATCAAGCCAACCTTGTGACGGATTTCCGCCTATTCAAGCAACTGGGCGTCGAAGGCTTCTTCGTGCAGAACGATGTCGGCGTGACGGACTCGCACCTGCTGGCTGACATGCAGACATGGATCATCACCAAAATGATGTGGAATCCGGATCAGGATATGAACGCGCTGATCCATGATTTCACCGACCACTTTTACGGCCCGGCGGCGGCGGACATCCGCCAGTACATTGGCGCCCTGGAACAGGCCACCCACGCCATGACCACAACCATGAGCTGGTCACCCGACCCCTCGCAGTACCGATTCCTGACCCCGGCGTTTCTCGCTCAGATGCAGACAGTTTTCGATCATGCCGAGTCTACGGTTGCCGGCGATCCCATTCTTCTTCGCCGCGTCCGCCAGGCCCGCATGAGCCTCGACTGCGCCACGCTGACCTGCTGGAACCAGCAAGACAGCGATCGCGTCGCCGGTGCAACCCGACAGGACATCGCCAAGAGATATACCGACATCTACACCCAGACCCTGCGGCTGCGCAAAAACCCCGGCGTCTTCGATTCCAATCTCCAAACCCTCCACATCTTCCTCGAACCCCGACTGAACATGACCCCGCCGAAGCCTCTGCCCGCATCCCTGTCGGACATTCCCCAGGATCGGATCCGTCAGATCCTTCCCGACATGGGCGGTTTCTGCCTGGATGCGAAGCTTGCCACCGATCCCCAGGCCGCCGCGTCCATCTGCATCGGCAGACCCACCGAAGGTGAACTGCCCTTGACCCTCGGCTTCGATGACGAAACGCGCAAGGCGTTCGTGATCAACGGACAGATTGAGAAAAAGGACATCCTTCCCGGGAAATACCAACTGCACAAAATAGGCCGGGCCGCGCTCAATGAACGCTGCAACGTCTGGATTTCCAAATCCTGGACCATCGGCTTCACCCTGAATTCCTACTACGACGCGCTGCATTCCGACCAGGCCTGGGACATTTACGTCTCCCTGCGTTTCGACGGCCCGGCCTACGGCGGCGAAGATCCCGCCGCCGTTAATCATGTTTCGGTGGATCGCTTGATTCTTGTGAAGGTTCCGTAGTCTGAATACCGGACGGCTGAGTCAGAACGAGTACGCATCGGCTTGTGATGAAGACTGATCGCACACGTTGCGGGCCGCGCGGAGCATGGCGTCCAGGCTGCGTTCCACGTCGGCTTCGGTGGTGGACCACGACGACACGCTGATACGCATGGCGGCGCGGCCGCGCCATTGCGTGCCGCCGCACCAGCATGTGCCTTCTCGCTGCACTTCGGCGATGACCTGGCGCGTCGTCCGGTCATCGCCGAACGAAACCAGCACCTGGTTGAGCGCCACGTCGTTGAGCACATCGAAGCCCGCGTGGCGCAATCCCTCGGCGAAGCGTTGGGCGTGCCGGATGTGGCGGTCAATCATGTCCGCGATGCCGCGACGTCCCAGCGTGCGCAGGGCGGCCCAGACTTCCACGCCCCGGCTTCGCCGCGAAAGCTCAGGCGTAAAGTGCGACGGCTCACGCTGCTGATCCGTGACGAGATACGCCGCCGACATCGCCATCGCGCCGCGCAGATGCTCCGCATTGCGGCAAAAGACCAGGCCGCTGTCGTAGGGGACGTTGAGCCACTTGTGCGCGTCGGTGGCCCACGAATCCGCATCCGCGTATCCATGCATCAGGTGGGCATGTCGCGGCGAAGCGGCGGCCCACAGGCCGAACGCGCCATCCACGTGGACCCACGCACCGGCCTGCTTAGCCGCCGGACAAATGTCCGTGGCGGGATCGAACGCCCCGGTGTTCACGTTGCCCGCCTGAAGGCACACGATGGTTCGGTCATCCAGCGGAGGCATCGCGTCGGGCTGGATGCGACCCTGACCATCCACAGGCACGCGCAAGACACGACCTCGACCAAGCCCCAGCATGGCCACAGCCTTGAGCACGCTGACATGCGCTTCCTCACCCACCACCACGCGCAAAGGCGGTGCGTCGAACAGACCTTGTTCCTCGCCATCCCATCCCGCGCGAAGCAGCAGCGTCCGCCTTGCCGCCGCCAGGGCGGTGAAGTTCGCCATCGTCGCGCCGGTGACGAATCCGCCTCCAGTTCCTTTGGGTAAACCCAGCAGGTCCACCAGCCATGTCAGCGCCACATCTTCCAATGTCGCGCTGATGGGTGAAGAGGCTCTCATGCCGGCATTCTGGCCCCATGCCGCCGCCAGCCAGTTGGCCGCCACCGTCACCGGCAACGACGAGCCGATGACAAAGCCAAAGTAGCGGCCCCCGGTTGAAGCCACCGTGGCCGGGCTGCCGACGCGATCCAGCAGTTCCAGCGTCTCGGCCGGCGGCTGCGGATCGTCCGGCAACGGCTTGCGCAATTCCGCAAGCTGTCGTATCGCGTGATCATCCGGATACACCGCCCGGCTGTCCAGATCATCGAGATACCGCAACGCCCGTTGGGCTGCGTCGCTCAACAACTCATGCTTCGTCGCCATGTCATCGCCTTTCGCCCCGCGTCGCGCGGGTTGCGATACTGTAGCGTTTCCCGGTGAAATCCCCGTTTATTCAAACAGCGACATCGGCCCCAGGTCGTCGGGTTCGATCAGCGAAGGACCGTCCGCCGTGGGAGCATTGACCCGCGTGCTGACGAAAAAGCCATGCAGGTCGTCCAACGCGGGCTGACGGTGGATGTAGTCCAGCGCATCGCGGCCGGAGGGCGCAGTCAGCCAGCCGGCGGTGGCGGCGGGATCGAGCATCACCGGCATGCGCGGATGAATCCGTTGCAGCAAACCCGTCGAGGCGGTGGTCAGCACGGCACAGGTCTCCAGTTCGTTGCCGTGTTCGTCCTGCCAGTGGTCCCACACGCCGGCCAACGCGATCATGCGGCCGGTCTTGCGGGCGACATGGTGCGGCCGGCTGTCCCGCCATTCATAGAACCCGTCCGCGGGCAGCACGCAGCGGCGATACTGCATCGGATCGCGGTAGGCCGGCTTGTCGAACACGGTTTCGATCCGCGCGTTGATCAGCCGGTTGCCCATCGTCACGTCCTTGGACCAGTGCGGCACGAGGCCCCACCGCATCAGCCGCAAGGAAATTGTTCGATCCTCGCCCATCAGCACCACCGGCACAGGCTGCGAAGGCGCGATGTTGTATCTTGGCTCCAGCCGCGGCATCTGGCCGGTGATGCCAAACTCGCGGATCAGGCGATTGAGATCGGAGACCAGCGTGTAGCGTCCGCACATGGGGATCGCGCTTTCCTCGCGGCTGTGATTATCGCCAGATCATATGCGAATCGGATGGGGAAACGTTCCGCGACGCCACAAGCGACGGGATGCGATGATGCTTCGCTAGAATGCCACGTCAGGACACAGTGCGACGATTTACGACACGGGAAAGTTCATGCACGATCTTCCGCTGATTTCGACGCTGGCGATGGCGTTTACCACCGCGTGGCTGCTGGGGCTGATCACGCAGAAGCTGAAGCTGTCGCCGATCGTGGGTTATCTGCTGGCGGGCGTGGTGATTTCACCGCACACGCCGGGAATCGTCGCCGACGTGCAACTGGCGAATCAACTGGCGGAAATCGGCGTCATTCTGCTGATGTTCGGCGTGGGGTTGCACTTTCATCTCAAGGATCTGCTGGCGGTGCGGAACGTGGCGATTCCCGGCGCGATCGGCCAAAGTGTGATCGCCACGCTGCTGGCCCTGGTAGTGGCGGCGGCGTTCGGATGGCCCACCAAATCGGGACTCGTGCTGGGCATGGCCATGTCGGTGGCCAGCACGGTCGTGCTGATGCGCGTCCTGATGGACAACCGCCTGTTCGACACCACGCACGGGCATGTGGCAGTGGGCTGGCTGATCGTGGAAGACCTGCTGACCGTGATCGTCCTGGTGCTGATTCCGAGCCTCGGCGCGGCGTCCGATCCATTGACGGCCGGAAGCATGGGATCGCTGGCGTGGGCGCTGGGGATCGCCCTGGCGAAGCTGGCGGCGATGGTCGGCATCATCCTCTGGGGCGGAGCGAAGATCGTGCCGTGGATCATGGTGCAGGTCACCCGGCTTCGCTCGCGGGAACTGTTCACGCTGACGGTGCTGATGATGGCGATCACGGTGGCGGCAGGCTCGGCGTACCTGTTCGGCGCGTCGATGGCGCTGGGGGCATTCCTGGCGGGGATGGTGGTGGGCCAGTCGTCGATTTCACAGCAGGCCGCCGCCGACGCCATGCCGCTGCGCGACGCGTTCGCCGTGCTGTTCTTCACCTCGGTGGGCATGTTGTTCGACCCGATGTTCGTCGTGCGCGAGCCGTGGCTGACGCTGGCGTGTCTGGCGGTGGTGATGATCGGCAAACCGCTGGCGGCGATGGCGCTCGTGGCGATCGTGGGCTATCCGGTCCGCACGGCGTTGGTCGTCGCGCTGGGATTGGCGCAGATCGGCGAATTCTCGTTCATCCTCTCCGGCCTGGCGCGCCAGCACGGCCTGCTCGGCGATGCGGGGCACAACGTCCTGGTGGCGTGCGCGATCCTTTCGATCACGCTTAATCCGCTGCTGTTTCGCGCGATGCCGGGGATCGAGTCGATACTCCATCGCCGGCCGTGGCTGTGGCATCTGCTCAGCCGCCGGGCGGAGAAGAAAGGCCGGGCCATCAACCAGCGGGTGCGGGAATCGGTTGCGTCTTCGGAACAATCGTTGGCGGTGATTCTCGGCTACGGTCCCGTGGGCCGGACGGTGGATGAACTGCTGCGCAACCGGGGGATGGACACGGTGGTGGTCGATCTGAACATGGACACGATCCAGAATCTGACGCGACAGGGGCGCAAGGCGATCTACGGCGACGCGTACAACATTGAAGTGATCGGCCACGCCGTGGCTCGCGCGACGCATCTGGTGATTACGCTGCCCCACGCGGACAACCGCGCCACGCTGATCGCGGCCGCGCGTCGCATGAACGCCGAGATGAAAGTCTTCGTCCGCGCCCGGTACATCGGCGACCGTGCGGAACTGATCCAGGTCGGAGCCGACGAGGCGTGCTACGAGGAAGCCGAGGCCGCGGTAGCGCTGGCGCGGCTGGTGCTGCGCGACTGCGAGGAAACCAGCGAAACCATCGAGGCGGAAACGGATCGCATCCGCAGGCGGTACGACATGTCGAACGCGGTGTGAAATCCACGGAAAACCGGATGGTTCCGCGACGCCGCAAGCGGCGGATGTCCGGGGGAAACTTCCGAAGGGGGGTCAGCGGTCGGAGGCGATTTCCTGGTCGAGCAGGCGGACGAGTTTGTCCTGAAGCTGCTTGAGGGTTCCGGCGTAGATGGGCGGTTTGAAGCCGTTGAAAAGGAAGCTGAAGGCGACGACTCGGGTCGTGGGCCTGGTGGCGGGTTTGGACGCAGCGGAGTTGGGTTGCGTGGCGGCATCGTCGTCGTCGGGTTCGAGTACGAGATAGCCGGAGAGCGCGCTGACGCCGTCGATATAGCCGCTCTTGCCGTAGACCTTGCCCTTGAGTCCCTTGCGCAGGCGGAGCTGGAGGGTTCCGTCTTCGCCGCCGATGGAGAGGGACTGGAGGAAGGTGGGCTGAATTTTGGGATCGAGCCACACGGCCGAGAGCAGATCGACCATGAGCCGTGCGGAGACGCGGTTGTCGCGGCTCATGCCGCTGCCGTCGGCGATGACGACGCTGGCACCGCGAGCGCCGAGCTTTTCATGGAGGAACATGCGCAGCGCCGCCGCCCCGTTTTCCCAGCTTCCCGGCGCGCCGGTGACCTTGCGGCCCATACGCTTGAACAGGCACTCGGCGAAGAGATTCTGTGAGTCCTTGTTGCACCGGGCCACGACCAGCGGCAGCGCGGTTTTGATCTGATGGATCAACCGGCCTGGAGCAAGCGTTTGATCCTGCTTCGGCCGATCCACCTGGCCGGCCTCGATGCCCACGCGCTTGAGCCGATCCTGAATGATGCGGCCCAGCAGCATCGACGGATCATGGATGGTGACGCTGACCGGCTTGACGCGGGCGTTCTGGACCGTGCCGCGGAAGGTCAGGTCGTTGGTGCCGGGATCGCGGGAAACCCAGAAGGAATCAGAGTTGCCGGTGACGCCGCGGTTGCTGACGCGGAGGAAGGGCACATCGGGGCTGATCCTCAGTTCCGGCGCCAAACGGCTGGAGGTGGGGCGGGGGTAAATGTCCAGACAGTTGTCGTGAAAGGTCAGCCCGGCCACTTCGGCGCAGTACCAGTAGTGAAGCTGATCGGTGGGCCAGGAAGCGTGAATGAAGGCGTCGTCGAAGACGCGGTCGTCGACGAGGATGGCGTCGAGTTTCTTCACGCCGGCATCCCGCACCGCCTTGACCCAGCTCTGAATGAGGTCTTCGACGCTCATGCCGTGCTGTTCGAGGAGTTTAGGATCGCCGAGGGACGGATCGCCGTCGCCGATGATGGCCAGTGTCTGGCCGTGTTCGCCGTCGATCAGGCGCAGGTCGGTGCGAAACATGAAGTCCGCGCCGAGGAAGCGGATGGCGGCGGTGGAGGTCAGCACCTTCATGTTGCTCGCGGGGGCGAGGGCTTCGTCGGCTTCCACGCCCATCAGGTCGTCGCTGGTGAGCACCTCGCGGGCGAAAAGGCTGTACTGGGTCTGCCGCAGATCGGTGGACCGGACGAGCGCGCGGGCCTGGGTATCCACATCCGCGCGAACAAGGACAACCTGCGCCAGCAGCACCGCCGCAGTCATCAGGGCGCGGCCGAAGCTGCCGCGGCATCGATCAGTCAGCATTCTGAGCATGGTTCATCGCCAACCGGGGTTGGCCCAGGTTATTACGAGGATGACAAAAGACACCGTCCCGACACTCGTACTTCGGCAACAGGGACAGCACGGCTGCACTCGGACGGGCAATGACATGGGCGGCGATGAGTTTGCCCAGGCCTTCGACCTTCTCCTTGCCCGCTGCCACGGCCGCGTTGACCGCCGCGACGTCGCCTTTGACGATCACGGAAATGTAGCCTCCGCCGAGTTTTTCCTTGCCGATCACTTCCACGTCGGCGGCTTTGCACGCCGTGTCAATCGCCTCGATCACCGCGGTGAAGCCCTGGGTTTCGATCAGTCCGATGGCAAATGGCGCTGAAGCGCTCATGTCGGTCGCTCCTGTTTCATGCGTTTGGGGGTTGAACACCAGGGGTTGCTGGATCAGCGGAGACGTTTCCGCCGATGAAAGGATGCCGGGCATGGCCTCCCTCGCCGGCGCGTCGATCACCCGCGTCACGCAGGGTGCGTGCAGCTTTTGGGCGGTGGCGGCGGCGACATCCAGCGCGATCCGCAAATCCGCCGGCTTGCCCGTGATCTTCACGCAGAATCCGTAGTAGTCGTTGAGTTCCGCCTGCAGCACGCGAAACTCGGCGGCCTTGCCCGCGGCATCCAGCGCCGCCATGGCCGAGCCTAAGGCGCTGATTTCCATCACGCCGATGGCTGGGATTGCTTCGCGGGGTCCGGTCGGTTGCGTCACAGCAGGCCTCGCTCCCGAAGTTGATTCAGCACGCCCTGGGTCAGCCGCGCGATGCGGTCCTGTTCGCTGACCGTCAGGCCGGCGTCCTGACCGCGAACGGGGCAGCCGCCCACCGGCTGATCGGCGACGCCGAAGTCGGCCAGGATGCACTGCAGTTTCCGGGACAGATTGTCCCGATCCAACTGCTGTTTTTCGGTCAGCGGCTGACGGGACGCGCCCAGCCGGATGCCCCGCAGGTCCACCGCCGCGCGGAAGCCTTCGGGGAAATCGGCGGAATAGAGCATCGCATCGAACAGCTCCAGCAGGCGATACTGCAAGCGAACCGCCTGATCGAGCTGGCCCGCCCGGGTCAGGTCGTACAGCTTCCGCGTCAGTTCGGGCACGACGCCGCTGGTGGCGTGGGTGCCGCCGTCGACGCCCATGATGAGCATGGGAACCAGCACCGCTTCCCAGCCGGTGAGGAACACGAAGTCGGGCCTGCGGGGACGGATCGCCGCGATCATCCGCATCATGAACGCCAGATCGCCGGAGCTGTCCTTGATGCCGATGATGCGGTCGAACTCCGCCAGGCGGGTGATCGTCGGCACATCGATGGGTGAGGCGAACATGGGGATGTTGTAAAGCGTCACGTCAATGGGCGACTGCTGGCCGATCTGGCGGAAGTAGGCGTAGACGGATTCGGGGCTGAGCTTGTAGTAGAACGGACTGACGATGGCCACCGCGCGGGCGCCGTAGTCGGCATAGGCGCGGCAGGCTTCGAGGGTCTGCTCGATGTTCGCCTCGGCTGCGCCGGCCAGGACGGGAACCTGTCCGCCGGCCTGCTGACAGACGATCTGCACGATCCGACGCCGCTCCTGCGGAGAGAATCGCGTGAACTCGCCCGTGGAGCCGTTGGGGTACAGGCCATGCACGCCGCGGTCGATCAGCCACTGCACGTAGCGGCGCAGTTCGTCCTCGTCGATCCGGCCCTGAACGTCCAAGGGAACCATATGCGGAGTGAAAATGCCTTGTAGCTTGCTGTTCATAGGGACAACAGCATAGCGAGATCGTCGCGGCGACGCAGGGGAAATGAACCCGTGGAGCAAATGACCGAATGTCAAAATCCGAATGACGAATGACGGGACGCGCCGAAACCACAGGCTTATTTCCAGCCGCGGACAAACTGCCCGCGCATCCCGTCATTCATCATTCGGACTTGGACATTCGGTCATTGCCCCCTGCGAGCGGACGCGCGGGCGGTTCGCCCGCGGCTGAGAAGGAGGTTGACGATCATCCCGTCACGACATGCGGGTAATGGGTCATGTACTGTTCGCTGGATTCCCTGCCCATGTACTTGCCGCGGACGCGGGGGTCGATTTTGGGGACATCGACGAGGATGAGGGCGTCGAGCACGCCGCCGAACTGGGGATCGACGTTGAAGCCGAGGATCTGGCCGTTGAGCTTGAGGTATTGCCTGAGCAGCACGGGCATGGGCTTGCGATCGAGTTCCAGGTCGCTGACGACGCGGCTGACTTCGTCGAGGTCGCCGGCGATGGTGGAAAAGTCCTGGGGATCCCAATCGCGCGGCGGACGGAACCGAGGCGGATTGCGGGCGATGATCTGCCGGGCAAGGTCGGGCAGGTAGCGGTTGAGTCGAAGGAACGCCATCAGCAGCGTGCGGGAAACGGAGGAATACTCGGCGCTGATGCTGACGGGGCCGAAGAGGTAGCGGTATCGCGGGTTCTGGGCGAGGAAGCCGCCGATGCCCTTCCAGAGCAGCATCAGAGGCGAGTAGCTGGTCTGGTAGTCGGGATGGACGAAGGATCGCCCCATTTCCAGGCCGGGGCTGATCTGCTTGAGCAACTGGCCCCGGTAATGGAAGAGGGAGGAGGTGTACAGCCCCTGCCGGCCGGAGACGGGGAGGATTTCATCCGTCGGGCCCATGCGGTACGCGCCGACGATCTGGGCGTCGTCCTCTTTCCACACGAACAGGTGCAGGTATTGCGGATCGAAGCGATCGAGGTCGAGGGCGAGTCCCGTGCCTTCGCCGACCTGGCGATAGGACAGTTCGCGTAGCCGGCCGATTTCGCGCATCAGGTTGGGCATCTGATAGGCGCGGGCGACGTAGACCGCCATGCCGCCGTTGCGGGAGAGCATCTGGGTCGGCTGCAGGGAGTGGACATCTTCCGCCAGCAGATCGCGGGAGACCGGATCGATGAGCTTGGCCCCGGCGACGGGCGAGACGGGATCGCGCCGGGCGGCGGCCTGCGTGGTGCCGGACTCCATGGCGCTGACGGCGGCGGGCGAGACTTCGGGCTTGAGCAGATACGTGCGGACGCGCAGGTAGCTGGTGATCTGTTCGGCGGATTCGAGGCGGCGAAGGCGCTGGTAGGGAATTGCCGAACCGACCTGAATCTGCATCGAGCCGCGGCTGCCGTGACGGATCATTTCCCAGGGCAGCATGACCGTGCGCAGGCGCGGGTGGATCATGCCCATGAGCTGGAAGAGGTTGCTGTTTCGGCCGGCGAAGAAGAGCGGAGTCACGGCGCACTGCGTGCGCTGGATGATGCGGCCGATGGTGCTGCTCCACGGCGGATCGGCGACGGTGCCGCGGGTCATGTTCCAGTGCGCCACTTCGCCGGCGGGGAAGACGCCAAGCACGTGGCCATCCTCGACCCACTGGAGCGCAGCCCGGATGGAGGCGAGGTTCCGTCTCATCGCCGCCGGTCCGCCGAAAGGATCGACGAAGAAGAAGACATCCCGCAGATCGGGGATGCAGGCCAGCAGGTAGTTGGCCATGAGCTTCACGTCGGGACGGACGCGGCGGAGCAGGGCCGCCATGGCCAGACCTTCGATGCCGCCGAAGGGATGGTTGGCCGCGACGACCAGCGGGCCTTCTTTGGGAATGTTGTCCAGTTGCCGGGGATCGACTTCAATCCGAGCACCGAGAACTTCCAGCGCGCGTTCGGAGAAGTGACGATCATCGCCGGGCGTGGTGGCCAGACGGTACAACTCGTTGAGCCGGCTGAGTCCCAGAGCCGCCTCCACCGGCGGACACGCGCAACGCATCAGCCATTGGCGCAGCGGCGTACTCGCCTTGGGATGCAGACTGAACGGAGGCGAGGTCAGTTCGCTGGGAATCTGGGCCGTAGTCATAGTGTCTCATCTGACGTAGGTCAGTTCGTCCAGCCCCATGACCACGGACCCCGGTCAGTTGTCATGGGACGCCCTAGCGGACAGCAAAGGTATTGTACCTGAAGTCCGCAAGAGGCCAATGCGACGAATTGTTGGTTCCGCGTGAGAACGTTCAACGGATGCTGGCACGTCGCCGATGCCGCCAGCCTCGCCAGGGGGTTCCGAGCCAGACTTTCCGCCAGAGCTTCAGCCGTTCCCCGGCCGTGGTCAGGTTAAACGGCGTCCCAGCGGGCACATACCAGTTGTTCAAACCCGTCCGTTTGACCAGACGGTAGCCATGGCGAAGCAGATGCCGGTGGGTGCGCAGGTCGTGGAGATGGTCCTCGATCAGCAGCAGCGTCGGGCCGTGGCGGCGAAGGGTCAGTCCCTGCAGTACCTGCCATTGCAGGCCTTCCACGTCGATGGACAGGAAGTCCGGCCGGTCGATGCCCGCTTCTTCCAGAATGTCGTCGAGGGTTTTGACTTGGACCGTGACGGTGCGGGAAAAGTCTATGCCCGTGTTGGCGGCTCCGGGAACCAGGGTGGACTGGCCGCTGTCCACGCCGACATGAAATGCGGCCTGACCACGCTGGTCCGGCGCGCCGCACGCGGCTTCGATCACCCGCGAACCCGGTCGCTGACGCCGAAGCTCCTCGCACAGATCGGGAATCGGCTCCACCAGCAGTCCCTTCCAGCCCTGCCGTTCAAGGTGCCACGTCTGCGACGACCGCACCGGGTCGTTGGCTCCCACTTCCACGTACAAGCCATCCTTGCGATCGCCAAAGAACATCTCCTTCAGCCGCTGTTCGCCGGCATGTTCGCGCTGCTTGCGATCAGCCAGTTGCGGAAAGTGTTTCGCGGAAAAGGCGCGTAGTTCGTAGCTGTCGTCCGGCACGTCAAAAGTCCTCCAGGCCTCGGCGGAAACGGGACCTCGCCGGCGACGCCGACTCCGCCGCCGGCGCAGCCGGGGCGTCCGCGGAGCCGCGGCGACGCGACAGTTCGCACCGGGCGCAGATGTTCTGTTCGATCACATTGCCCTCGCATGAATCCTCTTCACGAATGCCCCATCGCTGACAGGCTGGCGTCGCATCGCTGATGCACTGGTTGGCGTGCACCAGCGAACGGGCGGTGTCACGGAGCAGAATGCCCGCCGCCGGGGCGTCGGCGCGCAAAGCGCGACCGTTGTCGCGGCACGTGTTGCCCGTCGCCACGTGTCCGCTGCCGCCGCGAATCTCGATGCCGTGCCGGCCGTTGTCGTGACATTGATTCAGCGCCAGCGTCATCGCCTGATCCTCGATCCCGCCGATGCCGCACCCGGCATTACCCGCCAACACGCAGGCTTCCACCAGGCTGTCGCGCACGCGTTCGCCGGCGAACAGACCGTCGCCCGCATTGTGCAGCGCCCGGTTGCCCCGCAGCGTCAGCCGTTTCGCGCCCAGGCTCAGATGCACGCCATGGCCCAGGTTGCCGCGAATGGCGCAGTCACGCACCGTCACGTCCCGGCCGCCCTGCACGCTGATGCCGTCCCCCGGCCAGCCGTCCACCCGGCACTGCGACACCGCCGAATCCTCGCACTCCAGCAGCAGCACCGCACCGCCGTGCGCCTGCGACCCCGGCTCCCCGGAGCCGGGCCAGCCGTCGCCTGAACCTTCGATCCCGATGCCTTCGATCGTCACCGACCGATGACGGATCGCGGAAATCATGGCGAACTGGTGGATCACCACCGCATCATCGTTGGAATTGCAGTCCCGCGCCAACGGCCGCGAAAGCCACAAAGACTGGCTCCGGATCGACTGCACCGTCGTCGTCGTCGCTTCCCAAGGCCCCATCTTCGCGTCGCGGATCGACACCGCGTCGCCCACGCGGAACACGGCTGGATCATCGACCTCCACCGTGTCCGCCCCGGCCCGCGCGCTGATCATCAGATGCGCCAGCTCCGGCTTCGACGCCACCAGCGTCACGCCGCCTCCGGTCGATCGCAACGTCACCCGACTGGGCAGCGTCAATCCCGCCCGCATCAGATACCGCCCCGGTGGAATCGTCACCACGCCACCCCCAGGCCCCAGCGCGTCCAACGCCTTCTGCAAGCCGCACTGCGCGTCCCCGCGGTCCAGAAACCGGCCCGCATCCACCAGCTTCGACGCCGGCGTCGTCTTCACCGGATCCGTCGATTCCAGGCCGC